>NZ_MLCO01000109.1 GCF_001982615.1 Teichococcus deserti | reverse complement strand
CCTGAAGGCCCCGGCCTGTTCGGAGAGGCGGCCCCGGCGCCGGCTTCGGCCCCGCTGGTGGCCCCGCCCGCCGATGCCCCGGCGACGCCCTATCGCGTCCTCGCCCGCAAATACCGCCCGCAGAGCTTCGCCGACCTGATCGGCCAGGATGCGCTGGTGCGGACGCTGAAGAACGCCTTCGCGCAGAACCGGGTGGCGCATGCCTTCATGCTCACCGGCGTGCGCGGCGTGGGCAAGACGACCACCGCCCGCATCATCGCCCGCGCGCTGAACTGCGTCGGTCCCGATGGCCAGGGCGGCCCGACCGCCGAGCCCTGCGGCGTCTGCGCCGAATGCCAGGCGATCCTGGCCGACCGGCATCCGGACGTGCTGGAGCTCGACGCCGCCTCCAACAACGGCGTCGACAATATCCGCGAGCTGCGCGAGGCGGTGCGCTACCGCCCGGCCCGCGCCCGCTTCAAGGTCTATATCCTCGACGAAGTGCACATGCTGTCGACGGCGGCGTTCAATGCGCTGCTGAAGACGCTGGAGGAGCCGCCGCCGCAGGTGAAGTTCCTCTTCGCCACGACCGAGATCCGGAAGGTGCCCGCGACCATCCTGTCGCGCTGCCAGCGCTTCGACCTGAAGCGCGTGCCGCAGGAGCAGCTGCGCGCCCATTTCGCCCGGATCGCGGCGGCGGAAGCGGTGCCGGCCTCGGACGCCGCGCTGGCCATGATCGCGCGCGCCGCCGACGGCTCGGTGCGCGACGGGCTGTCGCTGCTGGACCAGGCCATCGCCCAGACCGCCGGCAGCCCCGAGGGCGTCGAGGCCGGGCTGGTCCGCGACATGCTGGGCCTGGCCGACCGTTCTCTTCTTTTCGACCTGCTCGAGGCGGCTTTCCGCGGCGACATCCCAGCCGTGCTGGCGGCGATGGATGGCGGGCATGAGCGCGGCGCCGACCCCGGCGTGGTGCTGGCCGACCTGCTGGAGCTGACCCATACCCTGACCCGGCTGCGCGCCGTGCCCGCCCTGCGCCAGGACCCTTCCCTGCCAGAGCAGGAGCGGGTGCGCGGCACGGGCCTGGCCGAGAAGCTGACCATCCCGGTGCTGGGCCGCGCCTGGCAGGTGCTGCTGAAGGGCATTTCCGAGGTGGCCGAGGCCCCCGACCGCCGCGCCGCGGCCGAGATGGTGCTGATCCGCCTGGCGCATCTGGCCGAGATGCCGACCCCGGGCGAGCTGGTGAAGCGCCTGGCCGAGAACGGCGCCAGCCTGACGGCACCCCCTGCCGCGCCCTCCGGCGGTGGCGGCGGCAGCCGGGCGATGGCCGGCGGCGGCGCCACGGCCCTGCTGGCGGCCAGCCCCGCTCCTGCGGCCGTCGCCCAGCCGCGCAATTTCCGCGAGGTGGTGGCGCTCGCCTCCGGCCGGGCGCCGATGGTGCATGCGCATCTGCTGCACTCGACCCATCTGGTCGCCTTCGCTCCCGGCCGCATCGAGATGCGCCAGACCGCCGCCGCCCCGCGCGACCTGGCGGCGCAGCTGGCCGCCCTGCTGCTGGAGCAGACCGGCAGCCGCTGGACCATTTCCCTCTCCAATGCCGAGGGCGAGCCGACCATCGCCCAGCAGCGCAGCCACGTCGCCAGCGAGCGGCTGGAGATCGCCCGCGCCCATCCCATGGTGCAGGCGATCCTGCTGGCCTTCCCCGGCGCCCAGGTCGAGGCGCTGCGCGACGACAGCCTGGACGCCTATGGCCTGCCGCCGGCGCCCGAGGCGGCGGAAGGCGCCGACGTGCCGGATGAAACTCTGATCGACGGGCCGGACTTCGCTCCGCTGGACGCCGAATTCGCCGATCTCGACGACCTCGACCCGTAAGTTTCCCCTCAAGTCTCCCGCGGAGGACCCATGAAGAACCTTGCCTCGATGATGAAGCAGGCCCAGCAGATGCAGTCCAAGATGGCCGAGATGCAGGCCAAGCTGGACGCCATGACGGTCGACGGCGCCGCCGGCGGCGGCATGGTGAAGGTGACGCTGTCCGGCAAGGGCGACCTGAAGAAGCTGACCATCGACCCCTCCCTGGTCGACCCGGAGGAGCGCGAGGTCCTCGAGGACCTGATCGTCGCCGCCCATGCCGATGCCAAGCAGAAGGTCGAGGCCATGATGGCCGAGGAGATGCAGAAGGCGACGGCCGGGCTGAACATCCCGGGGATGGGCGGCGGGCTCGGCGGCTTCAAGCTGCCGTTCTGATCCCCCAGGGCCGATCCCCCCTGATGCGCGGTCCCGATCAGGTCGAGCGCCTGGTGGCGATGCTGGCGCGGCTGCCCGGCCTTGGCCGGCGCAGCGCCCGGCGGGCCGCGCTGAAGCTGCTGCAGGATCCCGGCGGGCTGATGCTGCCGCTGGCCCAGGCGCTGCACGACACGGCCGAATCGGTGCGGCCCTGCCGGATCTGCGGCAACCTCGACACCGAGGACCCCTGCCGCATCTGCGCCGACCCGCATCGCGACCAGGAGATCGTCTGCGTCGTCGAAGGCGTCGCCGACCTCTGGGCGCTGGAACGCGCCCATGTGCATCGCGGGCTGTACCATGTGCTGGGCGGCGTGCTGGCGGCGCTGTCCGGCGTCGGACCGGAAGACCTGCGCATCGAGCCGCTGCTGGAACGCGTCGCCGCCGGCGAGATCCGCGAGGTGATCCTGGCGCTGCCGGCCACCGTCGACGGCGCCACGACCGCGCATTACCTGGCGGACCGGCTGGCGGCCTCGGGAGTCAGCGTCACCCAGCTGGCCCAGGGCGTGCCGATGGGTGGGGCGCTGGATGTCATGGATGACGGGACGCTGGCGGCGGCGCTCAAGGCGCGGCGGCCGGCCTGAAGCAAGCAAGGAAGCGCCGGGGGCATTGAATGCCCCCGGACCCCCACATCTGTTCAGCCGCGCTGGTGGCGCGCCCGCGCGTCCAGCACCTCATAGGCCGCCCGCACCGCATCCGCGCCATAGTCCCGCTCCAGCCGGCGGACGCAGAAATGCGCGCGGGCCAGGCTGCGGAAATGCTCCAGGAAGGCCAGGTTCACCGCGGCCCCTGCCGCCGCGCCGATCACCGGCGCCGCCTGGGCGCCCAGCTTCAGCAGCACCGGCCCGGTGAAGCGGGCGGCAATCGCCGCGATGAAGCCCGGCAGCAGGTTCGCTCCCATCGTCGGCAGGAACTGGGCCAGCGCCAGGCGGGTGGCGAAATAGCCCGTCTCGGTCGCGTCGTCGGCGGGCGTGTTGCCGCTGAGCGCGAAGACCTTCAGGCATTCGGCGCCGGTCTCCGGCCGGGTCGGGTCCTCGCCGGCGGCCGCCGCCTCGGCGCCGATCTGGCGCAGCAGCAGGGTGGTGGAGACCGGCAGCTCGACCAGCGTGCCGGCCAGGCCGAAGGCACCGCCGGCAGCACCACTGGCCGCCGCCAGCCCGCGATGCAGCCAGTCGGAGGAAACCCCCGGCAGGCTGCGCGCCGGCTCGCTGCGCATGGCGGCCGACAGCGCCTTGGCCAGCGCCGTCTTCACCGCACTGTCCACCATGCCCTGGGCAACGCCGGGCAGGCGGCGGCGCAGCGCCTCGATCGGCGTCCCCGCCATGCCCGCCAGCCGCGCCGCCAGCGAGCTCTCCTCCAGCACCCGGCGCGCCTCGGCGAGCTGGGCCTCGGCTTCGGCCGGCAGAGGCAGGGTGGCCGGCAGGGTGGCGGGAAGGCTGTCGCTCATGGCGCGGCGGGCTCCGGGTTACAGGATGAAGCGGCTGAGATCGGCGCTGGCGGCGAGCGGCGCCACCTTCTCCTTCACATAGGCCGCATCGACCTTCACGGTTTCACCCTGCCGGTCGCTGGCGGTGAAGGAGATCTCTTCCAGCAGCTTCTCCAGCACCGTCGCCAGGCGGCGGGCGCCGATATTCTCGACCCGGGCGTTGATGTCGGCGGCCAGGTCCGCCACCGCGTCGATCGCATCCTCGGTCAGCTCCAGGGTGATCCCCTCGGTGCCCAGCAGCGCGACATACTGCTTCGACAGCGAATGCTCGGGCTCGGTCAGGATGCGGCGGAAGTCGTCGCGGGTCAGCGCGCCCAGCTCGACGCGGATCGGCAGGCGGCCCTGCAGCTCCGGCAGCAGGTCGGCGGGCTTGGCGATGTGGAAGGCGCCGGACGCCACGAACAGGATATGGTCGGTCTTCACCGGCCCATGCTTGGTGGCGACCGTCGTGCCCTCGATCAGCGGCAGCAGGTCGCGCTGCACGCCCTCGCGCGAGACGTCGCCGCCGCGGCCGCCGCCATCCGTCGAGCGGGCGCAGACCTTGTCGATCTCGTCGATGAAGACGATGCCGTGATTCTCGGCGTGCGCGACGGCGTCGCGGGTCAGCTTCTCCTGGTCGAGCAGCCGGTCGGCCTCGTCCTGGGTCAGCGCGATGCGGGCCTCGGCGACGGTCAGCTTGCGCGGCCGCGCCTGGCGGCCGAACATCTTGCCCATCATCTCCTGGATGCCGGCCATCTGCTGCGGCGGCATCCCCGGCACCTCCATCCCGGCGGCGGGGCTGGCGGGCTCGGCCACCTGCACCTCGACCTCCTTCGATTCCAGGCTGCCCTCGCGCAGCATGCGGCGGAACTTCATCCGGGTCTCCCCGGAGGCGCCCTCGCCGACCAGCGCCGTCACCAGCCGCTCCTCGGCCGCCAGCTCCGCCTTCGCCTGGACGGCCTTGCGGGAGGATTCACGCAGGCGGGTGATGGAAATCTCCACCAGGTCGCGGATGATGCTGTCGACGTCGCGGCCGACATAGCCGACCTCGGTGAACTTGGTCGCCTCGACCTTGATGAAGGGGGCGTCGGCCAGCTTGGCCAGGCGGCGGGCGATCTCGGTCTTGCCGCAGCCGGTCGGGCCGATCATCAGGATGTTCTTCGGCACCACCTCCTCGCGCATCGCCTCGGGCAGCTGCTGGCGGCGCCAGCGGTTGCGCAGCGCGATGGCGACCGCCCGCTTGGCGTCGTTCTGGCCGATGATGAAGCGGTCGAGCTCGGAGACGATCTCGCGCGGCGAGAGGTTCACAGCCTCGGTGGTCAGGGTCTCGGACATGGGTCAGAGCGTCTCCAGCACGTAGCGGCCATTGGTGTAGACACAGATGCCGGCGGCGATGCCCATGGCCTTCTTGGCGATCTCCTCGGCGGAGATGCCCTCGATGTCGATCAGCGCGCGGGCGGCGGCGAGCGCGTAGTTGCCGCCCGAGCCGATGCCGATGATGGAATCCTCCGATTCCAGCACGTCGCCATTGCCGGTGATCAGCAGCGAGCGGTCCTTGTCGGCGACCGCCAGCAGCGCCTCCAGCCGGCGCAGGTAGCGGTCGGTGCGCCAGTCCTTGGCCAGCTCGACGGCGGCGCGCTCGAGCTGGTCGGGGAAGCGCTCCAGCTTGGCTTCCAGCCGCTCCAGCAGCGTGAAGGCGTCGGCGGTGGCGCCGGCGAAGCCGGTCAGCACCTTGCCGTTGGCGATGCGGCGCACCTTGCGCGCATTGCCCTTCACCACGGTCTGCCCGAGGCTGACCTGGCCATCGCCGGCCATGGCGACCTTCCCATCCTTGCGGACGCAGAGGATGGTCGTGCCGTGCCAGCCGATCGGATCGTGCGATGAGACGTTCATGCCGAGGCAGATGGCATCGGCCAGGCGCCGCAGCAAGCGGGGGGCGGCCCGACGCTGCCTGTCACGTCTCCGCTGGTTCACCTTCCGCTAAATTCCGCCTGGCGAAAAACCGCGCGACGCAGCGCCCCCTGGGCAAGCCGGGTCGCCCGGTCTAATCAGGCGCCATGCAGCCCGCGCCCCGCATCGTCGAGATCACCCGCGCCACCAGCGAGACCGATATCCGCCTGCGCCTGGACCTTGATGCCGGTCCCGAGGCCGGCGCCGGCAGGATCGCCACGGGAATCGGCTTCCTCGACCACATGCTGACCGCGCTGGCCCGGCATGGCATGCTCGGCCTCGCGGTCGAGGCCAAGGGCGACCTGCATATCGATTTCCACCACACCACCGAGGATGTGGGCATCGTGCTCGGCCAGGCGGTGAAGCAGGCGCTGGGCGAGAAGCGCGGCATCCGCCGCTACGGCCATGCCGTGGTGCCGATGGACGAGGCGCTGGCCGAGGCCGCCATCGACATTTCCGGCCGCCCCTTCCTGGCCTGGAGCGTGACCTTCCCGCGCGACAAGGTCGGCGAGATGGACACCGAGCTGTTCGAGGAATTCTTCCGCGCCTTCGCGATGAACAGCGGCATCACGCTGCATGTCATCCAGCGCGCCGGCACCAATGCCCACCACATCGCCGAGGGCGTCTTCAAGGCCGTGGCCCGCGCACTGCGCCAGGCGGTCGAGCCCGATCCGCGCGCGGCGGGGGTGATCCCCTCGACCAAGGGCGTGCTGGAGGGGTGATGCGCGGCTGGACCGTCCACCTGCCGGCCGGGATGGCCGCCATGTCGCCGCGCGCCTCGGTGCCGGCGACGGGGGCGGCGCGCTCCCGCCCGCCGGCGGGTCCGGGCCTGGCCCTGGTGCCGGAAGGGTTTTCGTTCAGCGCCTTCCTGTTCGGCCCGCTCTGGCTGCTGCGGCACGGGCAATGGCTGGCCGTCCTCCTGTGGCTGGCTGTCGCCGTGCTGCTGGCGCTGCTGCTGCCGGAGGCGCTGCGCGACCTCGGCCTCGGGCTGCTGGCGCTGCTGACCGGGCTGCAGGCGCAGGACATCCGGCGCTGGACGCTGGCGCGGCAGGGCCGGCCGGTGGCCGGCGTCGTGCTGGCGCGCGATGCGGATGCCGCCCTGGCCCGCGCGCTGGAAGGCCGTCCGGACTGGGCGGCGGCGGAATGTGGCAGCCTGCAGGGGAAGCCGGCATGAAGGTTGCGGTGGTCGATCCGGGTTCGGGCAACCTGGCCTCGGTGCTGCGGGCGCTGACCCGCGCAGCCTCGGATGCCGGCGTCGATGCCGAGATCACGGTGGAGACCCGGGCCGAGGCGGTGGCGGGTGCCGACCGCATCGTCATGCCGGGCCAGGGGGCGTTTGCCGCCTGCCGCCGCGGGCTGGACGCCATGCCCGGCATGATCGAGGCGGTCGAGGACGCCGCGATCCGCCGCGCCGTGCCGTTCCTGGGGATCTGCGTCGGCATGCAGCTGATGGCCGGGCGCGGGCTGGAGCATGGGGTGACCCCGGGCCTCGGCTGGATCCAGGGCGACATCGCGCCGATGGACCCGCAGGACCCTGCCGGAAAGCCGCTGCCGCTGCCGCAGATGGGCTGGAACGCGCTCGACTTCACGCCGGGCCACCCGCTGATGGCGGGCGTGGCGCCCGGCGACCACGCCTATTTCGTGCATTCCTACGCCCTGTCCGGCGGCCGGCCGGGCGAGACGCTGGCGACCACCGACTATGGCGGGCCGGTCGCCGCGATCATCGGCCGCGACAACCTGTTCGGCACCCAGTTCCATGTCGAGAAGAGCCAGTTCACCGGCCTCCGCATGCTGGCCAACTTCATGACCTGGCGCCCCTGACCATGCCCACTGCCCAGCACGCCCTGCAGGTCGAGCGCGCCGAGACCCTCGACGACGCCGAGCTCGCCGATCTCTGCGAGGCGACGGATGCGGCCATCATCGAGGGCGGCGGCTTCGGCTGGGTCGACCCGCAGGGGCGCGAGGCGCTGGCCCGGCATTTCCGCGGCGTGCTGCTGGTGCCGGCCTGCGAGCTCTTCGTGGCCCGCCTCGACGGGGTGCCGGTGGGCTCGGCCCAGCTGATCCGGCCGCCGCGCAACAACGAGGCGCAGGCCTTCGGCGCCCAGCTGACCCATGCCTATATCGCCCCCTATGCCCGCGGCCACGGCCTGGCGCGGCTGCTGGTGCAGCGGGTCGAGGAACGGGCGGCCGCACTCGGCCACCGGGTGCTGAACCTCGACGTGCGCGAGACCCAGGCGACCGCCATCGCCCTGTTCGAAAGCCTGGGCTACACGCGCTGGGGCACGCATCCGGCCTATGCCCGGGTGAAGGGCCGCACCGTCGCCGGCCACCACTACTACAAGCTGCTGGAGCCGCCGCACGGCCGCACGCTGGACCTGCGCCGGCCCGCTTGAGGCTTCCTGCCTGAGTCCTCCGGCTTAAGTCTTTTTGGCGAATAGTGTGTCGGCCGGTAACGGCCGTCCGTGGTTTCGCGCGCCGAGCCTCAACAAGACCGCGGCAGCCGCGAAGAAGCCCCGCAAGAAAGGTTGTCGCCATGGGGGGGATGCCGCCATCTTAGGGGCATGCGCCGTCGCGACCTGCTCTCCTCCGGTTTCCTCCTCGCCACGGGCGCGGCCATGCCGCGCGCCTTCGCGCAAGCCCCGGCGGCTGGCACGCCCCCTGGCACGCCCCCTGGCACGCCTCCAGCGGCGGCGCCCGCCGCCGAGGCCGCGCCGCCGCCGCGCCGCGCCCATGCGCTGTCGCTGCTGGGCGAGCCCGCCTTGCCGGCCGACTTCACCCACTGGCCCTGGGTCAACCCCACGGCGCCCAAGGGCGGCCAGCTGGTGCTGTCCACCGTCGGCAGCTTCGACAGCTTCAACCCCTTCATCCTGCGCGGGGCGCCGGCGGCCGGCAGCAGCACGCTGATCTACGACGCGCTGATGGTGCCCAGCAGCGACGAGGCCAGCTGCGAATACGCCCATCTCGCCCAGGCGGTGGAGCTGCCGCGCGACAACCGCGGCGTCACCTTCATCCTGAACCCGGCGGCGAAGTGGCATGACGGCAGGCCGGTCACCGCCGCCGACGTGGTCTGGAGCTTCGAGACGCTGCGCGACAAGGGCCGCCCCTTCTACCGCGCCTATTGGGGCGACGTGTCGGAGGTGGTGGCCGAGGACGAGCGCCGCGTCACCTTCCGCTTCAAGACCGCCGACAACCGCGAGCTGGCGCAGATCCTGGGCCAGCTGACCGTGCTGCCGAAGCACTGGTGGGAAGGGCGCGACTTCTCGGCGCCGCTGCTGACGCCGCCGCTGGGCTCGGGGCCGTATAAGCTCGAGGCCTTCGAGGCCGGGCGCAGCGTCACCTACCGCCGGGTGGCGGATTACTGGGGACGCGACCTGCCGACCCGCAAGGGCACCAGCAACTACGACGTCATGCGCTACGAGTATTTCCGCGACGCGACCGTGGCGCTGGAGGCCTTCAAGGCCGGGCAGATCGACTTCCGCTCGGAGAACGTGGCCAAGGAATGGGCCACAGCCTACGACTTCCCCGCGCTGCGCCGCGGCCTGGTGAAGAAGGAAGAAATCCGCCACGAGCTGCCGACCGGCATGCAGGGCTTCTTCATGAACCTGCGCCGGCCGCAGTTCCAGGACCGTAAGGTGCGCGAGGCGCTGGGGCTGGTCTTCGACTTCGAATGGATGAACGCCAACCTGTTCTACGGCAGCTACACGCGGACCAGCTCCTACTTCTCGAATTCCGAGCTGGCCTCCAGCGGCCTGCCTTCGGAAGGCGAGCTGATGGTGCTCTCGGCCTTCCGCGGCCGGGTGCCGGAGGAGCTGTTCACCACCGAGTTCCGGGTGCCGACCTCGGATGGCAGCAACGCCAACCGGGAGAATGCGCGGCGCGCGCTGGCGCTGCTGAAGGAGGCCGGCTGGACGGTGAAGGACCGCCGGCTGCAGAACGAGAAGGGCGAGGCCTTCAGCTTCGAGATCCTGCTGGAGGGGCCGACCTTCGAGCGGGTCGGGCTGCCCTATATCCAGGCGCTGCAGCGGCTCGGCATCGAGGCGCGGCTGCGCACCGTCGACCCGGCGCAGTACCAGGTGCGGATGGACGCCTTCGACTACGACATGACGATCGACGTGATCGGCCAGTCGCTGTCGCCGGGCAACGAGCAGCGCGACTACTGGGATTCGGCCGAGGCGAAGAAGCCGGGCAGCCGCAACCGCATCGGCATCGCCGATCCGGTGGTCGACGCGCTGGTCGAGCTGGTGGTGGCGGCCCCCGACCGGCAGGCGCTGATCGACCGGACGCGGGCGCTGGACCGGGTGCTGCTCTGGGGCTTCTACGTCATCCCGCACTGGCACAGCCGGGTGTTCCGCGCCGCCTGGTGGGACAAGTTCGGCCGGCCGGAGCGCAACCCGCGCTATGCCCTGGCGCTTGATTCCTGGTGGGTGGACGCGGCCCGCGACAAGGCGCTGCCGGCCGACCGCAGCCAGGCGGGCTGACGGGGCTGATGCAGGTCGGGCTGGCGCGGCGGGAGGGCTGAGGCTTTGGGCGCCTATCTGCTGCGGCGCCTGGCGCTGCTGGTGCCGACGCTGTTCGGCATCATCCTGATCAACTTCCTGATCGTGCAGGCGGCGCCGGGCGGGCCGGTGCAGCAGGCGCTGGCCGAGATGCGCGGCCAGGGCGGCAGCACCATCGGCCGGCTGACCGGCGAGAGCCAGGGCGAGATCCGCTCGGCCGCCGGCAGCGGCGGCGAGGGCGGCAACACCTATGCGGGCGCGCGCGGCATGGACCCGGCGGTGGTGCGCGAGATCGAGCGGCAGTTCGGCTTCGACCGCCCGCCGGCCGAGCGCTTCCTGAAGATGCTGAAGGGCTACGTCACCTTCGACTTCGGCGAGAGCCTGTTCCGCGGCCGCCGCGTCATCGACCTGATCTGGGAGAAGCTGCCGGTCTCGATCAGCCTCGGGCTCTGGTCGACGCTGATCATCTACCTGATCTCGATCCCCCTCGGCATCCGCAAGGCGGTGCGCGACGGCAGCCGCTTTGATGTCTGGAGCTCCGCCCTGGTGCTGGTGGGCTATGCCATCCCGGGCTTCCTCTTCGCCATCCTGCTGGTGGTGCTCTTCGCCGGCGGCTCCTTCCTGCAGGTCTTCCCGCTGCGCGGCCTCGCCTCCTCCGGCGCCTCGGAATGGCCGTGGTTGCGGCAGGTCGCGGACTATGCCTGGCACATGGTGCTGCCGACGACGGCGATGGTGGTGGGCGGCTTCGCCTCGCTGACCATGCTGACCAAGAATTCCTTCATGGACGAGATCGGCAAGCAATACGTGCTGACCGCGCGGGCCAAGGGCGCCGGCGAAGGCCGGGTGCTGTACCGCCACGTCTTCCGCAACGCGATGCTGCTGATCATCGCCGGCTTCCCCGCGGCCTTCATCAGCATCTTCTTCACCGGCTCGCTGCTGGTGGAGATCGTCTTCACCCTGGACGGGCTGGGGCAGCTGGGCTTCGACGCGGCGATCCGCCGCGACTATCCGCTGATGTTCGGCACGCTCTACATCTTCACCCTGCTGGGGCTGGTCATGCAGATCGTCGGCGACGTCACCTACACGCTGGTCGATCCGCGGATCGACTTCGAGGCGCAGCGATGAGCCCGATCACCCGGCGCAGGCTGGCCAATTTCCGCGCCAACCGGCGCGGCTGGTGGTCGATGTGGATCTTCCTGGCGCTGTTCCTGGTGACGCTGGTCGCCGAGCTGGTGGCCAACGACCAGCCGCTGCTGGCCAAGGTCGAGGGCCGCTGGTACGTCCCCGTCGCCGTCGAATATGCCGAGAGCGACATCATCCCCGACGGCTTCCCCACCGCCGCCGTCTGGCGCGACCCCGCCCTGCTGGAGGAGATCCAGGCCAAGGGCGGCTGGGTGGTCTGGCCGCCGCTGCCCTTCCGCTACGACACCATCATCAAGGACCTCGGCCGTCCCTCGCCGGCGCCGCCCTCCTGGCGCAACCCGCTGGGCACCGACGACCAGTCGCGCGACGTGCTGGCGCGGGTGATCTACGGCTTCCGCATCTCGGTGCTGTTCGGCTTCGCGCTGACGCTGACGGCCTCGGTCATCGGCGTCGCGGCAGGGGCGGTGCAGGGCTATTACGGCGGCTGGATCGACCTGGTGTTCCAGCGCTTCATCGAGATCTGGTCGGGCATGCCGCAGCTGTTCCTGCTGATCATCCTGTCGGCGATGCTGGCGCCCGGCTTCTGGACGCTGCTCGGTTTTCTTCTGCTTTTCTCCTGGATGGCACTCACCGGCGTCGTGCGCGCCGAGTTCCTGCGCGGCCGCAACCTGGATTACGTGCGGGCCGCCAAGGCGCTGGGTGTGTCGGATGCTTCGGTGATGGTGCGCCACATCCTGCCCAATGCCATGGTCGCCACGCTGACCTTCCTGCCCTTCCTGCTGTCCGGCAGCGTCACCGTGTTGGCGAGCCTGGACTTCCTGGGCTTCGGCCTGCCGCCGGGGTCGCCGTCCCTGGGCGAGCTTGTCACGCAGGGCAAGAACAACCTGCAGGCGCCCTGGCTGGGTTTCTCGGCCTTTTTCGTGCTGGGTGGCGTGCTGACCTTGCTGATTTTCGTGGGCGAGGCGGTGCGTGACGCCTTCGACCCCCGCAAGCTGCCTGGGGGTGGAGCATGACGTCGCTTTCTGATGGCGGGGCCCGGGGGGACACTGTCCTCCCGGCGGGGTCCAGGGGCAGCGCCCCTGGTGCTTTGCTGTCCGTCGCTGGCCTGGGTGTCGCGTTCCGCGGCCGGTCGGTGGTCGAGGATGTGTCGTTCGACGTGTTCCCGGGCGAGACGGTCGCGCTGGTCGGCGAGAGCGGCTCGGGGAAGAGCGTCACCGCGCTGTCCTGCCTGAGGCTGCTCCCTGCCGCCGGCGCCAACCCGTCCGGCCATGTCGTGCTGGACGGGGTCGATGTGCTTCAAGCCTCGCCGGCCGAGCTACAGCGGCTGCGCGGCGGCGTCGCCGGCATGGTATTCCAGGAGCCGATGACCAGCCTGAACCCGCTGCACACGGTGGGGCGGCAGGTGTCGGAGGCGATCCAGCTGCACCGCCCGCTGCGCGGCGCGGCACTTCGCGCCCGGGTGATCGAGCTGCTGGAGCGGGCCGGGCTGCCGGATCCGGCGCATCGGCTGGACGCCTTCCCGCACCAGCTGTCGGGCGGGCAGCGGCAGCGGGTGATGATCGCCGCGGCCCTGGCCAACGACCCGAAGATCCTGATCGCGGACGAGCCGACCACGGCGCTGGACGTCACCATCCAGGCGCAGATCCTGGCGCTGCTGGCGGAGCTGAAGCAGCGGCTGGGGATGGCGCTGCTGCTGATCACCCATGACCTGTCGATCGTCCGCGCCCATGCCGACAAGGTGGTGGTGATGCGGCATGGCCGGGTGGTCGAGCAGGGGCCGGCAGCCGAGGTGCTGGTCAACCCGCAGCACGACTACACGAAGATGCTGCTGGCGACCGAGCCGCGCGGGCAGCCGGCGCCGGTGGCGGCGGGCGCGCCGGTGCTGCTGCAGGCCAGCCAGGTCAATGTCGAGTTCCCGATCCGCCGCGGGCTGCTGCGCCGCCAGGTCGGCGCCATCCAGGCCTGCCGCGACATCTCCTTCGACCTGCGCGAAGGGGAAACGCTGGGGCTGGTCGGCGAAAGCGGCTCGGGCAAGACGACGCTGGGGCTGGCGCTGCTGCAGCTGGAGAAGAGCACCGGCGGCATCACCTTCGAGGGCAGGCCGATCCAGGGGCTGACGCGGCAGGCGCTGCAGCCGCTGCGGGCGCGGATGCAGATCGTGTTCCAGGACCCCTATGGCTCGCTGTCGCCGCGGATGAGCGTGGCCGAGATCGTCGGCGAGGGCCTGGCGGTGCATGCCCGCGACGTCTCGCGCGCCGAGCGGCAGAAGCGGGTGGCGGCGGCGCTGGCGGAGGTCGGTCTCGACCCCGGCACGGCCGAGCGCTACCCGCACGAGTTCAGCGGCGGGCAGCGGCAGCGCATCGCCATCGCCCGCGCCCTGGTGCTGCAGCCGCGGCTGCTGGTGCTGGACGAGCCGACCAGCGCGCTGGATGTCTCGGTGCAGGCGCAGGTGGTGGAGCTGCTGCGGGATTTGCAGGCGCGGCACCGGCTGGCCTATCTGTTCATCAGCCATGACCTCCGGGTGGTGCGCGCGATGGCGCACCGGATCATGGTGCTGAAAGGCGGCCAGGTGGTGGAGGAAGGGGAGGCGACGGCGGTGCTGTCCAATCCCCAGGCCCCCTATACCAAGGCGCTGATGCGCGCCGCCTTCAACCCCGGCGGCGAGGGGAGTGAGACAAGCGCCGCATGAGCGAAGAGTTCGAGACGCTGAAGGAGCTGGTCCGGCAGGACCGGATCAAGCTCGGCGTGCATATCCGAAAGATGAACACGCCCGGCTCGCCGGTGTACCGCCCGGTGGAGACGCTGTGGATGCCGGTGCTGATCCTGGTGATCAGCTTCCTGGGCGCCCGCATCGTCAACATCCATATCGGCGCGCTGCTGCTGGTGGCGGGCATCGCCTATTGGCTGTGGAAGGTGCAGCCGAAGGTGAAGGACGGCGTCTTCGCCCGCACCACCGAGCTCGCCTTCTCGGATGAGCGACTGTTCGACGGGCTCTGGGCCAAGGGGGCGCTGACCCTCTATGCGACGCTGCCGGACGGCACGCCGAAGGCGGCCACCCGCAAGCACAGCTGGCGCGACTTCGCCCGCGAGATCGAAGCGGCCTATTAGCGTGATGGCTTGAGGTGGACTCACCGAAAAGCCTGAATCACGCGATCAAACAAAGTTCTAGAGCCGCTTCAGCCAGGCGAGCACCCGCCCGGCGACGGCGGGCCAGCCCGGCTCCAGCATCATCAGGTGGCCGAGCTCGGCGAAGAATTCGACGCCCGGCGCGCCATGCCAGAAGGCGCAGCGCTCCACCGCGTCGGAGGGGATCAGCCGGTCCTGGCCGGCGCCCAGCACCAGCACCGGGCGGCGGTGCAGCCAGCCATAGGGCACCGGCTGCGGCGCCTGCGCCTCCCACAGCGCGGTCGGGCTTTCGCCGCCCATGCGGGCGATGCAGCGGCGCGCCGCCTCCGCCGGCATGGCCGCGCCGAACAGGCTGCCGGCCAGCTCCGGCGGCGCGCTGCCGGGGGGCGCGTCCAGGCGGGCGGCCTCGGCGAAAAGGGTCGGATCGGCGAAGGCCAGCCGGGCGGCGGTGAACCACAGCCCTTCCGGCGGCACCGGGCAGAGCAGGGCGGCGGCGGTGAGCTGCGGCTCCAGCAGCAGGCGCTGCGCCACCAGCGCGCCGAGCGAATGGCCGATCGCCACCACCGGCCCCTCGATCTCCGACAGGGCGGCGCGGGCCTGGGACACGTAGTCGCCGAGCCCGGCATCGCGCCCCTGCGCTTGGCGGGTGAAGTCCAGCACCTCCACGGGATAGCCGGCGTCCTGGAAGGCACCGGAAAAGGCATCCCAGACCCAGCCGCCGCAGCCGGCGCCGTGCAGCAGCAGCAGGGTCGGGCTGCCGGCGGCGGCGCGGCGCGACAGGTGAGGGCGGCTCAGCGGACCCTCGGGGGTCATGCCGCGGCCTCGCCGGGCATGCGGGCGCGCAGCACGTCGACGGTGGCCTGGGCGGTGGAGGCCGGCACGCCCAGCCGCTGCATCGCGAAATCGGCCATGCCGAGCGCCACCTCGCGCTCGCCCATGACGGCCAGGCCGACGCCGCCTTCCTGGCGCAGCCAGGCGATCTCGTCGTCGTCATGGGTGCGCACCGCGACCTCGATGGTGGGGTTCACCGCGCGCACCAGCGCCATGACCTGGCGCGCCTCGTAGGCGCCGGGCAGCGCCAGGATGAGGAGCTTGGCCTGGCGCGGGCGGGCGGCGTTCAGCACCTCCTCCCGCGCGGCGTCGCCCCAGATCACCGGCAGGGCGTCGGCGCGGGCGCGGTCGGCGACGTGGCGGTCCTCCTCGACCAGGACCAGGGGCAGGTTGTGGCGGCGCAGGGCGGCGGCAATGGTGCTGCCGACGCGGCCATAGCCGACCAGGATGGCATGGCCCTGCAGCCCGGGCAGGGCGGCATGCGGGGCCGGGCGGCGGCCGGATTCGCGCCAGCGCGACAGGTGCGGCTGCCCGGCCAGGCCCTGCGCCGTCCAGCCGAAGGCGCGGAAGGTCAGCGGGGTGAGAAGGATCGTGCCGAAGGCGCCCATCAGGATCGGGCCGCGCACCTCGGCCGGCAGCATGCCCTGGCCAATCGCCAGTTCGGCCAGAACGAAAGAAAATTCGCCGATCTGCGCCATGGCGGCGGCGACCACGGCCGCCGTGGCGGGGGGGACGCGCAGCAGCAGGAGGAGCGCGAAGGTGGCCGCCCCGATGCCGAGCAGCACGACGACGACCGCGGCCGCGGAGGCCCAGGGCGCGGCCGCCAGATTGGCCGGATCGAGCAGCATGCCGACCGAGAAAAAGAAGATGGCGGCGAAGACGCGCTGCAGGGGGACGGTCTCGGCGGCGGCCTGGTGGCCCAGGTCGCTCTCGCCCAGCACCATGCCGGCGAAGAAGGCGCCGAGGGCGAAGGAGACATGGAACAGGATGGTCGCGGAAAACGCGACGCCCAGCGCCGCCACCACCACGGCCAGGGTGAACAGCTCGCGCGAGCCGGTGCGGGCGACGCGCCGCAGCGCCCAGGGCAGCACGCGGCGGCCGGCCAGCAGCATCACCGCCATGAAGGCCACCAGCTCGCCCACCGCGCGCAGCATGGACAAGCCCAGCCCCTCGGAGGAGCCGCTGGCCAGCGCCGGCAGCAGCACCAGCCCCAGCACCACCACCAGGTCCTGCACCACCAGCCAGCCCAGCGCCAGCCGCCCGGCCTCGCCGGAGAGGCGGCCGCGCTCCTCCAGCGCCCTTGTCGCGACGGCGGTGGAGGCGATGGAGAGCGCCAGGCCGAAGGCCAGCGCGCCGGGGCCGGACAGGCCGAGCAGCGCGATCCCCGCCAGCCCGCCCAGCGTGCCGCCGATGGCGACCTGGGCGAGGGCGCCCGGGAGTGCGACGCGCCACACCGCCAGCAGGTCCTCGGCGCGGAAATGCAGCCCGACGCCGAAGAGCAGCAGGCCGACGCCGACCTCGGCGAGCGTCGCGGTGAAGCCCAGATCGGCGGAGAAGCCCGGCGTGTGCGGCCCGACCAGCGCGCCGGCGACCAGGTAGCCCACCAGCGGCGGCAGCCGCAGCAGCCGCGCCGCCAGGCCGAAGACGAAGGACAGCGTCAGGGCCAGCACCAGGATGGCGAGGAGCGGGGGCGCATTGTGCATGGCAGGGGGCACCGGCAGGACTGAGCCGCCAGAGTAAGAGCGGGCTGCAACCAGCGATAGCCACTGGCGCTTACCGGGCGTTACGCGCCTCACCCTGGTGTGACCGCCCAGCTTGTCCCATCTGTCTGCCATCTCCACTCGGAGCTTCGCGCCGCAGCGTCCGAGGGTGTAAGGGGAGCCGGCCATGGCACCGAATGACCTCCGCGCCGACCGTCCTCTGGTCGGCGACCGCGCTCCTGCCTCCCAACCTGCCGGCCAGGAGCCCGCGGCGGCGCCGCCCGGTCGTCCGCCGCGCCCGCCGCGCAAGACCGGCAAGAAGGGTGGCGGTGGCGGCGGCAAGCGCGGCGGCGTCGGCCGCTTCATCGCGCGGCTGGCCGGCTTCGGCCTGGCGGTGGGCCTGGCCGGCATCGCGGTCGGCGGCATCGCCGGCTACGGCTTCTATCGCCAGGCGACGGCGGACCTGCCGGAGCATGCGTGGCTCGCCGACTACCAGCCGCCGCAGATGAGCCGCATCTACGCCGCCGATTCCAAGCTGATGGCCGAGCTCGCCCTGGAGCGCCGGGTCTTCGTGCCGATCGGCGCCATCCCCAAGCGCGTCCAGGCCGCCTTCACCGCCGCCGAGGACCAGCGCTTCTGGGACCACCACGGCGTCGACCCGATCGGCATCGCGCGGGCCACGCTGACCAATGTCGAGGCGCTGGCCTCCGGCCGCCGGGCGGGGGGTGCGTCCACCATCACCCAGCAGGTCGCCAAGAACATGCTGGTCGGCAACGACCGCACCATCATGCGCAAGGTGCGCGAGGCGATCCTGGCCTTCCGGCTGGAAAGCGCCATGCCGAAGGACCGCATCCTCGAGATCTACCTGAACGAGATCTTCCTCGGCGCCCAGGCCTATGGCGTCGCCTCGGCGGCGATGAACTACTTCAACAAGGGCCTGGACGAGCTGACCATCGGCGAGACCGCCTTCCTCGCCGCCCTGCCGAAGGCGCCCAACAACTACAACCCGAACCGCTACCCCGAGGCGGCCAAGGCCCGCCGCGACTGGGTGGTGGACCGCATGGCCGAGGATGGCGCCATCACCCGCGCCGAGGCCGAGGCCGCCAAGCAGGAGCCGATCGTGGTGCGCGGCCGCGCCCGCCCCGACACGGTCGCCACCGGCCAGTATTTCACCGAGGAGGTGCGGCGCGAGCTGGTCGCCCGCTTCGGCCAGGACCAGACCACCATGGGCGGCCTCGTGGTCCGCACCAGCATGGAGCCCGGGCTGCAGGCCGCGACCGAGGCCGCGCTGCGCGACGGGCTTCTTTCATACGACCGCCGCCGCGGTGGTTGGCGTGGCGCCGTGACCAAGATCGCCACGGGTCCGACCGAATGGATGCCGGCGCTCGAGGCGGCGACCCGCCCGCCCGGTGCGCTGCCGGAGTGGAAGCTGGCCGTGGTGCTGGGCGTCGAGAACCGCGAGGCGCGCGTCGCCTGGGTCGAGCGCCCCGACCGCGCCACCCCGGCGCAGCCGCGCCAGGCGACGCTGCCCTTCGAGGACATGGCCTGGGCCCGCCCGGTCGGCCGCGACGGCCGCCTGGGCGCCGCGCCACGCCGGATGCAGGACGTGGTCGCCATCGGCGACGTGATCCTGGTCGAGCAGACCGCCGCCACCCCGGCCCAGGGCCGGCCCCGTATAAAGATCGCCGAACCCACGCGACTAGGGCTCAGCTCGTATGCCGGCTTCGGTGTGCCAAAAAAAAACGAAAACAGCAAGCGTGGCAAG
>NZ_MLCO01000108.1 GCF_001982615.1 Teichococcus deserti | reverse complement strand
GCGCCAGCCGGCTGGCGCAGGCGCTGCCCAGCCAGATGCCGAAGACGACGATGGCCAGATAGACCCCGACCTCGCCCGACGACCGGCCGAGCTCCGCGGTGATGATGAAGGGCGCCGCGGCGATGAAGGCGTACATCGAGGTCGTGGCGCACCCCCCGCCCAGCGCGTATCCCAGGAAGGCCGGCGAGCGCAGCAGCTTCAGATAGCTGCGCAGCACCTGGCCACTGTCCTGCTGGCTGGCCGCCGCCACGCCCGCCGGGATCCAGCGCCAGGCCAGCGCCGCGTTCAGCACGCCGAGGCCGCAGAGCGACCACAGCACCGCCCGCCACCCCGCCGCCGCCGTCAGCGCCGTGCCCAGCAGCGGCGCCAGCCCCGGGCCCAGCGCCACCATCAGGTTCATCGTCGCCAGCCGCTGCGCCGCCTCGGACAGCGCCGAGCCGTCGCGCACGATGGCCCGCCCCAGCACCAGCCCGGCGCAGCCGCCGAGCGCCTGGAACAGCCGCGCCGCGATCAGCGCGGTCGCATCCGGTGCCAGGGCCGCGGCCAGGCCTGCCGTCGTGTAGAGAAAAAGCCCGGCCAGCAGCACCGGGCGGCGGCCGTAGCGGTCTGACAGCGGCCCGTAGACCAGCTGCCCGACGGCGAGGCCGGCGATGTAGAAGCTGATGGTCAGCTGCAGCGAGCCGGGGCTCGCCCCCAGCGCCGCCGCCGCCTGCGGCAGGGCGGGCACGAAGACATGCATGGCCAGCGTGCCGCTGAAGGTGATCAGCGCCAGCAGCCAGAGCGGCGCGCGGCGCGGTTCCGGCGGCGGGCCGCTCACGCCTCCCGCTCCGCCAGCGCGGCCAGGATCTTCTCCAGCACCAGGGTCGAGGTCTCGAGCTCGGCGTCGTCCACCCCGGCCAGCACCGCGCCGCGCACCTCGGCCGAGGCCGCCTCGACCTGCGCCACCAGCGCCCGGCCCTCCTCGGTCAGGAAGATCGCCTTGGCGCGGCGGTCATCGGGATCCTCGCGCCGCTCGATCAGCCCGGCCGCCTGCAGCGCATCCAGCAGCCGCACCACCGTCGAGCTGTCCAGCGCCAGCGAGGCCGCCAGCGCCTTCTGCCGCATCGGCTGCGGGGCGCGGGCCAGGTGCAGCATCGGCAGCCAGGTCGCCTCGGTCAGCCCATAGGCCTGCAGCCGCTGGTCCACCGCCCGCCGCCACTGCCGCGCCACCTGCCCGACCAGCCGGCCGAACACCTCCCGGCGTTGCGCCGCATCCGCCATCCGCCCCTCCGCCTCCGGAAAGATGCATTAGCATTAATTGGCAATGCACCTATTGTCGAGCGCTCGCCGCCGCCTCCTCCAGCAGCCAGGCGCGCAGCGCCGCGATCGCCGGTTCCTGCGCCCGGCTGCCCGGACAGAGGAAAAAGTAGTCGCCGGCACTGGGAATGCGGGCGGCGCTGGCGGCGACCAGCTCGCCCCCGGGCGGGAGCAGAACCTCTGGCACCAGCGCTACCCCCTGGCCGCGCCGGGCGGCCTCCAGCGCCATGAAGAAATGCCCGAAGGACGGCTGCCCGGGGGCGATGGCCCCGCCCTTCACCCCCTGGGCGCGCAGCCAGTCCGGCCAGGCATGCCGCCGCGTCGAGGTATGGATCAGCGGCATGTCCGCCAGCCGTTCCGCCGTGAGCGGCTGGCCGCCGGGCAGCCATTCCGCCCGGCAGACCGGCACCAGCACATCCGGGAACAGCGGCTCGGCCACCAGCCCGGTCCAGTCGGCGACCATCTGCAGCTCGATCCGCGGGGCGCGGGCGGGATAGCGCCGCCCCGGCAGCGGCCCGACGCGGATGGCGACATCCAGCTCCCCCGGCGCCAGCGCCGCCGGCGCGATCGAGGACAGCAGCCGCAGCTCCAGCTCCGGATGCCGCTTGGCGAAGCGGTCCAGCCGCGGCATCAGCCAGGCCGAGGTGATGGTCGGCAGCGCCCCCAGCACCAGCCGCTGCGGCCCGGCGCCGCGCAGCCGCGCAGTCCCTTCCTCCAGCGTGGAAAAAACCTCGTCGGCGAGGCGCGCCATGGCCTGCCCGGCCTCGGTCAGCTCCACCCGCCGTGTCAGCCGCCGGAACACCGGCCGGCCCAGCCACGCCTCCAGCGCACGGATCTGCCGGCTGACCGCGCCCTGGGTCACCCCCAGCTCCGCCGCCGCCGCGCTGAAGGAGGCCAGCCGCGCCGCCGCCTCGAAGCCGCGCAGGGCATGCAGGGGGGGAAGCTGTCGCCGGGCCATGCATGACCCTAGCTCATGCATCGGCGGCATGGAATTCGGTTGTCGGGCGGCACGGCCCCGGCTTCCATCGCGCCCATGCCGAAGCAGAACCGCCCGCCCCTCCGCATCGCCATCGCCGGCCTCGGCGCCGTCGGCCTCGCCGTCGCCCGCGCCCTCGACGCCGGCATCCCCGGCTGCCAGCTCGTGGCCGTCTCCGCCCGCGACCGCGAGGCCGCCGCCGCCCGCCTGGCCGGGCTGACAAGCCCTGTCCCGGTCCTGGCCATCGAGGCGCTCGAGCCGCTGGCCGACCTGGTCATCGAATGCGCCCCCGCGGCGCTGCTGCCCGCCATCGCCGAACCCTTCCTGCGCGCCGGCAAGACCGTGATGGTGCTCAGCGCCGGCGCCCTGCTGCGGCACGAACACCTGATCGCGCTCGCCCGCGAGGAGGAGGGCCAGATCATCGTCCCCACCGGCGCCCTGCTCGGCCTCGACGCGGTTGTCGCCGCGGCGGAAGGCAACATCACCGCCGTCCGCATGATCACCCGCAAGCCGGTGCGCGGCCTGGTCGGCGCCCCCTACCTCGTCGAGAACGGCATCGCCATCGACGACATCCGCGAACCCTTGCGCATCTTCCAGGGCACGCCGCGCGATGCGGCCGTCGGCTTCCCGGCCAACCTGAACGTCGCCGTCGCCCTGTCGCTCGCCGGCATCGGGCCGGACAAGACCACCCTGGAAATCTGGGCCGACCCGGACCTCACCCGCAACACCCACCGGATCGAGGTGGAGTCGGACTCCGCCTTCCTCTCCATGGCGATCGAGAACATCCCCTCGGAGAATCCGAAGACCGGAAAGATCACCGCCCTCTCGGTCATCGCCTGCCTGCGCAAGCTGCGCGCGCCGCTTCGGGTTGGGACATAAGCATCGGGGGGAATGAATTCCCCCCGGCCCCCCTTCTTTTCTTTCTGCACGTTATCGGGCGGGCCTGCGGCCTCGCCCCACAAAAACAACGCCAGTCACGGCCAAACCACCAAGGCCGGAACAACAACAATGCTTCGCAGAACACTGATCGCCGCGACCCTCGCAGCCCCCGCCATTGCCCGCGCCCAGTCCTGGCCGGCAGCGCCCGTGCGCCTGCTGGTGCCCTTCTCCGCCGGCGGCCCGACCGACCTGCCCGCGCGGCTGATCGCCGACGAGCTGTCAAAAAGCTTCGGCCAGCGCTTCGTCGTCGAGAACCGCACCGGCTCCGGCGTCATCGTCGCCAGCGACGCCGTGGCCAAGGCGCCGAAGGACGGCCAGACCCTGCTCTACACCACGGTCGGCCACGCCGTCGCCCGCGCCCTCTTCCCCCACCTGCCCTTCGACCCCGTCGCCGACTTCCAGCCGGTCGCCCATATCGGCCGCATCCACAACGTCGTCATGGTCAACAAGGACGTTCCGGCGAAGACCCTGCCCGAATTGCTCGCCCTGTTCCGCGGCAACCCCGGCAAATTCAACTACGCCAGCAACGGCAATGGCGGCTCGATCCATTTGGCGACCGAGCTGCTGCTGTCGATGGCCGGCGGCCTGGACGTGACGCATGTCGCCTATCGCGGCTCCACCGCCGCCATGCCCGACCTGCTGAGCGGCCACGTCGCCATGATGCTCGACGTCCTCTCCAGCGGCATGCCCTTCATCCAGAAAGGGGAAACCCGCGGCCTGGCCATCACCGCCGCCCAGCGCTCGCCGATGTTCCCCGACCTGCCGACGGTCGCCGAGACCATCCCCGGCTATGAGAGCTTCACCTGGCACATGGTCCTGGCCCCGGCCGGAACGCCCCCGGCGACGGTCGCCCTGCTGAACGCCGCCATCAACAAGGTCGTCTCCGACCCGCGCCACAAGGCGACGCTGCAGGGCCAGGGCATGGATGTGGTGAGCGACAGCACCCCCGCCAGCAGCGCGGCCTTCCTGCAGGCCGAAATCACCAAATGGGAAGCGGTGATCAGCAAGGCGGGCATCAAGGCGAGCTGATCGCCGGGGAAACGCGACTTCATCGCCGGGCAGGCAGCCGGCCCCGCTTGGGGCCGGCTGAGGCCGGGAATGTGGCCCGCGCCGTATGGCGCGCAAGCCAAGCGCGCGGATGCGCGCGCCGGCGCCTGAGGCAATTACCGCATCGGCAGCGGGTAGTGGAGCCCGCCCTTGGTCCACAGCTCGTTCACGCCGCGCGCCAGGCCGATCGAGGTCTTCGGCCCCATGTGGCGCTCGTAGATCTCGCTGTAGTTGCCGACCGCCCTGACGACGTTCACCACCCAGGCGGGCGAGATCTTCAGCGCCTGGCCCAGCTCCGGCGTCACGCCCAGCAGGCGGCGGGTGTCGGGATTGGTGGTCTGCTTCACCATCTGCTCGACATTCGCCGAGGTCACGCCGCGCTCCTCCGCCTCGAACAGCGCGTTCACGTACCAGCGCACCAGGTCGAACCACTCGTCGTCGCCGCGCCGCACATAGGGGCCGTAGGGCTCCTTGGAGAAGCGCTCCGGCAGGATGGTCCAGTCCGCCGGCGTCGGCATCGAGGAGCGCGCCGCCGCCAGCTGCGAGGCGTCGGTGCCGAAGCTGTCGCAGCGCCCGGCCTGCAGCGCCGCGATCGCCTGGTCGGTGCGCTCGAACAGGATCGGCGTGAAGGGCAGGTTCTGCGTGCGGAAGTAGTCCGCCGTCACCAGCTCGTTGGTGGTGCCGCTGACCAGGCAGATCGTGGCGCCGCCCATCTCGGAGGCCTTGGTGACGCCGCCATTGGCCTTCACCATGAAGCCGTGCCCGTCGTAGAAATAGGCGGTGATGGCGCGCAGCCCCAGCGTCACGTCGCGCATCATGGTGTGCGTGCTGGTGCGGAACAGCACGTCGATCTCGCCGGAGTTCAGCGCGGTGAAGCGCGTCGACGAGCTCAGCGGCTGGAACCGCACCTTCGACGCGTCGTTGAACAGCGCGACCGCCAGCCCGCGGCACATGTCGACATCCAGCCCCTGCCAGGTGCCGCGCGCATCCGGCAGCGCGAAGCCGGCGATGCCGGTGTGGATGCCGCAGACCAACGTCCCGCGCGCCTTGATCGCGTCCAGCGTCGCCCCGGCCTGCGCCGGGGCGGATGCGCCGAACCAGGTGGCCACCGCCGCGACGGTGGCCAGGATGGTGCGCTTCAGCATGGTGAGCTTCCCTGTAGCGTTTTTCTCACGCGAAGGTGCGGACTCGCAACGTCGATCGTCAAGCCTGCGCCGCCGGGGTTTTTCACGCCGCGCCGCAGCATGCCGCGCGAAACGCAGGCACCCTGCCCGCCCGCTGCCCGCGCCGCGGTCCTTTCCGGTCCTGGTGGCGCCGCGCCGCCGGCCGGGGCATGCTGCGCCCGACCGCTACCCCAGGACCGCCACCATGCCGACCCGCCTCGCCCAGCTCATGACCCCGGCCCTCGTCCTCGACGAGGCGCGCATGCTGCGCAACGTCACCCGGCTGGAGCGCCACCTGCAGCCGCTTGGCGTCGCCATCCGCCCGCATCTGAAGACGGTGAAGTCGGTCGATGCCGCCCGCCGCATCCTGGGCAGCAGGCGGGGCCCGGCCACCATCTCCACCCTGAAGGAGGCGGAGGAATTTGCGGCCGCCGGCATCACCGACCTGCTCTACGGCGTCGGCATCGCGACCGCCAAGCTGCCCCGCGTGCTGGCGCTGCGCGCCGCCGGCTGCGACCTGGCCCTCACCCTCGACAGCATCGGCCAGGCCGAGGCCGTCGCCGCCGCGGCGCGCCAGGCGGGCGATGCCATCCCGGTGCTGATCGAGATCGATTCCGACGGCCACCGTTCCGGCCTCGACCCGGCCGATCCGCGCCTGATCGCCATCGGCCGCATCCTGCACGAGGGCGGCGCCACGCTGCGCGGCGTCGTCACCCATGCCGGCGAAAGCTACGGCGTCTCCGGCGCCGAGGCGCTCGCCGCCTTCGCCGAGCGCGAGCGCCTGGCCGCCGTCACCGCGGCCGAGCACCTGCGCGCCGCGGGCCTGCCCTGCCCCGTGGTCAGCGTCGGCTCGACGCCGACGGCGCATTTCGCCCGCGACCTCGCCGGCGTCACCGAGGTGCGCGCCGGCGTTTATGTGTTCTTCGACCTGGTCATGGCCGGCATCGGCGTCTGCACCCCGGACGACATCGCCCTCTCGGTCCTGGCCACCGTCATCGGCCACCAGGAGGAGCGCGGCTGGATCATGGTCGATGCCGGCTGGATGGCCATGTCGCGCGACCGCGGCACCGCGGCGCAGGCGGTCGACCAGTTCTACGGCCTGGTCTGCGACATCGACGGCCGCCCCTATCCCGACCTGGTGCTGAAGGCTGCCAACCAGGAGCATGGCATCGTGGCGCTCCGCCCCGGCAGCCAGGCAGCCCTGCCCGACCTGCCGCTCGGCGCCGTGATGCGCATCCTGCCCAACCATGCCTGCGCGACCGCGGCGCAGTTCGAAGGCTACGAGGTGCTGCCCGCCGACGGCACCCCCCTGACCCACTGGCCCCGCTTCCGCGGCTGGTAGTTTTTTCCGGCTGTTCTGGCCTCGATGGGCCGGAACGGGGAGGGGCCAGAAGGGCTGGCCGGATTGGCCAAGCTTGCGGGTTTCACCGGCGAGGCGCTTGATGACGGCATCCTCCTGGGAGACATCGCCATGCCGCCTCTCACCCGCCGCGCCCTGCTGGGCGGCGCCGCGCTGCTGGCCCTTTCCGCCTCGCCGCTGGGCCGCCTGCTGGCGCAGCAGCCGGCCGCCCCCGCCCCTGCCCCGGCCCCTGCCCCCGCCGGCACGCCCAGCCGGATCCGTGGCCGCATCACGGCGCTCGACGGCGCCACGCTGCGCGTCGCCACCCGCGAGGGCGGCACCGCCGAGATCGCCCTCGCCGAGACCGCGACCGTCTCGGCGCTGCGCCGCGTCGCGCTGGCCGACATCACCCCGGGCACCCCGGTCGGCGCCGTCGCCGAGCCGGGCGCCGATGGCCAGCCCAAGCCGGCCGCCATCACCGTGC
>NZ_MLCO01000107.1 GCF_001982615.1 Teichococcus deserti | reverse complement strand
GGGCTTCATGCCGAAGGCGACGATGCGTCCGGCGCGCGCGGCGGCGGCGGCGCGGGCCAGGGCCTCGTGCAGGGCGGGGGTGTCGCTGATCGCGGCGTCCGCGGCCATCAGCCACAGCACGTCGTGCGGATTGGCCTCCTGCGCCAGGAGCGCGGCGGCGGCGATGGCGGGGGCGCTGTTGCGCGCCACCGGCTCGAGCACGATGCGGGCTTCCTTGACGCCGGCCTCGCGCAGCTGCTCGGCGACCAGGAAGCGGTGCGCCTGGTTGCTGATCACCAGGGGCTCGGCAAAGCCGGCGCCGGTGGCGCGGGCGACGGTGTCCTGCAGCATGGTCTGCTTCGACAGCAGCGGCCAGAACTGCTTCGGGAAGGCCTCGCGCGACAGCGGCCAGAGGCGGCTGCCCGTGCCGCCGCAGAGAATCACCGGAACGATGCTGCGCTGCGCAGGGTCAGCCATCAAACCACTCCATGCCCGTATAGCCCAAGCATACGCCAAGCCGGGCAAAAGAAAAGCCGCCCCGGTTTTTCAACCGGGGCGGCTTCATGACAATTGCGGCAGATGTAACCGGCGGTCAGCCCGCCATGGCCGCTTCCTTCTTCTTGCGCAGGCCCGGCAGCAGCATCAGGCCGAGGGCGAGCGCCGCGATGACCAGCAGCACGCCGCTGATCGGGCGCTGGATGAAGATCATCGGGTCGCCGCGCGACAGCAGCATGGCGCGACGCAGATGCTCCTCCATCATCGGGCCAAGCACGAAGCCGACCAGCAGCGGCGCCGGCTCCATCTTGATCTTGGCGAAGACGTAGCCGAGCACCGCGAAGAACACCGTCTGGTAGACGTCGAAGACGCTGTTGTTGATCGAGTACACGCCGATTGCACAGAAGGTGAGAATCGCCGGGTACATGTACTTGTACGGCACCTGCAGCAGCTTCACCCACATGCCGATCATCGGCAGGTTGATGACGAGCAGCATGACGTTGCCGATCCACATGGAGCAGATCAGGCCCCAGAACAGGTCGGGCTGGGCTTCCACCATGCGCGGGCCGGGCTGGATGCCCTGGATGATCAGCGCGCCCACCATCAGCGCCATGACGGCGTTGGAGGGGATGCCCAGCGTCAGCAGCGGGATGAAGCTGGTCTGGGCGGCCGCGTTGTTGGCGGCCTCCGGACCGGCGACGCCCTCGATGGCGCCGTTGCCGAACTCGTTGCGGCCCTTGGAGAGCTTCCGCTCCATCATGTAGGAGCCGAAGGAGGCCAGCGAGGCGCCGCCGCCCGGCAGGATGCCGAGCACCGAGCCGATGACGGTGCCGCGCAGCACCGACGGCGTGGCGCGCTTCCACTCTTCCTTGGTCAGGAACAGCGAGCCCACCTTGGTCGAGAGCACGCTGCGGACCTCGGGGTTCTCGAGGTTCAGGATGATCTCGGCGATGCCGAAGACGCCCATGGCGATGGCGGCGAAGTTCAGGCCGTCGGACAGCTCGGGGATGCCGAAGGTGAAGCGCTGCTGGCCGGTCTGCACGTCGGTGCCGACCAGGCCGAGGGCGACGCCCAGCACCACCATGCCGACCGACTTCACCACCGAGCCCTGCGCCAGCACGGCCGAGATGATCAGGCCGAGCAGCATCAGCGAGAAGTAGTCCGCCGGGCCGAAGGAGAGGGCGACCTCGGTCAGCAGCGGGCCGGAGGCGGCGACCAGGATGGTGGCCACCGAGCCGGCGAAGAAGGAACCCAGCGCCGAGATGGCCAGCGCCGCGCCGGCGCGGCCGTTGCGGGCCATCTTGTAGCCTTCCAGCGTGGTCACCACGGAGGAGACCTCGCCGGGAAGGTTCAGCAGGATGGCGGTGGTCGAGCCGCCATACTGCGCGCCGTAGTAGATGCCGGCGAGCATGATGATCGCGGTGGTGGCCGGCTGGCCGAAGGTGATGGGCAGCAGCAGCGAGATGGTGGCGACGGGGCCGATGCCCGGCAGCACGCCGATGGCGGTGCCGATCAGCGCGCCGAGCAGGGCGAAGAGAAGGTTATCAAAGCTGAGCGCAACGCCGAAGCCATGCGCCAGATTGGCAAGAAGCAGTTCCATGGTTTCTCCGCGCCCTCAGAAGACCGGCCAGACATTCACGCGGATGTCGAGCTCGTAGATGAAGACCCACCAGCAGAGCGCGAGCAGGAACACCACGCAGCCCGCCACGCCGAGCGGGCGGTGCGTCGGGTCGGCGAAGGCCGAGACGATCACCAGCGAGGTGATGGCCAGCATCAGGCCGCCCTGTTCCAGCAGCACGCCGAAGACGCACATGGCCAGCAGGATCATCGCCAGCGGGCGCCAGGCCGGGCTGACCGCCAGCACGGCGAAGCCGATGGCCATGGCGATGCCCAGCGCATACCAGTTGGCCTGCAGCGCCGGCATAGCGGCCAGCAGCGGATAGGCCACCAGCGTCACGCCGATGCCGACGAAGAGGGTGACGAAGTCCAGCTTCGTCCATTTCTCCAGCGGGTCGGTGCCGCCGAAGAAGGCGGTGGCGAGCACGATCGCGCCCAGGCCCAATTCCAGCCAGAACACCAGCATCGGCATGTAGCCGGGGCCCATGCGCCGCGCCGAGCCCAGCGTGTGCTCGGTGTTCAGCCACAGGCCGATGACCGCCAAAGCTACCAGCAAGATGCCGGAGGCAAGGTCTTTTGCGTTGATCCTCATGCCGATTCCTTCTTGAACCCCACGCGCGGCAGGCACGCGCCCGTCATCGTCACCATGCGAAAGGCCGCGGCACCGCGCCGCGGCCGCCTGGCCTTGCGGCCAGCCGAGATCGAAGGCCCTGCGCGGAAGCGCAGGACCGGTCGAGGTCAGAATGCAGGCTGTGCTTCAGGTGACAAGCCGCCCTGGACAGAGGACCCCGTGGCAGCCCTCGCGTCCGGAATCGTGGCCGGACCGCGCGACCCGGTTTTGCCCGGAATCCCCTTTTACGGCGCCGGCACCCAATTCCACCCCTCCCCCCGATGCGGATTGCGGGGCAACCTATGGCACGGAAATGTGCGGCGGCAAGGCAGCATCCATTCATTAACGAAAGTTCATCTTCGCTGCGGCGCAACAAACGGTACCGCTGCCAGGCCGTGCCCTGCTGAAATGGGAAGTTCACCGAGATGACAAACGAATTTCTGTTCAACGACCCCGCCGGCCCGCTGCGGCAGGCGGCCTCGACCCTGGCGCCGCAGCTGATTGCGCTGCGCCGCGACATCCATGCGCATCCCGAGCTGGCCTTCGAGGAGGTGCGCACGGCCGGGCTGGTGGCGGCGGAGCTGGCGCGGCTGGGCATCCCGCATCGCACGGGGATCGGCCGCACCGGCGTGCTGGGGCTGATCGAGGGCGGCCAGCCGGGGCCCACGCTCGCGATCCGCGCCGACATGGACGCGCTGCCGATCCATGAGGAGACAGGGCTGCCCTTCGCCTCGACCGTCGATGGCAAGATGCATGCCTGCGGCCACGACATCCACACCGTGACCCTGCTGGGCGTCGCCGCCATCCTGAAGGAGCTGGCGCCGCGGCTGGCCGGCCGCGTCGTGCTGGTCTTCCAGCCGGCGGAAGAAACCCTGCAGGGCGCGGCGGCGATGATCGCCGATGGCGCGGCCGAGGGCATCGACATGGCGCTCGGCTTCCACAACCAGCCGGAATACGCGGTCGGCCGATTCGCCTATGTGCGCGGCGCCTGCCTGGCCGCCTCCGACCTGTTCGACCTGACCCTGCGCGGCCGCTCGGGCCATGCGGCGCATCCCTATGCCGCGGTCGACCCCATCGTGGCGGCGGCGCATTTCGTGACCCAGGCGCAAACCGTCGTCTCGCGCGAGGTGAAGCCGTTGCATCCGGCGGTGGTCACCATCGGCCAGTCGGTGGGCGGCACCACCTACAACATCATCCCCGAGCGGGTGTCGCTGAAGGGCACGGTGCGCACCCTGCACAGCGAGGCGCGCGACCTGGCCGAGGCCTCGCTGCGGCGGCTGATCGCCGGCATCGAGACCGGCATGCGGGTGAGCGCCACGCTTGAATACCGCCGCATGGTGCCGCCGCTGGTGAATGCCGACAGCGTGCTGGAGCCGGCGCTGGCCTCGCTGAACGCGCAGTTCGGCACGGATGCGGTGTCCGAAGGCCAGCCCAGCATGGGCTCCGAGGATTTTTCTGCCTTTGCCGACCGCGTCCCTTCGGTGCAGCTGTCGATCGGCTCGGGCACGGCCGGCCGCGACGATCGGCTGCACAATGCGGACTACCAGCCGGACGAGGGCTGCATTCCGGCCGGTGTCGAGGCTTTGTCGCGGGTGGCGCTCGATCTCCTCACGCGCCGCTGAGGATCAGACAAAAGATGGGGGTCCGGGGGAATTCCTTCCCCCGGCCTTTTTTCTTTCCGTGTTGGGACGGGTGACATGAAGATTTGCGTATTCGGTGCCGGCGCGATCGGCGGCCATGTGGCGGCCCGCCTGGCTTTGGGCGGCGCCGAGACCTCGGTCGTCGCCCGCGGCGCGCAGTTGGCTGCGATCCAGGCCGACGGCCTGACCGTCGAGGCGCCCGACGGCACCCACAATCTGCGCGTCGCGGCCGGGAGTGCGGCCGAGCTCGGCCCGCAGGACGCCGTGATCGTGACGGTGAAGGCGCCGGCGCTGCCCCAGGTCGCCGAGGCGATCGCGCCGCTGCTGGGTCCCGACACCACGGTGGCCTTCGTGATGAACGGCATCCCCTGGTGGTATTTCGACCGCCATGGCGGCCCGCTGGATGGCCGCCGCCTGCCGGTGGTTGATCCGGGCGAGGCGCTGCGCCGGGCCGTCGGCATCGAGCGGACGCTGGGTGGCGTGGTCTATTCCGCCTGCACGGTGACCCGTCCCGGCGTCATCAAGGCCGAGCATGCCAACAACCGGGTGATCCTGGGCGAGGTCGACGGCCGCGATTCGCCGCGCGCCCGGGCGATCGCCGGCTACCTGACGAAGGGCGGCATCTCCGGCGAGGTGACGGCCGAGATCCGCCGCGAGATCTGGATGAAGCTGATGGGCAACCTGGCGCAGGGGCCCTTCACCATCCTGTCGCGCCAGGGCATGGCCGGGACGCTGGCCGATCCGGCGGTGCGCGCCGCCATCCGCCGCGCCATGCAGGAGGCGATGGCGGTGGCCGCTGCCCTCGGCCAGGGCTTCGAGTTCGAGCTGGACAAGCGGCTGGCCGGCTCGGCGAAGCTGGCGCACAAGCCCTCCATCCTGCAGGACCTGGAGCTCGGGCGGCCGATGGAGGTCGACGCGCTGTTCCGCGTCCCGCTGGAGCTGGCGCGGCTGGCCGGGGTCGAGACGCCGACGCTGGACCTGTCGGTGGCGCTGGCGACCCAGGCGGCGGTGGCGGCCGGCCTCTATACCCCCGCCGCGGCCTGAGGCGCCGCGGCCATGGCCCGGACGGCCTCCGGGCTGTGGCCGGCCTCGCGCAGGGCAGCCAGGGTCGGGGCCTTGTCGCGCTTCGACAGCCGCTTGCCGTCGGGGCCAAGCCGCAGGGGATGGTGGGCATAGCGCGGCGCCGGCCACCCCATCAGGTGCTGCAGCAGCCGGTGCAGGTCGGTGGCCGGCAGCAGGTCCACGGCGCGGGTGATGCAGCTGACGCCCTGAAGCGCATCGTCATGGGTGACGCAGAGATGGTAGCTGGCCGGCGTGTCCTTCCGCGCCAGCACCACGTCGCCGAAGCGGGCCGGTTCGCAGCGCAGGCGCCGCCCGTGCTCCAGGAAGGCGAGGGGGCCCTTCGCCCGGGCCAGCGCCGCCTCCATGTCGAGGCGGAGCGCATAGGCTTCGCCGGCCTCGATGCGCTCGGCGCGTTCGGCGGCCGACAGGCGGCGGCAGGTGCCCGGATACAGGAGACCGTCTGGGCCGTGCGGGGCATGGCCGATGGCGGCGACCTCGCGGGCGATGTCGGCCCGGGTGCAGAAGCAGGGATAGAGCAGGCCCTCGCCCGAGAGCTTTTCCAGCACCGCGCGATAGTCGGGAAGATGCCCGGACTGGATGCGGACGGGCCCGTCCCAGTCGATGCCCAGCCAGGCCAGGTCCTGCAGGATGCCGGTGGTGAATTCGGGCCGGCAGCGGACCGGGTCGATATCCTCGATCCGCAGGAGAAAACGCCCCCCCGCCTGGCGCGCGGCGCGCCAGCCCAGCAGGGCGCTGTGCGCATGCCCCAGATGGAGCTGTCCGGTGGGGCTGGGGGCGAAGCGCGTGACGAAGGTTGCGGCCATCACCGATCGCGCGTAGCGGATGCGGCCTGACCGCAGCAAGGGGGCGCCGCATGGCCGCATTGGATGGATTGCGCTGGGGACCGGCCTCGGGCGGCGCGCCGAAGCTGATCGTCTTCCTGCTGCACGGCTATGGCGCCGATGCCCATGACCTGATCGACCTCGCGCCCGGCTGGGGGCGCGCCGTGCCCGACGCCCTGTTCATCGCCCCGCATGCGCCGCTGCCCTGCGAGGCCGGGCCCTATGGCAAGCAGTGGTTCAGCCTGCAGGACCGCAGCCCGGCGCGGCTGCTGGCCGGGATCCAGGTGGCGCGCCCGCTGCTGGACCGCGCCATCGCCGAGGAATGCGCCGCCGCCGGCCTGCCCGAGAGCGCCGTGGTGCTGATGGGCTTCAGCCAGGGGGCGATGATGGCGCTCGACACCGGCCTGCGCCGCGCCATGCCGCCGGCGGCCATCCTGGCCTATTCCGGCCGGCTGATCGCGGAAGAGCTGCTGGCGGCCGAGCTGCAGGGCCGGCCGGAGGTGCTGCTGGTGCATGGCGAGGCCGACGAGGTGGTGCCCGTCCAGGCCAGCCGCTCGGCCGAGGCGGTGCTGCGCGCCAGCGGCGTCCCGGTCGAGGCGCTCTATGTCCCGCGGCTCGGCCATGGCATCGACGATGCCGGACTGTCCTTTGGCGGCCTGGCGCTGCAGCGCGCCGCGGCCCGGCTGGAGGCGCCTTCCGAACCCTGAAGCGCCAGCCTGAGTGACAGCCCCGTGAAACCCGCGCGGCCGGATGTTGCGCCGGCTGCCAGGGGCTGGCATGACTCCTTCGCACACCGGCGGCGCCACGATATCTGGGGCCCGACCGCCCGGTCCGGCCCCAGGGGTTGAGGCGCGCAGCTTGAAAGGAGCGGCGCTTGCCTGACGGTTTGGCTGTTTCCGGCCAGGGCGGGATCACTCCCCCCGGCCAAGGCGGAGGTCCGGGCGCCGCACTCGGCAGCTTCCCGGCGCTGGTGCTGAACGCCGATTTCCGGCCGCTCTCCTATTTCCCGCTGTCGCTCTGGTCCTGGCAGGATGCGGTGAAGGCGGTCTATCTCGACCGCGTCTCGGTGCTGTCCGAATACGACACCACGGTGCGCTCGCCGCGCCACGCCGTGCGCCTGCCCAGCGTCATCGCGCTGCGCGAATACATCCCCTCGGCCCGGCGGCCGGCCTTCACCCGCTTCAACGTCTTCCTGCGCGACAGCTTCTCCTGCGTCTACTGCGGCGAGGAGCGGCCGACCCAGGAGCTGACCTTCGACCACGTCATCCCGCGCAGCCGTGGCGGCCGCACCAGCTGGGAGAACGTCGTCACCGCCTGCGGGCCCTGCAACCTGCGCAAGGGCTCCAGGCTGCCGGCCGAGATCCGCATGTTCCCGCGCCGCGAACCGCGCCAGCCGACCGGCTGGGAGCTGCAGGACAACGGGCGGATGTTCCCGCCGAACTACCTGCATGAGAGCTGGCGGGATTATCTGTACTGGGATACCGAGCTCGAAGGGTAAGCAAGCAAGGCCAGGGGAAGGAATTCCCCTGGAACCCCTTCTTCTTTCTGTCTGTGCTGCCGCGCGACAGCTCAGGCGCGGGGCAGGCGGCGCAGCAGCTCGGGGGGCAGCTCCTGTTCCTCGGGCGGCTGGGCGGGAGGGGCAGCGGCCGGTTCGGCCGGCAGGCCCATCAGGCTCTCGATCGCCTTGCCGCCGAATTCGGCGACCACCCGCTGCACCAGCTCCAGCTGGTCGGGGCGGTGGCCGGTCACCATCTGCACCCGCACCACCTGGCCCTGCAGCCCCGTGGCGCAGGTCAGGTTGCGCAGCACGCTGTCCTGGCCCAGCAGCCGGATGTCGACGCAGCGCAGCAGCGGCTGCCCGCCCCGCCGGCCGATCGAGAAGTCGCTGCCGCGCTCGGCGCGGATCTGCGGCAGGTTGCCGGCGAAGCCGAACATCGCCGTCGCCTCGGCAGTCAGCACCGCCCGCACGTCCAGCGAGTCCGGACTGTCGCTCAGCCCCTGCACCGCCGGCCGCGGCTGCACCGTCACCCGGATCAGCGGGCCGTTGCTGCCCCCCGCCCGATAGGCCCGCGCCAGCATGCCGGAAGGCGGCGCCGGCGAGGCCTCGGCCGGGAGGGCGACGAAGCCGTTGATCTGCCCGGGCAGCTGGTCCAGCAGCGCCTGCCGCGGCTGCGCCGCCTCCCGCCCGGCGCAGGCCGCGGTCAGCAGGACGAGAAGCAGGGCAGGCAGGCGGAAGCGCATGGGCCAGGTCCGGGCAGAGGCCCGGCCATCATGCGTCAGCGCAAGGCCCCCGTCAGCGCCCTTCGGCATCGGCGCCGGCGCGCCGCGCCGCGAGCCACAGCGTCAGCCCGCCCAGCCCCAGCGCATAGAGCAGGTTCATCGCCGCCATGGACACCGGCAGGCCGGGGATCAGGAAGGTCGGCTCGTCGCAGGGCTTGGCCGGGGCGGCGGCCAGGCTGTTCATCATCTCCTCGACCGTCCGTGCGGCGCCCGCATTCGGTGCCGCGCAGCCGGGCAGGGGGGAGGGCCACCACTTGAGCTCGACGCCGACATGCACCGCGGCGACCAGGGCAGAGGCGAGCACCGCGATGCCAGCCAGGGCGGTCAGCACGCGGGCCAGCTTCGGCTGGCGCATCGCCATCACCGCCATCAGGGCGAGCAGCGCGGCGACCCAGTAGGGGCCGCGCTGCCACAGGCAGAGCAGGCAGGGATTCAGCCCGCCCCAGCGCTCGCTGGCCATGGCCAGCAGCGGGGCGGCGGCGGCGAGCAGCGCCACCAGCAGCGAGAGCGGCATCAGTCCTCGTTCGGGTCCAGCATCTGGTCCATGGCGCGCGACGGCTCGGCGCAGGCCTGCCCCACCACCCGCGCAGGCACGCCGGCAACGGTCGAGCCCGCCGGCACCGCCTTCAGCACCACCGAGCCGGCGGCGATGCGGGCGCAATGGCCGACCTCGATATTGCCCAGCACCTTGGCGCCGGCGCCGACCAGCACGCCCTGGCGGATCTTCGGGTGGCGGTCGCCGCCCTCCTTGCCGGTGCCGCCCAGCGTCACGCCCTGCAGGATCGAGACATTGTCCTCGATCACCGCGGTCTCCCCGATGACGAGGCCGGTCGCGTGGTCGAGGAAGATGCCGCGGCCCATCGGCACCGCCGGGTGGATGTCGGTCTGGAACACCACGGAGCTGCGCGACTGCAGCCAGAGCGCCAGGTCGCGCCGGCCCTCGACCCAGAGGCAATGCGCCAGCCGATGGGCGCAGAGCGCGTGGAATCCCTTGTAGTAGAGCAGCGGCTCCAGCGCCCGGCCGGTCGCCGGGTCGCGGTCGACGACGGCCATGATGTCGCTGCGCACCGCCTCGCGCAGCGCCGGGTCCTCGGCGAGCGCCCGCTCCAGGCTGCGGCGCAGCAGGGTGCCGGGGATGTCGGCATGGTCCAGCCGGTCGGCGACGCGGCTGGACAGGGCGGATTCCAGCGTCTCGTGCTGCAGCACCGCCGCGTGCAGGAAGCCGGCCAGCTCCGGCTCGCGCAGCGCCGCGGCCTCGGCCTCCTGGCGGATCCGCGACCAGACCGGGTCGAGCATGCCGGTCACCTCCTGCAGGGCTTCGAGGTCGCCGTCCGGGTGCAGCGAGGCAGGCAGTACCTGGTTCATGCAGAAGCTCCTGACGCGGCGCGTCCTGCCTGCTCCGCACCGGAGACGCCAGGACGGGCCGCCGCAACGGTCGCGGGGGCCTGAACCCGGAACCTTGTCCCGTCCGGCCGCCGGGTCAAGCGCCAGGGCGGCTGGACCGTGCGGCGCCGCACGCATAGCGTGTCGCCGATCCGCGGCAGGAGTCCAGCATGCCCATCCTGTGGGGCCGTCCCAACAGCAGCAACGTGATGAAGGTGATGTGGCTCTGCACCGAGCTGGGCCTCGCGCATGAGCGGCGCGACGCCGGCGGCGCCTTCGGCCTGACGCAGGAGCCGGCCTTCCGGGCGATGAACCCGAACAGCCTGGTGCCGGTCTGGCAGGAAGACGACGGCTGGGCGCTGTGGGAAAGCAACGCCATCCTGCGCCACCTGGCCGCGACCCGCCCGGGCGGCGAGGCGCTCTACCCTGGCGACGCCCGCGCCCGCGCCGATATCGAGCGCTGGATGGACTGGCAGCTGGCGCATCTCTCGGCGCCGATGACCACCATCTTCTTCACCCATGTCCGCATCCCCGAGGCCGAGCGCGACTGGCCGGCGACCGAGGCCGCCCGGGTGAAGGCGGCAGCGCTGTGGACCATGGTCGACCGCCAGCTCGAGGGGCGCGACTTCCTGACCGGCGGCTTCAGCCTGGCCGACATGGCGCTGGGCATCTTCGCGCATCGCTGGTTCGCCCTGCCGATCGAGCGCCCGGACCTGCCCAACCTGCGCGCCTGGTACGACCGGCTGCGCCAGCGTCCGGGCTATGCGCCGGTTCTGGCCCCGATGACGTGATGGCTGCCTCAGGCGCCGGCGCTGCCCCCGGCAGCTTGGCTGGCGCCGCACAGGCGGCGGCGCGCCTCCGGGCACTTGGCCGGCAGGGCCGGCGGCCATGTGCAGATCAGGCCCAGCTGCCCCCGTGACGGCCGCTTCCGCATCGGCTATTGCGGAAGCCCCTCCCGCGGGTGTGGTGAAATGGTAGACGCGCCGGACTCAAAATCCGGTTCCGAAAGGAGTGTCGGTTCGAGTCCGACCACCCGCACCAGAGGCCCCAACCTCTCCTTGAAATCATGCCAACCGTTGGTACATCCTGGTACTGCACGGGAGGTCGCGATGGCGCGCAACACATCCATGTCCCTCGGCGACCATTTTGCCGAGTTCATCGACCGCCAGGTCGAGGGCGGCCGCTACGGCTCGGCCAGCGATGTCGTCCGCGCCGGGCTGCGGCTGCTGGAGGAGAACGAGGCAAAGCTCGCCGCGCTGCAGGCGGCCCTGGTCGACGGGGAAAAGTCCGGGCCCGCCACGGCCTTCGACTTCGACGCCTTCCTCGACCGGAAACGCCGCGCCGCGGCGGAATGAGCGGCTTCCGGCTCACCCCGGCGGCGCAGGCCGATCTCGACGATATCTGGGACTCCACGCTGGACCGCTGGGGCGGGATCCAGGCGGAGCGCTATCTGCTCGCCATCCGCGACCTCTGCGACAGCCTGGCCGAGGGCAGCATTCCCGGCCGCGCCGTGGACCGCATCCGCCCCGGCTACCGCGTCGCCCAGGCCGGCGCCCATCTGCTGTTCTTCATGCGGGCCCCTGACGGAACAGTGGAGGTGATCCGCATCCTCCACCAGCGCCGGGACGTCTCCCGCCAGCTTTGAGCCGCAGGTTCAGCGATCCGTCAGCCGCAGCTCGATGCGGCGGTTGCGGGCCAGGGCCTCGGGCGAATCGCCGCCATCCAGCGGCTGGTATTCCGAGAAGGCGGTGGCGGCGACGCGGTTGGCCGGCAGGCCCTCGCCGATCAGCAGCTGGGCCACCGCGATGGCGCGGGCCGAGGACAGCTCCCAGTTGCTGGCGAAGCGGCCGCCGCCGCGGATCGGGCTGCGGTCGGCATGGCCGTCGACGCGCAGCACCCAGGCGAGGTCGGGCGGGAACTGCCGGCTGATCTCCAGCAGCACCTGCGCCAGCGCGCGCAGCTGCTGCTGGCCGTTGGCCGACAGGTCGGCGCTGCCAACGGGAAACAGCACCTCGCTCTGGAAGACGAAGCGGTCGCCGACGATGCGCACCTCCGGCCGCTCGCCCATGACGCTGCGCAGCCGGCCAAAGAAGTCGGAGCGGTAGCGCTGCAGCTCCTCGACGCGGGCCGCCAGCGCCGCGTTCAGCCGCTGGCCGAGCGCGCTGATCTGCGCGTCCTTGTCGCGGCCCGCACTTTCCTGGGCATCCAGCAGGCCGGCCACGCGGGACAGCTCGGCGCGCAGCTCGGCCAGGCGCTGGGTCAGCAGGGCGACCTGGGCGCGGGCGCTCTCGGCCAGGCGGGCATGCTCGCCGCCTTCGGCCTCGGCGCGGCGCTGCGCCTCGGTCGCGGTGGTGGAGGCGGCCTCGGCGCGGCGCTGGGCGGCGGCCGCGGCGGCGACGGAGGCTTCGGCCGCCGTGCGGCGGGCGGCCTCGGCGGCGGCCAGCTCTTCCGCCGCGCTGCGCGCCTTCTCCTGGTCGCCGGCGCGGGCGAGCGCCGCGGCAGCGCGTTTTTCCAGATCGTCGCGCAGCGCGGTCAGCTGCTGCACCTGCAGGTTCAGCCGGGCGATATCGGCCAGCCGCGCCTCGATGGTGGCGCGGTCGGCGGTCACCGTCTGGTTGATCGTCTCCAGCTCGCGCCGCAGCGTGGCCAGCGCCGCCTGGGCGGCGGCCAGCTGCGCGCGGGTCTCGGCCAGCTGGGCCAGGTTGCCGTCGCGCGCGGTCTCGGCGGTGCCGGCGCGGGCCTGGGCGGCGGCCAGCTGGCTGCGCGTCTCGGCCAATGCGGCGCGCTCGGCCTCCAGGGCGCGGCGGGTTTCGGACAGGTCGCGCATGGTCTGGGCGCTGCCGCCGCCGATCGCCTCGGCGCGGGACTGGGCCTCGGCCAGGCGCTGCTCGAGGGCGGCGATGCGGGCGGCGGCGCCGCCGGCCGAGAGGTCGAGATCGGCCAGGCGCGCAGCCAGGCGGTCGCGCTCGCCGCGCAGCGCCTCGCGCTCGGCGCCCTGGCGGTCGCGCTCGTCGCGCAGGCCCGAGAGCTGGGAGAGGGCGGTGTCGCGCGCGGCGGCCGCGCCGCGCAGCTCCTCGGTCAGCCGCGACAGGTTGCCGCGCAGTTCTTCTCCCTGGCCGCGCTCCAGCGCCAGCAGCTCCGCCAATTCGGAGACCTGCCGGTTCAGCCGGTCCAGCGCCTGGTCCCGCGACGACAGGGCAACGGACAGAAAGCCCTGGGCGAGGACAAAGACGAGAAGAACGAAAATGATGACCATCAGCAGGGTGGACAGGGCGTCCACATAGCCGGGCCAGGCATTCGGCTGCTCCCGCTGGCCGCGGCGTCCGAGGGCCATGGCTCAGGCCTCTCCCGAGCGAAGGCGCGGCATCAGCGCGGGCCTTCCTCGGCCAGCGCCGCGATGGTGCGGGCCAGGATCTTGATCTCGCCGCGGATCTCGGCGGTGGACTGGGCGCGGCCCTGGGCCACGTCCTCGCTCATCCGCGCCAGGTAGACCTCGATGTTGCGCAGATGCGCGCGCGAGGCGTCGTCGATGGCCGAGGGCGCATGGGCGGCGACCTGGGCGGCATGCGCCTGGGCCTCGGTGAGGCGGGCGATGGCGGGGGCCAGGCCGGACTGGGCCTCGGCCATGCGCTGCATCAGCACCTGGTTGGCGCGCATCTGGTCGGCCATGATCGACAGCCGGTCGGTCAGGGTGTGCAGCGCCTGGGCCGAGGCGGCGCGGCCCTCTTCGCCGCGCGCCATGATGCGCTGCAGGTTCTCGAGGTTCTCGGCGGTCTGCTCCAGCAGCGCCTGGACATAGGCGGGGATGGAGCCGCCGGAGCCCTCGCCGTCGCCGCCCAGCACGCCCGAGGAGAGGCGGGTGACGCCGGCCAGCCACTCTTCCAGCTCCGAGTAGAAGCGGCTCTGTGCCTGGCCCGCGGTCAGGTCGAGAAAACCCAGCACCAGCGCGCCGGCGAGGCCCAGCATCGAGGAGGAGAAGGCGATGCCCATGCCGGCCAGCGGCTGCGCCAGGCCCGACTTCAGCTGGTTGAACAGCTGGTTCAGGTCACCGGAGCCGACCGACATCGAGTTGATGACCTCGGCGACGGCGCCGATGGTCAGGATCAGGCCCCAGAAGGTGCCGAGGAGGCCCAGGAAGATCGACAGCCCGGTCATGTAGCGCGACAGCTCGCGGCTCTCGTCCAGGCGGGAGCCGATGCCGTCCAGCAGGCTGCGCATGACGGGGGCCGAGAGCGACAGCCGGTCGCCGCGCCGCGCCGCGATCATGGAGGCCATCGGCGCCAGCAGCCGCGGCTCCGGCCGGGCGGCGGCGCCGGGCTTGGGGGCGCGGAAGCCTTCCAGCCATTCGACCTCGGGCTTCAGGCTCATCACCTGGCGGATGTTCCAGGCCACGCCCAGCAGCAGCACGCCGAGGATCACGGCGTTCAGCAGCGGGTTGGCGGCGAAGGCATTGGCCAGCTCGCCCGAGAGCAGCGCGCAGAGCGCCAGCACGGCGGCGAGGAAGACCAGCATCCGCAGCAGGTAATGGGTCGGGCGGGTCATGGGCGGCTCTGGCTCTGGCTCTGAT
>NZ_MLCO01000106.1 GCF_001982615.1 Teichococcus deserti | reverse complement strand
CCCTCCCGCCCCGTGGCCAGCACGAAGAAGGTCGCCAGCTTCAGGTAATCGGCATGGAAGGGCGTGAGCTCTGCCTTGACGTTCTTCAGGATGCGCGGATCGGGCGGCGCGTAGAGCGTGGCGAGATCGGCGGGCTCGGCCGCCCAGGCTGCATCGGTCCAGCGGTCATCCATGGCGGCATCCCCTCCTGCGGCACCAGGGGTGACGATAGGATGGCGACGCTGTCCCGCGCTCCGCGGCTGGCGCCAGAAGATAGCCGGATGCCGCCATGCTGAGGGAAAAGCTGCAGCGCGCCATCCAGGGCGATGCGCTGCTGGCCGCGGCCGCCGGCGGCCATGGCCCGGCGCGGGTGACGCCCAGGCATCACCATGCCAAGGGGCAATTGCTGGGCTGCGGCCGCGGGCTGATCACCGTCGGCACGGGCGCAGGCAACTGGTGCGTCCCCGCCGCCCATGCCGTCTGGCTGCCGCCGCACCACCCGCATTCGGTGCAGTCGCATGGCGACTACCAGGGCTGGAGCCTCTATGTCGCCGAGGCCGCCTGCGCCGGGCTGCCGGCGACGCCCCGCATCATCCGCGTCTCGCCGCTGCTGCAGGCCGCGGCGCTGCGCGCCGCCGAATGGAAGCAGGCGCCGCCCGAAGGCGCGCGGGCGCATCTGGCCGCCGTCATCCTGGACGAGATCGCCCATGCCCCGGCCGCTCCCTTCGGCCTGCCGATGCCGCAGGATGCCCGGTTGCTGCGCATTGCCCAGGCGCTGGCCGCGGACCCCGCCGCGCGGCAGCGGATGGAGGACTGGGCGGCCTGGGCCGGCATCGCGCCGCGCAGCCTGAGCCGCCGCTTCGTGCAGGAGACCGGCTTCAGCTTCACCGAATGGGTGCAGCGGCTGCGGCTGATGCGGGCGCTGGAGCGGCTGGCCGAAGGCGCCTCGGTGACCAGCGTGGCGCTCGACCTCGGCTACAGCAATGTCAGCTTCTTCATCGCGCTGTTCCGCCGCAGCTTCGGCCGCACGCCGCATGCCTATCACGGCGCGGCGCAGGCCGGGGAGGAAGCGCCCGGCTAGCCGGCGCGGATGTTGGAGTCCTGGGCCAGCTTGCGCCAGCGGGCGATGTCGCCGGCGACGAAGCGGCCGAATTCCTCGGTGCCCTGCGGCATCGGCTTCGCCCCTTCCACCGCCAGGAACCTGCGGTAGCTGTCGGTGCCGACGATGCGGCTGATCGCCTGGTTCAGCGTCTGCCGCACCGCGGCCGGCGTGCCCTTCGGCGCCAGCACGCCCCACCAGACATCGACGGCGAAGTCGATGCCCGTCGCCTCGCGCACCGTCGGCACCTGCGGCGCATCCTCCATTCGCTGGCTGCTGGTATAGGCGATGACGGGGACCTGGCCGCTGCTGACCAGGTTGCTGATCGAGGCCATGGTGGTGACCATGATGTCGACCCGACCCGCCAGCAGGTCGGCCTGCGCCGGCGAGATGCCGGAATAGGGCACCGGCTCCATCGTCAGCCCGGCGGCGGCGTTGAAGGCCTCCATGGTGAAATGCCCGACCGCGCCCATCCCGGCCATGGCGTATTGCACGCGGCCCGGTGCCTCGCGCGCCGCATCGACCAGGGTCTTCATGTCGGCGAAGCCGCGCGGCTTGGTGACGATCAGCATCGGCGCCAGGCAAAGCCGGGCCACGGGGTCGAAGCTCTCCACCGCGTCATAGGTCGTCTTCAGATAGGTCGAGCTGGTGGCGAAGGAGGTCGAGGCCAGCAGCAGCGTGTAGCCGTCCGGCTGCGCCTGGGCGACGAAGCCCGCGCCCAGCGTGCTGCCGGCGCCGGGTCGGTTCTCGACGATCACCGGCTTGCCCAGCATGCCCTGCAGCGCCTCGGCCAGGGGTCGGGCGACGGCGTCGTTGCTGCCGCCCGGCGTGTAGGGGACGACCAGGCGGATCGGCCGCTCCGGCCAGGCGGCGAAGGCGGGGCGGCTGTGCAGGGCGGGGAGGGCGAGGCTGGCCAGGCCGGCGGCGAGGCCGCGGCGGCCGATCGAGACTTTCATGGAGGTCCTCCGCTATGGCACTTAGACGCCATGCGATGCGGCGTTGTGCTCTTGTACGGACAACCGTATCTGTGACGCAGGAGGCGAGTCAACCGAGCATGTCGAGAACCAAACTCCGTCGCGCGGCGACGGCGCCCGCCGGACTGCCCGCCGCCGTCAGCCAGCTGATCAGCGACGCCCAGCCGCGCTATGCCAGCGTCGCAGCGGCGCTCGCCGGCGAGATCCTGGAGAAGCGCCGCCCGGTCGGCTCGCTGCTGCCGACCGAGCAGGAGCTGTCGCAGCATTTCGCCGTCAGCCGCTCAACCGTGCGCGAGGCGCTGCGCCGGCTGCGCGAGCTCGGCCTGGTTGCCGGCGCGCAGGGGGTGGGGACGCGGGTGATCGCCGATGCACCGCGCAGCGACTATGTGCTGGCGGTGCGCTCGGTCACCGACGTCATGGGCTATGCGACGCGCACGCGTCTCGAGGTGACGTCGCGCGCGACGGTGACCGCCGATGCGGCCCTGGCCGATCGGATCGGCGCCGCGGTCGGCAGCCGTTGGGTGCAGCTGCAGGGCCTGCGCTGGCCGCAGGAGAAGGGCCGCCCGCCGATCTCGGTGATCACCCTGCATGTGGCGGGCGACTTCGCGGCGGTGACGACGCTGCCCGAGCTGACCACCACGCCGGCCTATCGCCTGATCGCCCAGCGCATGGGCGTGGCCGTCGCCGAGGTGCTGCAGGAGATCACCGCCATCGCCCTGCCGGCCGAGACGGCCCGCCTGCTGCAGGTCGAGCCCGGCGCGCCCGGGCTGCATATCCGCCGGCGCTTCCTGGCCGCCGACGGGCGGCTGCTGGAAGCGACCGACAACGTCCATGCCGCGGCCGATCGCTTCGCCTATGCGCTGCGCCTGGGCGCGCCGGAGGAAGGCTAGCGCGCGAGCGCCGCCAGCACCGGGCCGACAGTCTTCTCGGTTTCGATGGTCCAGAGGCGATCCAGGACCGCCTGCGCCGCTGCGGTGCCCAGCACCGGCGCCGCCAGGTCGAGGAACTTCGTGCTGATGCCCTCGTCCGACAGGCGGTTGCGGGCGCCGCCGAAGGGTTCCGGCACATAGCGGTGCAGGCTGCGGCCGTCGCGCGTGGTCAGCGTCACCTGCGCGCTGCGCTTGTTCGGATAGTCGGCCTCGCAGCCGGGATCGACCGCGACCCTGATGCGGTCGGTCAGCGCCAGCGTCGCCGGATCGGCGCGATGCGCCGCGCTGAAATCCTGCAGGCTGACCCGCCCCTGCCGAAGGGCGGTCGCGATGACGAAGGGAAAGCTCATCTGCGCCGTGGTCATTTCGCTCCAGCCGACCGCGCCATGCGCGGCGGCGATGGCATAGCTGCCGATATCGACCTGTTCCACGTCTTCGGCGGCGACGCCGTCCTCCTGCATCATCGCCAGCACGGCGTCGATGCCGGCATGGATATGGCGGCAGCAGGCATGCGGCTTGATGTAGCAATTGGCGATGGCGAAGCCGCTGTCCGGGTGGTCGCCGCCGGCGCGCATCAGGTCGATGCCGGCAGGATCGAAATCGCCGGTGTCGCCCCCGGCATAGGCGCTGAAAAAACCTTCCTTGAGCTCCAGCACGCCGCGCGGCGCCGGCAGGCCGTGCTCGGTCAGCAGCGCCGCCATCAGGCCCTCCCGCGCCGCATGGCCGGGATGGGTGCGCTTCACGTCGCCGCCGGCCAGGAAGGTGAACAGCCCGGCGGCGTAGGAGGCGGCGGTGCCCAGCGCATTCTCGACCGCCGCCGCGTCGAAGCGCAGCAGCGAGGCCCCCGCGACCGCCGCGCCGAAGACGCCCGCAGTGCCGGTGTTGTGGAAGCCGCGCCAGCGCGCGCGGGGATGGCTGGCGGCGGCGATGCGGCAGCAGGCCTCGTAGCCGGCGACCACGGCGCGCAGCAGCTCCTCGCCTGAGCTCTCGCGCAGGAAGGCCAGGGCGACCGCCGCCGGCACCACCACCGCGCCCGGATGCACCGAGCCCGGCCGGTAGCCGTCATCCAGCTCCAGCCCATGCGCGCTGGTGCCGCCCAGCCAGGCGGCGCTGAGCGCGTCGTAGCGCGGCGCCATGCCCGGCACCGGCACTCTTCCCTGGCCCGCGCCCGCGGCACGCAGCGCGGCCTGGCCCGATTGCGTCGCCGCCTGTCCGGCGCCGGCCACCATGGCGCCCAGCGTGTCGATCAGGTGCCGGCGCGCGGCCTGGCGGGCGGCCTGGTCCACTGCCTCCCAGCGCAGCGCGGCGGTGAAACCCGCCAGGGCGGCCGTCGGACCCGGCGCGCTGCGCTGTCCGGCGGCGGCGGTGGGATGCGGAGTGGCGAGATTCATCGCGGCGTCTCCCTGCCGGGGCTCTTGTGCCCGGCTTTGTCACGTTGTACGGACAACCATAAGAGCAGCCGGGGGCGGCAGGCAAGCACCCCCGGCGCGCGGGAGAGAGACATGGATCAACCGATGCCGCCCGGCAGCCGCCCGGCGCCGCCGCTTTCCATCGAGCGCCAGGGTCATGTGGCGGTGCTGAGCTTCAGCCGCCCGCCGAACAACCACCTGGATCGCGGGCTGGTCATCGCCCTGGCCGAGGCGCTGGAAGGCCTGGATGCCGATGCGGAGGTCCGCGTGGTGGTCCTGGCCGGCGCGGGCCGGCATTTCTGCGCCGGCGCCGATTTCTCGGGCGGCGATTCCGGCGGGCTGGACACGCCGGCCGACCAGCCGGGCCAGACGCTCTACCGCCAGGCGGCACGGCTGCTGCGCACGAAGAAGCCCGTGGTGGCCGCCATCCAGGGCGCGGCCATCGGCGCCGGGCTGGGCCTGGCCGTGCTGGCGGACTTCCGCATCGGCTGCGCGGAAGCGCGCTTCGCCGCCAATTTCACGCGGCTCGGCTTCCATCCCGGCTTCGGCCTGTCGGCGACGCTGCCGCGGCTGATCGGCGCGCAGCAGGCGTCCCTGTTGTTCTACACCGGGCGCCGCATCGACGGCGCGCGGGCGCTGCAGATCGGGCTGATCGACGAGCTGGTGGCGCAGGAGGCCGTGCTGCCGGCGGCCATCGCGCTGGCCGGCGAGATCGCGCTGTCGCAGCCGCAGGCGGTGCAGAGCGTGCGCGCCACACTGCGCCGCGGCCTGGCCGATATCTTCGAGCAGGCGATCGAGCGCGAGTTCGAGCAGCAGCTCTGGCAGCGCCGCATGGAGGACTTCGCCGAAGGCCGCCGCGCCATGGCCGAGCGCCGCGCGCCGGACTTTCAGGGGCGCTAGGGAGCAGACGCGCATGGACCAGATCGCCACCACCAGCAGCCTGGCGGATGCCATCTTCCGCCCGCGCAGCATCGCGCTGATCGGCGCCTCGGCCGATCCCGGCAAGAACACCGCCCGGGCCCAGCGCGTGCTGCAGAAGGCGGGCTATACCGGCCGCATCATTCCGGTCAATCCGACCCGCGCGGAAATCTTCGGCGAGGCGGCCTATCCCGATATCCGCGCCGTGCCCGGCCCGGTCGACCATGCCTTCCTGATGGTGCCGCCGCGCGCGGTGGAGGAGGCCATCGCCGGCTGCGCCGAGCGCGGCGTCCGCGTCGCGACGATCTACAGCGCCGGCTTCGCCGAGCTCGGCGAGGCGGGCCGGCGGGCGCAGGAGCGGATCGTCGCCATTGCCCGCGCCGGCGGGGTGCGGCTGATCGGGCCGAACTGCCTGGGGCTGGTCAATGTCACCGATGGCGTGCCCATCACCAACAACGCCGCCGTCGAGGCCGAGCCGCTGCAGCCCGGCCCGCTCGGCCTGGTGTCGCAGAGCGGCAGCATGATGGGCGCGCTGCTGTCGCGCTGCCGAAGCCGCGGCCTGTCCTTCTCCAAGCTGGTCTCCGTCGGCAATGAATGCGACCTGGGGGTCGGCGAGCTGGCCGCGATGATGGTCGAGGACAGTGCCACGGAAGCGGTGCTGCTGTTCCTCGAGACGCTGCGCGACGCCGCGGCGCTGGCCGCCGCGGCGCGGCGGGCGCATGCGCTGGGCAAGCCGGTGATCGCCTACAAGCTCGGCCGGTCGGAGGTCGGGCGGCGCATCGCCGTCTCCCACACCGGCGCCATGGTGGGGGGCGACGAGCTGGCCGACACCTTCTTCCGCGAGAACGGCATCCTGCGTGTCGACACCTTGGAAGGGCTGGTCGAGCTGCCGCGGCTGGTGATGGGCCGCCGCCCGCCGAAGGGTCGCCGCGTCGCCGTGCTGACCGGCACCGGCGGCGGCGCCGCCATGGTGGTCGACCGGCTGGGCGGCCTCGGCATCGAGGTGCCGCCGCCGCCGGCGGCCATGCGCGAAGGCCTGGCGGCGCAGGGTATCGGGATCTCGGATTCGCCGCTGATCGACCTGCCGATGGGCGGCGGCAAGGGGCAGTACACCACGGTGCTGCAGGCGATCGTCGCCAGCGGGCATTGCGACGCCGTGGTCGCCGTGCTCGGCTCCACCGCGCGGCTGCGGCCGACCCAGGTCAACGAGAACATCCTGTCGGTCTATGACGGCAGCAAGCCTCTCGCCGTCTTCTGCGCACCGCAGGCGGATGAGGCGCTGGCGATCTGCGATGCCGCCGGCGTGGCCGGCTTCCGCACGCCGGAGAGCTGCGCCGATGCGCTGAACGCCTTCCTGTCCTGGCGCGCGCCGCGTGAGGTGCCCGCCGCCGAGGTGGAAGCCGCGCGCGCCCTGCTGGCACGCTACGGCGCGCGGCGGCTGAACGAGGTCGAGGCCTGCGCGGTCTTCGCCGCGCTCGGCATCGAAGGTCCCGGCAGCCGCATCGTCGCCAGCGGCGCCGGCGCCCGTGGCATCGAGGGACCGGCGGCGGTGAAGATCCTGTCGCCCGACATCGCGCACAAGACCGAGGCCGGACTGGTTCTCCTCGACCGTTGCGGCGACCAGATCCCCGCCGCGGTCGAGGAGGTCCTGCAGCGTGCCCGCCAGGCGCATCCCGGGGCGAACATCGAGGGCGTGCTGGTGGCGCCCATGCAGCAGGGGGTGGCGGAGCTGATCCTCGGCTTCCGCAATGACCCGGAGGTCGGGCCGGTGGTGGTGCTCGGCCTCGGCGGGGTGGCTGCCGAGCTGACCCGCCGCACCGCGGTGCGCCTGGCGCCGGTGACGCTGGAGACGGCGCGCGAGATGATCGCCTCCATCCCGGAGCTGCGCCTGCTCACCGGCTTCCGCAACCTGCCGCGCGGCGATGTCGCGGCGCTGGCAGAGGCGATCCGCGCGCTCTCGCAGCTCGCCGGGCTACCGGCCGGGATGGTGTCGGAGGCCGAGATCAATCCGCTGATCATCCGTGGCGAGGGGCAGGGCGTCGTCGCCGTCGACGGGCTGATCGCGCAGGGCTGAAGGAGACAAGCCGATGGACATGATGATGCAGGATGAAAGCCGCATGCTGCAGGACCTCGTCCGGCGCTTCGTCGCCCGCGAGCTCATGCCGCTGGAAGCCGGCGTGCTGAAGCGCGAGGCCGAGGGCGGCGCCTACAGGCTGCTGCCCGAGGAAGAGGAACCGCTGCTGGAGAAATGCCGCGAGCTCGGCCTCTGGGGCCTCGACGTGCCGGAGGCGATGGGCGGCGTGAACCTCTCCGCCCTTGACCGGCTGATGGTCGAGGAGGAGGTCGCGCGCTGCATCACCCCCTTCGAATTCCCGCCCGACAGCCCCAACCTGCACATGCTGCAGGCCGTCGCCACGCCGGAACAACGCGAGAAATACCTGATCCCCTATGCCGAGGGGCGGATGAAGTCCTGCATCGCCATCTCCGAGCCCGGCGCCGGCGGCGATCCGGCCGGCATGATCACGCGGGCGGTGCAGGACGGCAGCGACTGGGTGATCAACGGCCGCAAGATCTGGGTCAGCCGCGTGCCGCAATGCGACTTCATCATCCTGATGGCGCGCACCGGCGAGGGCAGGCGCGAGGAGGGCATGACCGCCTTCATCGTCGAACGCGGCACCCCCGGCTTCATCATCGAGCGCGAGATCGCCATGATCGGCGGCCGCAAGACCTATGAGCTGGTCTTCGAGGATTGCCGCGTGCCGGCCGGCAACCTGCTGCGCGAGCTCGGCCGCGGCTATGCGCCGATGCAGCTGCGGCTGAACATCCGCCGGCTGCAGGTCGGCGCCCGCTGCGCCGGCATCATCGCCCGGGCGCTGGAGATGATGATCGACCAAGCCAACAACCGCTCGACCTTCGGCGTCAAGCTGGCCGACCGCCAGGCCATCCAGTGGTGGATCGCCGATGCCGGCATCCGCCTGCATGCGCTGCGGCTGATGGTGCAGGCGGCAGCGCGCACGCTGGATGCCGGCGGCGACGTGCGTGACGAGGCCTCGATGATCAAGGTCTTTGCCACCGAGGCGGCGCAGGAGGTGCTGGACCAGGCGATGCAGGCGCATGGCGCCATGGGCATGACGCGCGAGCTGCCGCTGCAGCTGTTCCACCAGCAGGTGCGGCTGATGCGCATCTATGAGGGCCCGACCGAGGTGCACCGCATGGCCATCGCGCGGCGCATGCTGAAGTCGCGCCGCTAGGCGGGCGGCATGTGCACCGCGAGCCAGAGGGTGTCCCGCCCGGGATCGGTCCAGGCGACGCGGTGCCGGCACCCGGCGGGCAGGATGGCGTAGCCCCCGGCCTCCATCCGCTGCTCGCGCCCGTCCGGGAAGCCGAGGATCGCAGCGCCGGCAACAACGAAGACGAACTCGTCCCAACCCTGTTCGTACCAGAAGTCCGGCGGGCTGGCCGCGCCGCGCGACAGGATTCGTTCCACCCGTGCGCCGCCCGGCGCGGTGAGCAGGTCGAGAAACGCCTCACCACCGGCTTCAGGCCGGACGCCGCCTTTGCCGAGATGCCCGAAGCGGGGCGCGGGGTCGGTCACGCCCGCAGCAGGCCGCGCAGCTTGCGCACCGCGCTGTCCGGCGTGGTCAGCACCGGCTTGCCGGTCGCCGCCGCCACCAGCGGCGCCGCCGAGGCCAGGCTGAACTGCCCGAGCGCGATGGCGTCGCAGCCTGCCAGCGCCTTCGAGGCTTCCGCCGCCAGCCGGTCATGCTCGGCGCCATCGCCGCGGTTCAGAGCATCCAGCGCGCCCTCGGCGACCTGGGTCTCCAGCGTGATGCCCGAGGGAAATTCGCGCGGCATGGATTGCAGCGACGGCGCAAAGCTGGCCAGCAGGCCGATGCGCGTGCCGGCAGCCGCCGCCTCCTCGATCATCGCCTCGTTCGGCTTCAGCACGGGGATCTGCGAGAATTCGCGCTGCACCGCCTCGATGCAGGGACCGAAGGCGGAGCAGGTGAACAGGATGCCCTGGACGCCAGTGCCGACCGCATAGCGCGCCAGCGTCAGGAACCGCTCGGTCATCGCCGGCGTCAGCGAACCGTCACGCGCCAGATCCGCCGACAGGCTGTCATCCAGCAGGTTCATCAGCCGCGCTTCCGGCCAGAGCCGGGCGAAGGCGGCCTCGATGGGCGGCGGCGAATGGCGCAGCGCGTGGATCAGGGCAATCCGCATTCCTGGGGCATCCTTCGGACGTCGATGCAACAAGTGTTGCATGCCCCTGCGAATCCTGCAACGTTCGTCCCATGCCGCGCGCCCCCGCCGCCGAGACGCCGATCGAAGCCCTGCGCCGCGCCCTGCCCGGGCTGCCGCCGCGGCTGCAGGCGGCCGGGCGGTTTCTGGCACTGCACGACTTCGACGCCGTCACCCGCTCGATGCGCGACCTGGCCGCGGCGGCGGGGACGCATCCGGCGACCTTCACGCGGCTGGCGCAGGCGCTGGGCTATACGGGATGGGAAGCGCTGCGCGACGCGTTGATCGAGCTGCGGCGCGGCGGCAGCGAGACGCCTTTCTCCGGCCGCGTCCGCGCCCGCCCGGCGCCGAGCGGGCTGGCGGCAAAGATGCTGGCAGCCGATGCGGCGGGATTGTCGCGCGCCGAGCCGGGCGCCATCGCCGCCGCGGCGCGCGCGCTGCATGCGGCGCCGCGCATCTGGGTCGCCGGCTTCCGCTCCTGCCGCGGCGTCGCGCAGCTGCTGCACTACCAGCTGCGGCTGTTCCGCCCGGATGGCGTGCGGCTGGTCGGCGGCGCCGGGCCGGAGGATCTCGACATCGGCGCGCTGCGGCCGCAGGACGCCGTGGTGCTGGTCAGCTTCGCGCCCTATTCGCGGCCGATCGTGCTGACCGCGCGCATGGCGCAGGCCAGCGGCTGCATCGTGATCGCCATCGCCGATTCCCCGCAGGCGCCGGTGGCCGAGGGTGCCGCGCATCTGCTGCGCTTCGATGCCGCCACCAGCCCGGGCTTCTTCCCGAGCCTGACCGGCGCCCTGGCCATCGCCCAGGCGCTGGCGGCCGAAACCTTCTCGCTGGGCGGCGAGGCCGCGCTGGTCCGCCTGCGCGAGACCGAGGCGCGGCTGGCCGCCCTCGCCGAATACGTCCCCGACAAGGAACTTCCCGCATGAGTGCCGTCGCCAACCGCAGCCGCGTGCTGCACCGTTCCTCGCGCACGACGCCGCCGCTGGCGGTGGGTGGGCATGGCGTCTGGCTGGTCGAGCAGGGCGGGCGCGAGGTGCTCGACGCCTCGGGCGGCGCCGCGGTGTCCTGCCTGGGCCATCAGCACCGCCGCATCGTCGAGGCGATCAAGCGCCAGGCCGACACGCTGTGCTATGCGCATACCGGCTTCTTCTCCAATGGCCCCGCCGAGGCGCTGGCGGATGAGCTGGTCGGCCACGAGCCCGGCGGCCTGTCGCTGGCCTATTTCGTCTCCGGCGGCTCCGAGGCGGTCGAGGCCGCGCTGAAGCTGGCGCGTCAGTATTTTCTTGAGGTTGGTCAGCCGAACCGCACGAAGATCATCGCGCGCCGCCAGAGCTATCACGGCAACACCCTCGGCGCGCTGGCGGCCGGTGGCAATGCGGCGCGGCGCGCGCCCTATGCGCCGCTGCTGACCGATGCCTTCAGCCATGTCTCGCCGGCGTTTGCCTATCGCGAGCAGCGCGCCGACGAGGACGAGGCGGGCTTCACGGCGCGCCTGGCCGCCGAGCTGGAAGCGGAATTCCAGCGGCTGGGACCCGACAATGTCGCGGCCTTCGTGGCCGAGACCGTCGTCGGCGCCACCGCCGGCTGCGTGCCGGCGCCGGCCGGCTATTTCCGCGCGGTGCGCGAGGTCTGCGACCGCCATGGCGCGCTGCTGATCCTGGACGAGGTGATGTCCGGCATGGGCCGCACCGGCACCCGCCATGCCTGGGAGCAGGAGGGCATTTCTCCCGATCTGCAGGCGATCGCCAAGGGTCTCGGCGGCGGCTACCAGGCGATCGGCGCGGTGCTGGTCTCCGGTCGCATCGCCGATGCGGTGGAGCAGGGCTCGGGCGCCTTCCAGCACGGCCATACCTATCTAGCGCATCCGATCGCCGCCGCGGCCGCGCTCGAGGTGCAGCAGGTGATCCGCGAGGATCGGCTGCTGGACAACGTCAAGGCGATGGGCGCCCTGCTGCAGCAGCGGCTGGAGGAGCGTTTCGGCGACCACCGCCATGTCGGCGATATCCGCGGCCGCGGGCTGTTCCGCGCCATCGAGCTGGTGGCCGACCGCGCGACCCGCGCCCCCTTCGACCCGGCGCGCGGCCTGCACCAGCGCATCAAGAAAGAAAGCTTCGCGCGCGGCCTGGCCTGCTACCCGGGCGGCGGCACCGCGGATGGCAAGGCGGGCGACCACGTGCTGCTGGCGCCGCCCTATATTGTCAGCGCCGCCGAGATCGGGTTGATCGTCGAGCGGCTCGGCGACGCCGTCGACGCAGCCCTGGCCTGAACCCCTTGCCCTCCATCGGGACGCCCGTCATGAAAAAAATTCTCCTCGCCGCCGGCCTGCTGCTGGCCGGCGCCACCGCCGCCTCGGCGGCCACCCTCGACACGGTGAAGCAGCGCGGCCAGCTGGTCTGCGGCGTCAGCACCGGCTTTTCCGGCTTCTCCCTGCCGGACAGCCAGGGGCAGTATCGCGGCATCGACGCCGATTACTGCCGCGCCATCGCCGCCGCCGTGCTGGGCGACCCGAACAAGCTGCGCTTCGTCGGCCTGACCGCGCAGAACCGCTTCACCGCGCTGCAGTCGGGCGAGGTGGACGTGCTGATGCGCAATTCCACCCAGACCTTCCTGCGCGCCACCAGCATCGGCCTGCGCATGGGTCCGGTGAACTTCTATGACGGCCAGGGCTTCGCCGTGAAGCGTGACGCCGGCGTCACCAAGGTCGCCGACCTGAACGGCGCCTCGGTCTGCGTCGCCCAGGGCACGACGCATGAGGTGACGCTGGGCGACTTCGCCCGCGCCAACAAGATCACCTTCCAGCCGGTGGTCTTCGAGCGTCCAGACACCATGTACCAGGCCTTCTTCGCCGGCCGCTGCGACGCCATGACGCAGGACGCCTCGGCGCTGGCCGGCGCCATCTCGGTCGCGCCGAATCCGGGCGCCTACATGGTGCTGGCCGAGACCATCTCGAAGGAGCCGCTCGGGCCCTTCACCCGCAACGGCGACGACCAGTGGTCGAACATCGTGGCCTGGGTGCATTACGGCCTGATCGAGGCCGAGGAAACGGGCGTCACCGCCGCCAATGCCGATGCCGAGGCCAAGGGCAGCAACCCGGTGGTGCAGCGCCTGCTGGGCAGCTCGGGCGAGTTCGGCAGCCGCCTCGGCCTGTCGAACGACTGGATGCTGCAGGCGGTGAAGGCCGTCGGCAATTACGGCGAGCTCTTCGAGCGCAATGTTGGCGCCAACAGCCCGCTGAAGCTGCAGCGCGGGCTGAACGGGCTGTGGAACCGCGGCGGCCTGATGTACGCCGTGCCCTACCGCTAAGCGCCTGACCGATCGCCGGCAGCCCTCGTGCTGCCGGCGATTTTCTATGCGTGCCGGCCGTCCCCTCCCAGGAGCGCCTCCGATGCAGCGTCGCCAGCTTCTCCGCACCGCCTCCCTGCTGCCGCTGGCGCCGCTCGCGCGGCCGGCCTTGGCGCAGGACCGTCGCGCCAGCACGCTGCGCTTCGTGCCGCAGGCCAATCTGGCCGTGCTGGACCCGATCCTGACCACGGCCGGCGTCACGCTGAACCACGGCTATGCCGTCTTCGACACGCTCTATGGCGTCGACCAAAAGTTCCAGCCGACGCCGCAGATGGCCGAGGGCCACGAGGTGTCGGAAGACGGGCTGCGCTGGACCATCCGCCTGCGCGAGGGTCTTTTCTTCCATGACGGCGCGCCGGTGCGCGCGGTGGACGCCGCGGCCAGCCTGGCGCGCTGGGCGAAGCGCGACACCTTCGGCCAGACGCTGGGCGCCGCGGTCGAGGCCTGGGAATCGCCCAACGACCGCGACATCGTCATCCGCCTGAAGAGAAAATTCCCGCGGCTGCTCTCGGCGCTGTCCTTCGTCGGCCCGATCCCGGCCTTCATCATGCCGGAGCGTCTGGCCAAGACCGATCCCTACAAGCCGATCGCCGAGATGATCGGCTCTGGGCCCTATCGCTTCGTCGCGGAGGAGTTCGTCTCCGGCGCCCATGTCAGCTATGCGCGCTTCGACCGCTATCGCCCGCGCGCCGAGCCCGCGGTGCTGAACGGCGGCGGCAAGCAGGCGCATTTCGAGCGGCTGGAATGGAAGATCATCCCGGATTCCTCGACGGCGGCCAATGCGCTGCAGACCGGCGAGGTCGATTGGTGGGAATATGCCGATGCCGATCTGGCGCCGCTGCTGGAGCGCGACCGCCGCGTCCGCGTGCAGTCCTATGATCCGCTTGGCTTCATGGGCTTCCTGCGGTTCAACTCGCTGGTGCCGCCCTTCAACAATGTGGCGCTGAAGCGCGTCGTGCTGCAGGCGGTGATCCAGGGCGACTACATGGCGCTGATCACCGGCGGCGACGCGAAAGCCTGGAGCAATGCCTACAGCATGTTCCCGCCCGGCCTGCCCTTCGTGCGCGATGCCGGCAGCGGCACGATGAGCGGCGTCAAGGACATGGCCCGCCTCCGCCAGGCGGTGAAGGAGGCCGGCTACAAGGGCGAGAAGGTGGTCATCCTCAGCCCCACCGACCTGGCCTCGGTCGCGCCCTTCGGCGAGGTCACGGCGGAGCTGCTGCGCAAGCTCGGCATGAATGTCGACCTGCAGGTGATGGATTGGGGCTCGGTCGTGCAGCGCCGCACCTCGCGCGAGCCGGTGGAGAAGGGGGGCTGGAACATCTTCCACACCACCTGGAAGAGCAGCTCCATCGCCAATCCGGCGCTGAACACCAATATCCGCGGCCAGGGCGCCGCCGGCTGGTTCGGCTGGTTCGACAGCCCGGCGATCGAGCGCCTGACCCGCGAATGGCTGGAGGCCGCCACCGACGCCGAGCAGCAGCGCCTGTTCGACGCCATCCAGCGCGAGGCCTTCGAGCAGGTGCCGGTCATCCCGCTCGGCCAGTACCAGCAGAAGACCGCGCTGCGCGCCGACCTGACCGGGGTGCTGCCGGGCCCGGCCGCCTTCCCCTGGAACATCCGCCGCAGCTGAAGGCCTCTCCCCCATGCGCATTGCCATCGGCGGCATCATGCAGGAATCGGTCAGCTTCCTTTCGGTGCTGACCACGCTGGAGGAATTCGTGACCATCGAGGCGGCCGGGCCGGAGCTGCTCGCCCGCTTCCGCGGCACCAACACGCTCTGCGGCGGCTTCATCGAGGTGCTGGAAGCCGCCGGCGCCGAGATCCTGCCGATCGTCTTCGCCGATGGCGGCGCCGCCGGCCCGGCCTCCGACGAAGCCTTCCTGCATTATGCCGACCGCATCGTCGCCGAATTGCAGCAGGCCGGGCCGGTGGATGGCGTGCTGCTGGCGCTGCACGGCGCCATGACCACGCCGACCCGCCTCGACCCCGACCGCGAGATCGTCGAGCGGGTGCGCGCCGTGGTCGGCCGCGACATTCCCGTCGTCGTCGGCCTCGACTACCACGCCAATATCGACCGTCACGTGGTCGAGTTGTCGGACGCCATCTTCGGCTATCACTATTCGCCGCATACCGATACCGGCGCGACCGGCGCGCGGGCGGCGCGCTGCCTGATGCGCATGCTGCGGGACGGGCTGCGGCCGGTCATGGCCTTCGACAAGCCCGGCGTCATGGTGCCCAGCATCTTCAGCGCCACCGGCCTGTCCCCGCTCGCCGAGATCGTTTCGGACTCCGTCGCCATGGCGGAGGATGCGCCGGGCTATCTCGACGTCTCCGTCTTCGCCGGCTTCTCCTATGCCGACGTGCCGAATGGCGGCTTCTCGGTGCTGGCCGTCTCGGATGACGCCGCGCGGGCCGAAAGCGCCGTCGCGACACTGACCCAGCGCATCCACGACACGCGGCACGCCCTGCTGCATGACGGGCTGGTGCTCAGCATGGAGGAAGGCGTCGACCGCGCCGTGGAACTGGCGAAGACGGCGACCCGCCCGATCGTGCTGCTGGAACATGCCGACCGCTGCAACGACAGCACCTATCTGCTGCGCGCCCTGCTGGAACGCGGCGTCTCCGGCGCCGCTGTGCCCTATATCTGGGACGCCCGCGCCGCCGCCGAGGCCGCCGCCGCCGGGGAGGGCGCCACCGTCACCCTGGAGGTCGGCGGCCATTCCTCGCCGCGCGCCGGCGGGCCGGTGCGCATCACCGGCCGCGTGCTCTTCGCCGGCGAGAAGGAATACCACACCACCGGCCCCTATATGCATGGGCGGCTGGTCAAGCTGGGCGTCGCCGCGGTGCTCGATGTCGGCGGGTTGATGGTCAGCCTGGTCAGCCGGCCGACGCTGACCGTGGACGAGGACCTGTTCATCCAGTTCGGCCTGCGCACGCTGGACTACCGCATCATCGTGCTGCGCTCGAAGACGCATTTCCGCGCCGTCTACGAGCCGCTGGCCGAGGCCATCATCATCGTCGACACCCCCGACTGGGGCCCGGCCGACCTGACCACGCTGCCCTATCGCCAGCTCGACCGCGCGTCGATCTTTCCCTTCAGCGAGCAGGATCGATCGCGCGCGGCGACCACACGGAAGGGCTAGCCGCGCCACATCCGCCGCAGGGTCGCCCGGCCCTGAAGGTGGTGGCGGATCGCCATCCCGGCATGGCCGGCCAGCAGCAGCGCCAGCGACCAGCCGGCCCATTCATGCAGCCCGCGCAGCCAGGCGAAGCGCGCCGCGTCAGGCGCCAGCAGATGCGGCACCGGGACCAGGCCGAAGAAGAAGGTCGGGATGGCGATCGGCGCCGAGGCCGCGGTCAGATAGCCCAGCACCGGCATGGCCAGCAGCAGCGCGAACAGCGCCGCATGCATCGCCCGGGCTGTCAGGCGCTGCCAGGCGGGCAGGTCGGGGTCGGGCGACGGCCGGCCGCGCGCGGCATGGAGCGCCAGCAGCGCCGCCGCCAGCAGCAGCACCAGCAGCCCGACCGACTTGTGCGCCTGGTACAGAAGAAACTTCAAAAGCAGCTGGCTGTAGCCGAGCCCCACCATCACCGGCGCCATGGCCAGCGCCGCCAGCACCAGGACGGCGATGGCGCCATGCAGCCGGCGCTGGGCGCGGCTCCAGCCCTCAGGGGGCATGCGGCACTTCCAGATGCATCAGGATCGACAGCTGCACCGTGTCCGACAGCAGCGGCCGGTCCGCCACCATGCCGAAGGCCGAGCGCAGCACGGCGCCGCTCAGCACCAGGTCGGCCACCTCGATGCCGCGGGCCGCGTCGACATGGCGGTCGCGCAGCTCGGCGTCGAATTGCAGCGGCTGGCGCACGCCGCGCAGCTCGACGATGCCTTCCAGCCGGTAATGCGTCGGCGACAGCGCGGTGATCGCCGTGCTGGTAAAATGCCCCACCGGATGCCGCGGCGCGTCCAGGTAGTCGGCCGAGCGCATCAGCGCCACCTGGTCCGGCGCCGGCAGGCTGACGGATCCGGTCTGGAAGTCGACGCGAACGCTGCTGCGCTCCGGCTGCGCCAGGTCGAGGTCGAGCCGCCCCATGAAGCGGTCGAAGCTGCCCTTCACGTCGAACATGCCCAGCACGCCCACGGAAAAATTCACCCGCCCGTGCCGCTGGTCGAAGTCATAGACCGAGCCGGCCCGCGCCGTCCCCGCCAGCAGCGGCAGGGCGACGGCAAGCCATGCCGCGGCCTTCACGATCCCAGCCATGCCAGTCGCCCCTGCTTCGGCCGGCGCGGGAAGCGGCGGCTCTGCTGGCAGGTGGGCGGCGGCCGGCGCCAGGGAAGGCCAGGGCGCCCTGGATGGCCGCGAATTCACCCGGCCAGGGCGGCCACCGCGGCGCAGATCGCCTCGGCCATGCCGGGGTCGCGGGAGTCATGGCCGGCGGGCTCGACCACGGTCAGGCGGCTGCCCGGCCAGGCGCGGTGCAGCTGCCAGGCGGTGGCCAGCGGGCTGCCCAGGTCCAGCCGCCCATGCACCAGCTGCCCCGGTATGCCCGCCAGCTTCGGCATGCCCTGGAGCAGCGCGTCCTCCTCCAGCCAGGCGGCGTGGCGCCAGTAATGCGTCACCAGCCGGGCGAAGCGCAGGCGGAAGGCCGGCTCGTCGAAACGGTTTTGCGCGGCGCTGCCGGGGCCGATGTCGAGGATGGCGGCCTCCCAGTCGCACCAGTCGCGCGCCGCCTGGTGGTGGACCGCCGGGTCGGGATGCAGCAGCCGGCGGTTGTAGGCGGCGGCCAGGCAGCCCTCGCGCTCGGCTGCCGGCACGCCGGCGGCAAAACGCTCCCATTCGCGCGGGAAGAGGCGGCCGACGCCGCGGGTGATCCAGTCGATCTCGCGCCGCGTGGTGGTGGCCACCGCATGCAGCACCAGGCCGGTGACCCGCTCGGGGTGCTGCTGGGCATAGGCCAGGGCCAGGGTCGCGCCCCAGGAGCCGCCGAGCACCAGCCAGTTCTCGACGTCCAGATGCCGGCGCAGCGCCTCGATATCGGCGATCAGATGCGGCGTGGTGTTGGCGGCGAGATCCTCGGGCCCGGCGCTGCGCCCCGCGCCGCGCTGGTCGAACAGGATGACGCGGAAGCGGTCCGGGTCGAACCAGCGCCGCGCCCGCTCCGATCGCCCGGAACCCGGCCCGCCATGCAGCACCAGCGCTGTGCGTCCGGCGGGATTGCCGCAGGCTTCCCAGGACAGGAGAAAGCCGTCGCCGAGGGCGAGCTGGCCGGAGGCATGTGGTTCGATCGGCGGGAACATGCGGCGCAGCATAGCCGGCCGCTGCGTGGAACCCGAGTCAGGCGGCGGCGATGGCGCGCAGCTGCTCGGGCAGGCCGGGGCCCTCGGCCGGGAAGCGCCCCTCCAGCGCCGCGGTGCCGATGGTGAAGCCGGCCGCCCCCGCCGCACGCAGCGCCGCGATCTGCGCCGGGCTGTCGATCGACCCGGCCACGATCACCGGCTTGGCGGTCGCGCGGCAGACGGCGGCGATCAGCGCCGGCACGTCGCCCGTCGCGCGCCAGGCCAGCAGGTCCAGCCCGTCGACGCCCGGATGCGCCGCCCGCTGCACCGCGCTGGCGACGATGTCGTCCAGCGAGCCTTCGAGCCGGCTGGGATGGCCCTCGACCCGGCCCGGGAAGGGCATGTAGCGGAGGCCGCTGCCGGCCAGCAGCGCCGCCGCCGCCGCGACCCCGGTGCCGCCCAGCACCACGTCGACGCCGAGCGCCCGCGCCGCCTCGATCGAGCGCCGCTCGCTCTCCGGGTCGCGCGAGACCACCTCCAGATAGCTGGTCGCGCCCCCGGCGCGGATCTGCGCCGCCAGGTCGCGCAGCGCGGCGAAGGGCAGGCCGATATCCTTGAAGCCGATATGCCGCACGCCGCAGGCCAGGGCCGTGGCGCAGGGGCCGGCGGCCTCGGCGATGGTGCGGTCCTGGCGGGTCAGCATGAAGATGAAGTCGGTCATCGCGCCAGCATAGCGCGCTGTCCGGCGTGCGCCGCCGATTTGAACTGACGGGTACCGGTGATAGGAGATCACCGATGGACCGCGGCGACATACCCTCCCTCGACGACCTGCGCGCCTTCCAGACCGTGGCGCGGCTGGGCTCGGTGCGGGCGGCGGCCGAGGCGCTGTCGCTGACCCATGGCGCCGTCAGTCGCCGCGTTGCCAAGCTCTCGGCCGTGCTGGGGCTCCGGCTGCTGCAGCCCGCCGGCCGCGGCATCCGCCTGACCCCCGAGGGCGAGATTCTTGCCGGTGCCAGCACCCAGGCCTTCGCGCTGATCGGCGACGCGCTGCGGACACTGAAGGAACAGCCGGAGCAGGGGCCGATCCTGCTGTCCTGCGAGCGGTCGCTGGCCATGCGCTGGCTGATCCCGCGGCTGTCGGATTTCCTCGACCGCCATCCGGGGATCGAGGTGCATCTGGCGACCGGCGGCGGGTTGCCCGACTTCTCCCGCAGCGGCGCGGCGCTGGCCATCCGCCGCCTGGATTTTTCGCTCGATCCGGCCTGGCAGATCCTGCCGCTGATGCCGGAGCGCGTCGGGCCGGTGATGCTGCCGGCCATGCAGCCGCGCTTCGAGGCCGGCGCCTATGCCGCGCTCGGCGCCCGCACCCGCCCGGAGGCCTGGACCGCCTGGCTGGAGGCGCATTCCGCCGCCCCGCGCCCCGCCGCGCGACAAGTCTTCGACCATCATTTCCTGATGGTCGAGGCGGCGCTGGGCGGGCTGGGCGTGGCGCTCGCGCCCGAGGCCATGGTGGCCGACGAGCTCCGCGCCGGCCGGCTGGTGGCGCCCCGCGGCTTCGCCCCCGACGGCACCCGCTACGGGTTGATCCGGCCCCGGAGAGACCGGCCCCAGACAGAGATGTCGCCGGCGCTGGCGCTGCTCTGCGGCTGGCTGCAGGAGATCGCGGCCCTTTCCTTTCCCCCGGCCCTGACGCAGGTTGCCGGCGACAAGGACGCAGGAGGACCGGCGTGATGCATGGCGAATACAAGGTGCCGGGCGGCAAGCTGGTGGTGGTCGACCTGGAGGAGCGCGACGGCCGCCTCGCCGAGGTCCAGGTCGCCGGCGACTTCTTCCTCGAGCCCGAGGAGGCGCTGGCCGATATCTGCGCCGCGCTGGAAGGGCTTTCCGCCGACGCCGATGCCGCCGCCATCGCCGCCGCTGTGCGCGGGGGCCTGCGGCCGGATGCCGCGATGATCGGCTTCAGCCCGGAGGCCGTGGCCATCGCCGTGCGCCGGGCGCTCGGCCGCAGCATGACCTGGCGCGACTTCGAATGGCAGATCATCGAGGCGCCGCCGCAGACGCCGGCGATGCACCTGGCGCTGGACGAGGTGCTGGCGCAGGAGGTGGCCGCCGGCCGCCGCGCGCCGACGCTCCGCTTCTGGGAATGGGAGCGGCCGGCGATCATCATCGGCAACTTCCAGTCGCTGCGCAACGAGGTCGACCTGGAGGCGGCAGCGGAAATGGGCGTCGAGACGGTGCGCCGGGTCACCGGCGGCGGCGCCATGCTGGTCGAGCCCGGCAGCGCGGTCACCTATTCGCTCTATGCGCCCGGCGAACTGGTGCGCGACATGAATTTCGCCGACAGCTATGCCTTCCTCGACGACTGGGTGCTGAAGGCGCTGATCTCGCTGGGCATCGACGCCTTCTACAAGCCGCTGAACGACATCAGCAGCAGCAAGGGGAAGATCGGCGGCGCCGCCCAGAAGCGCTTCTCGCGCGGCACGGTGCTGCACCACGTGACCATGGCCTATGACATGGACGCCGAGAAGATGGTCAAGGTGCTGCGCATCGGCCGCGAGAAGCTGAGCGACAAGGGCACCACCAGCGCCCAGAAGCGGGTCGACCCGCTGAAGAGCCAGACCGGCCTGCCGCGGCAGGAGATCATCCGCCGCATGCGCGAGACCTTCGTCGCCCTGCATGGCGGCGTGGCCGGCGCCATCACGCCGGAGGAGCAGGCCGCCGCCGAGGCGCTGGCCGCCAAGAAGTTCTCCACCGAGGCCTGGCTGCGCCATATCCCCTGACGGAGGCGGCAACGCCGGCGGAGGCGCCGCCGGCGTTGTGTGAAGCCCTGCCGCCACCATCCCCGGTTGTGTCCGCCATGGCTGGCGGCGGTATCATGCTGCATTGCATCATCACGATCTCGCGTGCGGCCCAGGAAGCCCTTTCTCAAGCCTCCGCTTGCGTTGCGCGAAAGCAAAAAGACCGCCAAGAGCAACGCTATGCCGCGCCCGATCGAGACGCCGTCTGAGCTTGCTGACCGGACCGCGCCACGGCTGCGTGCGCGCCGCCGCCGGCTGCTGGCGACATTGGCCGCCGCTGCGGCGCCGGGGGCGGTCGCCGGCTTCCTGCTCGGGCTGCAGGCGCGCGGCGTGGCGACGGCGCCCGCGCTGGCCGGCGCCGTCGGGCCCTTCCTCTATGCCGGCTTCACCGGGCTGATGACCATGGCCGCCGGCGGCCTGGCCGCGGTGCTGCTCGATGTCCGCGCCCAGCCCCGCGCCGTCGCCTCCGCGCCGGTAACACCCCCCGAAGCGGCGGCGGAAGCCCTGGCCCTGCCGCCCGCCGCGCCGCCCGCCAGGGTCGAGGCGGCGCGCGGCATGATCGACGCCGTCACCGCCGCCCAGGCCCTGGTCGACCAGCTGCGCCGCGAGGCCGCGCTGCTCGAAGGGCTGGATGACGGCGTCTTCGCCCTTGATGCCGAGGGCGTGCTGCGCTTCGCCAACCCCGCGGCGCTTGCCGTCTGGCGGCGTCCGGCCGAGGCGGTCTCCGGCCAGCCCTTCTTCGCCCTCTTCCCGTCGCTGGCGGACTCGCCGCTGTCGGAGGCGCTGAAGGAGGTGCTGGCGCAGCGGCAGCCGCGGCGGCTGGAGGCGGTGCTGGCGCCCTTCGGCGGCGACGTGCTGCTGGGCCTGGCACCCACCGCCGGGGGCGCGACGGTGCGCTTCCGCGACCTGACCCGGCTGCGCGCCGCCGAGGCCGCGCTGAAGGCCGCCGAGGCCAAGCTGCAGCTGGCCCTGGAAGGCGCCGGCATGGCCAGCTGGGACCTCGACATCGGCAGCGGCGAGATGCGCTGGACGCCGCGGCTCTTCGACCTGCTGGGCCTGCCGCAGACCCCGGCCCTGCTCGGCCATGTCGAGGACTGGCTGGCCCTGGTGCATCCCAAGGACCTGGCGGCGGTGAAGGAAGGCTGGTTCGGCGCGCATCGCAACGGCGCCCGGTTCCGCAGCCTGCACCGCATCCTGCGCCGCGACGGCGAGCCGCGCTGGCTCGAGGCCTATGGCTCGCTGACCGGCGACGGGGCGCAGGGCCGCTTCATGGGGGTGGTGCATGACGTCACCGCCCGGCAGCAGGCGGAGGAGCGGCTGCACCAGCTCTCCCGCGAGATCGACCACCGTGCCAAGAACGTCCTCTTCACCATCCAGGCGATCATCCGGCTGACGCCGAAGCAGGATCCCGAGCGCTTCGCCATCGCCGTCGACGGCCGCATCGCCGCCCTGGCCCGCGCCCACCAGCTGCTGGCGCGCGAAGGCTGGGGCCAGGTCTCGCTGCGCGACCTGGCGCTGGGCGAGCTGTCCGTCTGTGGGCCCGAGGCCGCCATCGACCTGGCCGGGCCTTCGGTGCTGCTGGCGCCGACAGCGGTGCAGCCGCTGGCGGTCGCGCTGCATGAGCTCGCGGTCAATGCGGTCGCGCATGGCGCCCTGTCGCGGCCCGGCGGGGCCGTCACCCTGCGCTGGGCGCCGCAGCCCGAGGGCACGCTGCTGCTGACCTGGCAGGAGCGCGGCGGACCGCCGCTGGCCGGCGCGCCGGCGCGGAAAGGCCTCGGCCGGCGGGTCATCGATTCCGCGGTGACCGACCAGCTGGAGGGACAGATCAGCCATGCCTGGGAGCCGGCGGGCCTGACCACCCGCGTCACCCTGCCGGCCAGTCGCTTCGAGCTGCCCTGGCAGTCCGCCGAGCCGGGCGCCACCCTGCGCGCGGCGCCACCACCGGCGGCCGGCCGCGGCGCCGTGCTGCAGGGCGCCCGCATCCTGGTGGTGGAGGACGAGCCGATGATCGGCGCCGCGCTGACCGCCATGCTGGTGCAGTTCGGCTGTCGGGTGGTCGGCCCGGCGACAGGCCTGGACGCGGCGCTGAAGCGGGTGCTGGAGGCGGCCGAGCCCTTCGACCTGGCGCTGGTCGACGTCAACCTGAACGGCCGCGACAGCTTCCCCGTGGCCGAGCTGCTGGCCGGGCGCGGCGTGCCGGTGATCTACCTGACCGGCTATGCCGAGCTGCCGGAGGAGCGGCTGGCGCTCGCCGCCGGCATGCTGCGCAAGCCGGTCGACCCGCGCGAGCTGCAGACCGCGCTGGGCCGCGTCCTGGCCTTGCAAGGCCGCCCCCGCGTCTGACACTCTTCCGCCGTTCCAGGAGGGGACGGAGACGATGCGACGTCGGCTGATGCTGACCGGAGCGGCGGCGACGCTGGCCGCGCCCGGCCTGGTCCGCGCCCAGCACCCGCATCATGGCATGCCGGTGCCGCCCGAACAGATGGCGCCACTGCGCGGGCAAGGGCCGGTGAGCCTGACCCCGGCGCAGATGGCGCAGCGCGCGGTGGCCAGCACGGCCCCCGCCGGCCCGCCCGGCCGCTGGGAGGCCCGCGCGCCGCTGCCAATGCCGCGCAGCGAGATGGCCTGGGCCACGGCCTGGGAAGGCCGCATGCATATCCTCGGCGGCTATGCCGAGCAGCGGGTCGACCGCCCCTACCACCATGTCTATGACCCGGCCGCCGACCGCTGGAGCCTGCTGGCCCCGTTGCCGCGCGGCGCCAACCACGTGGCCGTCGCCGCCGATGCCGGCAGGATCTTTGCTCTTGGCGGCTTCACCGAGCAGAACCGCGCCGCGCATGACGGCGCTTTCTTGTACGATGTCGCCGCCGACCGCTGGACGGCGATCGCGCCGCTGCCGCGGGCGCGCGGGGCGGCGGCCATCGCCATCCTCGGCGGCCAGGTGCATCTGATCGGCGGCGCCACCGACCCCGCCGGCGAGCGCGCCAGCATCGCCTGGCACGAGGTCTACGACCCGCAGGCCGACCGCTGGGCGCAGCGCCGCCCGCTGCCCGGGGCGCGCGACCATGCCGGCGTCGTGGCCTATGGCGGCGGCATCCATGTGGTCGGCGGCCGCTTCAACACCTTCGAATACAACACCGCGCTGCACCACTTCTATGATCCGGCCCGCGACCTGTGGCTGGAGCGGGCGCCGCTGCCCACCACCCGCTCCGGCCATGGGCTGGTGCTGCTGAAGGACCGCTTCTGGGCCATGGGCGGCGAGACCGGCCGCTTCGAGGGCGGCGTGCTGACCGGCACCGTGCATGGCCAGATGGAAAGCTACGACCCCGCCACCGACACCTGGCAGAGCCATGCGCCGATGCCCACCCCCCGCCATGGCTTGGGCGCCGTCGCGCTGGGGGATCGCATCCATGTCGCCGGCGGTGGGCCGGTGGTGGGCGGCGGCATCCAGACCTCGACCCATGAGGCCTTCCTGCCGGGCTGAGGCAGGATCGCAACGAAACCGCGACGCCGGCCTCGGCCCCGGTCTATCCTCCCGCCGGTGCCGGCCCAACGAGGCCGGCACGACTGAACGAAAAGGGAGGTTCGACGATGTTGAAGCCGCTGCTGCGGGCGTTGCTGACCTGTGTCCCCTTGCTGGCCGCCACCAGCGCCTGGGCTGCCTTTCCCGACCGGCCGATCACCCTGATCACCGGCTATGCCCCGGGCGGCTCGACCGACATCGCGGCGCGGCTGCTGGCCGACCGCATGCAGGCGCATCTGCCCAACGGCCGCATCGTGGTGGAGAACCGCGCCGGCGCCGCCGGGGTGGTGGCCAGCGAGTGGCTGCGCCGCCAGGCGGCCGACGGCTACACCATCATGCTGGTGGAAAGCGGCTCGCATGGCATCGCCCCCAGCGCGCTGATCGGCGGCACCCGCTATCGCCCGGTGGAAGATTTCTCCCATATCGCCGTGGTGGGAACGGGACCGCTGGTGCTGATCGCCAACAACGACTTCCCCGTGCGCACGGCGGCGCAGTTCACCGAGCTGATGCGCAACGCGCCGGCCGATAAGTACGCCTATGCCTCCTCCGGCGCCGGCACGCCGAACCACCTGGCGACCGAGATGCTGGCCTCGATGCTGAACACGCGCTGGGTCCATGTCGCCTATCGCTCGGGCGGGCAGCAGGTGCAGGCGGTGCATCAGGGGCAGGGGCAGTTCGGCGTCGCGGTGCTGGCCTCGGCGGCGGCGCAGATCCGCGACGGGCTGGTGCGCGGCGTGGCGCTGACCGGGCCGGAGCGTTTTCCGACCTTCCCGAATATCCCGACGCTGGCGGAAAGCGGCGTGCCCGGCTTCGACCTGCAGACCTGGAACGTCATCCTGGGCCCGGCCGACATGCCGGCCGAGATCGTCGCCGTGCTGAACCGCGCCATCCAGGACTCGCTGGCCGAGACGACGCTGCGCGACAAGCTGGTCAATACCGGCGTCGCGCCGTGGCAGCAGCCCAACACCCCGGCCGATGCCCGCGCCTTCATGGTGCGCGAGGTGGAAAAGTTCCGCGCCGTGGTGGCGCGGACTGGGGTGCAGCTGCAGCCTTGATCTAGCTGGCGCGGCTCTCCCTGACCTTCAGGTCGGGCCGCGCCCTGAGCGCCGGCGACAGCGCGGTGCCCAGTCCCGGCGCGGTCGGCGCCTGCACCATGCCCATCTGGATCACCGGCAGATCGGTGACCAGGTCGCGATACCAGGTGGCCAAGGTCGCCCGCACCACCTCCTGGAAGATGGCGGTCGGCGCATGCAGCGCCAGGTGCAGCCCGGCCATCAGCGTCACCGGCCCGGTGCAGTCATGCGGCGCCAGCGGCCTGGCATGGCTTTCGGCGAGCGCCGCGATCTTGCGGCCCTCGGTCAGCCCGCCGCACCAGGCGAGGTCGAGCATGACGACATCGATCGCATCCGCCGCCAGCAGCTGCCGGAAGGGGACGGTGCCGGCCAGCGTCTCGCTGCCGCAAATCGGCGTCGCGGTCTTGCGGCGCAGCGCCGCCAGCGCCCCGGCATCGTCCATCTTGTTCAGCGGATCCTCCGCCCAGAAGACGCCGTAGTCCTCCAGCCCGCGGCAGATCCGCTCCGCCGCCTGGGCGCCCCAGAGGCTGTGCAGCTCGCACATGATTTCTATCTTGTCGCCGACGGCGGCGCGGATCTTTCGGAACGGCTCCAGCCCGATCTTCAGCTGCTCCAGCGTGATCAGGTGGCCGCCCGAGGCCGGCGCATGCACGTCGAAGGGCCAGATCTTCATCGCCGCATAGCCTTCCGACAGAAGGCTCTCGGCCAGCGCCCCGGCATCGCGCATGAAGGCCACCTGGTCGTCATAGGGGCCGATCGCCGCATCGCCGGCGCCGATGTCGCGCCGCGCCACGCCGCTGGTGTTGTAGGCATAGCCGGCGCAGGTGTTGTAGGCGCGGATTTCCGTCCGGCAGGCGCCGCCCAGCGCCTCGTGCACCGGGATGCCGTGGCGCTGGCCGGCCAGGTCCCACAGCGCCAGGTCCACGGCGCTGGCGGCGCGGATCTCGGCGCCGGCGCTGTGGAAGCCCAGATAGGGCGTCATCAGATGCCGCGACACCGCCTCGATCCGCCGCGCGTCGCGGCCGAGCAGCCAGGGCGCGACCTGCTCATGCAGCACCGCCTCCACCGCCTCGGCGCCCCGGAAGCTTTCGCCCAGGCCGGTCAGGCCTTCGTCGGTCTCGAGCTCCAGCCAGATCAGGTTCGGCCGCTCGGCGATGCGCAGCGTGCGCAGGCCCTTGATTGTCGACATGCTTTTTCCCGTCACTCGCCGCTGATGTTGTTGGCGCGGATCACCTCGCCCCAGCGGGCGGATTCGCGGCGGATATGCTCGGCCATGCGCTCCGGCGAGCCGCCCAGCGGCACCACCGCGGCCTCTTCCAGCCGGCGGCGGATCACCGGGTCCTCGAGCGCCTTGTTGAAGGCGGCGTTCAGCCGGGCGATGGTCGCCGGCGGCGTGCCGGAGGGCGCCATGAAGCCGAACCAGCTGTCGATGACGATGCCGGGGATGCCGGCCTCGGCGAAGGTCGGCACCTCCGGCAGCTCGGGGATGCGCTGCTCGGAGACGGCGGCGACGGCGCGCACCGCGCCCGAGCGGATATGCGGCAGGATCGAGGGCAGGTTGTCGAAGAAGACGTCGATCCGCCCGCCGACCAGGTCGGTGATGGCCGGGCCGCTGCCGCGATAGGGCACATGCACCCATGTCAGCCCGAGCCGCCCGCGCAGCAGCTCCGGCGTCAGGTGGTTCGAGGCGCCGACGCCCGACGAGCCGAAGCTCAGCCCGTCCGGCTTCTTGGCAAGTTCGATGACGCCGGCAAGATCCCGTGCCGGCAGGCCCGGGCGCACCGCCATCACGTTGCGCACCGCCCCGGTCAGGATAACCGGAAGAAAGCTGCGGTCCAGGTCGTAGCCCGGGTTGCGGTACAGCGCCGGATTGGCCGCGCAGGTGCCGATCGTGCATTGCACCAGCGTGGTGCCGTCGGGCTGGGCGCGGGCGACCTCGGCGGTGCCGATATTGCCGGCGGCGCCCGGCTTGTTCTCCACCACCGCGCCGGCCGGCAGATGGGCCTGCGCGCCTTGCGCCAGCAGGCGAGCGACGATGTCGCTGGTGCCGCCGGGGGCGAAGGGCACGACGATGCGCACCGGCCGCTCTGGCATCTGCGCCAGGGCAGGGGCCGCGACCAGGCTGAGGGCTGCGGCCAGGATGGCGGCGACAGGGCCGCGGCGGGGCTCGGGCATGGCGTCTCTCCTCGCTCCCCGTTGCTCGGGGTTGCGGCGCAGCTTCGGCCGGGGCCGGGATTTGTCAAACAGATTCTCGCGAAGGCCTGATTCCAATACAGGTTTTTACATGTTGCGGAGTGGGGTGGCGACGCCGCATAACCAACCCATGCAGCCCGACCTGGCCCCCGCGCTGAGCGACACCGTCTATGACCGGCTGGTCGCCTGGCTGCGCGCCGAGGCCTTGCCGGAGGGCACCCGCCTGCCCGGCGAGAACGCCCTGGCCGAACGTTTCGCCGTCTCCCGCCCGGTGCTGCGCCAGGCCCTGGCCCGGCTGCGCGCCGAGGGCCGGCTGGAATCCCGCAAGGGCTCCGGCAGCTACATCCGCGCGCTGGCGCCCCCCGAGCTGCCGCCGATCCAGTTCGGGCCGCTGGGCAACATCCCCGATGTCCGCGCCTTCCTGGAATTCCGCTGCGGGCTGGAAAGCGCCATGGCCGCCGAGGCCGCCCGCCGCGCCGATCCCGTGGCGCTGGCCCGCCTGGCCGAGGCGCGCGCGGCGCTGGAGGCCGAGACCCGCTCCGGCCGCCCCTCGATCGAGGCCGATGTCCTGTTCCACCAGGCCGTCGCCGAGGCCAGCGGCAACCGTTTCTACCAGGCGGTGATGCGGTCGCTGGTGGAGCAGACCCGCTTCGGCATCCGCCTGACGCGGGAGCTGGCGCCGATGCCCGATGCCGACCGCTTCGCCACGATGCGCCGCGAGCATGGCCGCATCGCCGAGGCGATCCTGCGCGGCGCCGCCGAAGCCGCCCGCGCCGCGATGGAGCAGCATCTGCAGAATGGCATCCGCCGCCTGTTCGGAGGTTAGTTTCGGTGTCCGTTATCCCCGACGCGATCCTGGCCGAGCTGCGCGCCCGCTACGCCGAGCCCGGCCGCGCCTATCACGCCTGGCCGCATATTGCCGGGATGCTTTCGCGGGCGGCATCGCTGGCGCCGAGTGACCCGGTCGCCTTCGAGCTCGCCATCCTGTTCCACGATGCCGTCTATGACCCGCGCGCGCGGGACAACGAGGCGCAAAGTGCCGCGCTGATGCGGCGTCTCCTGGCCGGTCACTTCGACGCGGCGCTGCTGGACCGCGCCGAAACGCTGATCCTGGCGACCGAGACGCATCGTCTTCCCGTGACGGAAGATGCCGCGCTGGTCGCCGATGCCGCGCTGTTCCTCGACCTGGACCTGGCGATCCTGGCCAGCGATGCGGCGGCTTTCGCTGAATATGACGCCGCCATCCGCCGCGAATATGCGCATGTGCCGGAGGCGGACTACCGCGCCGGCCGTCGCGCCGTGCTGCAGACATTCCTAACGCGCGAACGGATCTTCTTCAGCGATGCGCTCGGGCCCGAGGCGGAAGCGGTCGCGCGGGACAACCTGCGGCGGGCGATCGACGCGCTGGGCTAATCGCCGCAGCGCTTCATCGTGTCGAGGAAGGCGCGCAGCGTCGCCGGCACATGGCGGTGCCCGGGATAGTAGAGAAACAGCCCCGGGATGCTCGGGCACCATTCCGCCAGCACGGCTTCCAGCGCGCCGCTGTCCAGATGCGGCCGCGCCAGGCTTTCCGGCAGATAGGCGATGCCCAGCCCGGCCAGCGCCGCCTCCAGCATCAGCCCCGGATGGTTCAGGATCAGCCCGCTCTCGATGGTGACGATGCGCTCCTGGGCATGGCGCTCGAATTCCCAGCGATAGAGCTTGCCGCTGGGCATGCGGTGGCCGATGCAATCATGCGCCGCCAACGCGTCCGGCGTCTCCGGCCGGCCGCGCGCCGCCAGGTATCCCGGGCTGGCCATCGTCAAGAAACGTTCCTCGGGGCCGAGGGGCCGGGCGATCATGTCCTGCGGCAGCGCCTCGCCCAGGCGGATGCCGGCATCGAAGCCCTCGGCGACGATATCGACCAGCCGTCCCTCCACCACCAGGTCCAGCACCACGCCGGGGAAGTCGGCGCGGAACCGCGGCACCACGCGGCGCAGCAGACGCCGGGCGCCGGCCTCGGGCGCATTGATGCGCAGGATGCCCTGCGGCGCGCTGCCGAGGCCGGAGACCTCCTGCACCGCCTCCTCCAGCCCCTGCAGCAGCGGGCTGAGGCGGGAATGCAGCTGCTCCCCAGCCTCGGTCAGGGCGACGCTGCGGGTGGTGCGGTGGAACAGCCGCAGGCCGAGCTGCCGCTCCAGCCCGGCGATGGCATGGCTGAGCGAGGAAGGCGCCATGCCCAGCGCATCCGCCGCCTTGCGGAAGCTGCGCTGCTGCGCGACCGCGGCGAAGGCGGTCAGGTCGGCCAGCTTCGGTCCCACGGCACGCCCCCATTCATGGCCAGAACGGGATAATGCATGCCGTATTGGCCGCATAGTGCTGCCTGCCGCATGCCGCCAGATAGGGCCCAGACCTGATGGGGAATTGGAAGACATGCAGCACTGGTTCATCACCGGCGCCTCCGCCGGCTTCGGCTACGAGCTCACCGCGCAGCTGCTGGCGCGCGGCGACCGCGTCACCGCGACGCTTCGCCGGCCCGGCGCGCTGGACGCCCTGGCCGAGCGCCACCCTGGCCGCCTGGCCGTCGTCACGCTGGACGTCACCGATGCCGAGGCCGTTCCGCGGGTGGTGTCGGCGGTCTTCGCCGCCGGCCGGGTCGATGTGGTCGTCAGCAACGCCGCCTATGGCCTCTTCGGTCCCGCCGAGCTGCTGCCTGAGGAAAAGATCCGGCGGCAGATGGAGACAAACCTGCTGGGCTCGATCGCGCTGATCCGGGCGGCGCTGCCGGGGCTGCGCGCGCAGGGCGGCGGGCGGCTGCTGCAGCTGTCCTCGGAGGGCGGGCAGATCGCCTATCCCGGCTTCTCGCTCTACCACGCGACAAAGTGGGGCATCGAAGGCTTCGTCGAGGCCGTGGCGCAGGAGGTTGCCTCCTTTGGCATCGAGATGATGCTGGTCGAGCCTGGCCCGACCCGCACCGGCTTCGGCGCGGCGCTCGACCTGGTCGATAGCACCGGTCCCTATGCCGACACGGTGGTCGGTCAGCTGGCGCGCGCCCTGGCCGAGCAGCAGTTTCCGATCCGCGGCGACGTGGCCCGGTCGGTCGCCGCGATCCTGTCGACGATGACCGACAAAAAACTGCCGAAGCGGCTGGTGCTGGGCAGCCAGGCGCATGCCAGCATCGGCGCCGCGCTGCACGCCCGCCTGGCCGAGCTCGAGGCGCAGGCCGCCATCGCTGCCGGCGCCGACAGCCGCGACGCCTAGGTCTTCAGCACTGTCCGGCATTCCGGCGCCGCAGGCGAGGCCGTGGCGCCGATGCTGCCGCCCTGCGCAGCTGGCCGCCGCGGAGGGCGGCGCCTGCCGGAAGCGGAGCGGCAGCCACCTTGGGAATGGCGGCGCACACGTCGCTAACCTCCGGCCCGCTTCCCACCGCCGCCGGAATAGCGGCCCCACCACTCCAGCCTTTCATGCCCGCCGTGCTCATCCAGCGGCTCGATCTCCCTGGGATAGATGATCGCGACCCAGACCAGGCTGGTGGCCGTCTTCCTCATGCTTGCAGCACCAGGACTGCAGCCACAAATCCCGCAGCGCATTCGGTTGAGAGCGTCACCGACAGTCAGTGGTGGATTGGGCAGGGCGAGCAGGTCGTCAACGGCCAGCGGATGGCGCCGGTGCTCACCGGGCCCACCACACCGACCGTAAAGAAGCCAGCCTCGCCAAACGGTCAGATGCTCAGCAAGCCGGCGTTGCTTCCTCTGGGCTTTGGAGAGGTTGCGGGCCATGGGGGAGGGGTCACTTTACGCGGTTCGACACGCCAGGGACGTCGTACTTCCACGGGACGTCCTCGACCTGCCTCGGTCGCCGCATCAGCACGAAGCCTGTCGCCTCGATCCGTCGGGTCATTTCGCCGGCGGCCATCGCAGCCATGAACTCGGATGCCGTCGACCGCCGCTTGCCGCGCTCGTCGAAGCGCATGGCGTAGGAAAGGGCTTCGGTCAGCGCCGACCATTCGACGGCGACCATTGTGACACCATCCTTGCCGGAAGCGGTAGGGGGAGCCGGCTCGAGCGCCCCGAGATCCTGAAGGATCGAGGTGATGGCAGCCTCAATCTCCGCCAGTGCGTTCGGGTGCCTGGCTCCGCCGAAGCCGCGTGCTTCAGCGCAGGCCACCTCGATGGTCCGGCCCTCCATGGTCAGGCGGATCCGGATGATCTCTCGCATGCGGTAGAGAGTGTCTTGGTCGATCGGGCGATCAATGGTCATGGCGTCAGCCTGGTGGAGGAGGTGAGGGGAGATCGGCCACCGTCGGCCTGCATGGTCGCCGGTGGCCCGCACGCCGCGGCGAAGGCGGCCAGGTGGGACAGCGGATCGATCGGATTCGGCCAGCCAGAGCCAGGCATCAGAGCTGGGCGTGGCCACGGACCGGCTGGATGATGTCGCCGACAGTCGATCGGAGGACCAAGCCGACGACGCTGGCCGTGGCTCCACAGGCGCTGTAGCGAGTACCCTCGGCCATGCACCCAAGCGTCACGTCACCGCGGCTGTCCGCGATGTCAGCGACCGCGATTGTCCGATGGGGCGGACGCCCCAGGTGGCTGCATCGGGATCGCACAACCCGGTTCCTCCAGAAGGAGAGGTGCGTTCCCAGCACTTCATGCCGTGCACGAGGCAGGCGGGCTGCGTCGAGGTCCATGTCATCGTCCTTGCTTCACCCCTGAAGCGGCCCCTAGGCCCCGAATAGCATAGAGAACGTAAAGGGAACAAGAAGGTTGGAGGTTTCCGGCTGGTTGTTGGCTTGTTCTGGGAAACTGTCTATCTAAATCGCTATTTTTTCAGCGGTTGAACCTCTGCGTTTGTGAAGTCGGGTTCCGGGTGGAGGGCAGGGCCCAAGGGTCCGGACTCAATGGACCCAGCAGGCGATGGTGGCGGCGATGAGGACTGATGAGAGGACATTGCTGACGAGCTTGTCGTGGCGGGTTGCGACCCTTCGGACGTCCTTGGGGCGTGCCCGGAGGCGTTCGACGCGATGGCGGTCTCGGCAGGCGACGGTGTCGTCGTCGATGGGCCGCTGGCAGGAGGTTGTGGTCGTTGGCATCCTAGCCACGGTCAGCGAGCAGACGCCTGATGGGACCGGCTGCCCTGATCAAGGCATGCGCCATGGTGATGTCGTTGGTGTTGCCTGGAGCGAGCAGTACGCGAGGCTGGCCGCGATCATCCACCAGCCCGTGGATCTCGGTCGCCCGCCCTCCGCGGGCGCGGCCTGTCGCTTGGGCGAAGGCCCCCCTTTTGCCCCGGCGGCCGAGCGATGCACCTTGACGGAAGTGCTGTCGATGGCAGCGCTCGAGTAAACGCCACTCTGGCCGGTGCGGGCTTCGAAAAGGCCGTGCCAGATGCCCTGGCGGCTCCAGCGATGGAAGCGAGCATAGATCGTCGTGTAGGGGCCATAGTCAGGCGGCAATCGCGCCAGCGTGCCCCAGACTGAAGCAGGTAGACGATCCCCGAGATCACCCGGCGATCGTCCAGGCGATGCGCGCCGCGACGGCCCCGCGGCAAGTGCGGCTCGATCCGACCCAGGCCTCGTCGTCCAGCCAGTACAGCTTCCTCACCCAAGCCTCTCCCCTTCGGGGAAGCTTGAATCAGACCAGGCTGATCTTGGCTAATCCTCACAAACCAATTCCGCGCCGGCGTAGCATGGCCATCCAGACGCGGCTGGACCTGCAGCGAAGTCGCCCGCAGGAAAGGAGTCGAGCGGCACCCCGCTTGCTCAAAGGCGAAGATGCCCAGGCCGCTCCGAGATGTCGTGTAGGTCCGGCCTGAAACGCATCATAGCCAAGCCTTTGAGCCGTCGCGCGTTGACCGGGAAGGGCCTTTTGTGAATGACCGAGTTTCACATATAATAGACATTATGGAAAATCAGGCTGCCGCGACACTGACCCGCCCGACATCCTCCGCCGCGGCCAGCTCGCGCAGCAGCGGGATCAGCTCGGCGCCATATTGCACGGCATCAGGCAGCGGATCCCAGCCGCGCAGGATGTAATGCGACACGCCGATCTTCCGGTAGCGCAGCATGGCGCGCGCCACCTGCTCGGCGGTGCCGACCAGCGCGGTGGAATTGCCGCGGCCGCCCAGCACGCCGGCCATCGCCGTCCACAGCCGCTCGTCCAGCAGCTCGCCGCGCTGCGCCAGCCCGACCAGCCGCTGCGAGTTCACCGCCTGGCCGGCCTGGATGCCGGCCGTGCCCTGCGTCTGCTGCTTGGCCAGCGCGCGCTCGCGGATGGCATGCGCCTTCTCCCAGGCCTGCTTCTCGGTCGCCGCGATGATCGGGCGGTTCGACCAGGAGAAGGCGATGTCGCGCCCGGATGCCGCCCCCTCGCGCACCCGCTGCAGCACGCCAGCGGTGTCGGCCAGGGGTTCGCCGAACAGCGCATAGACATCGGCGTGGCGCCCGGCGACGCCGATCGCCGCCGGCGAGGCGCCGCCGAAGAAGATCGGGATGCCGCCCGGCTGGCGGGGCCGGATATCGGACCAGACCTGTTGCGCGCGGTAGAACTCGCCCTGGTGGTCGAAGGGCGCGTCCGCTGTCCAGGTCCGACGCAGGACCGAAAGAAATTCATCGGTGCGGCGATAGCGCGCCGCATGGTCGGCATAGTCGCCATCCTTGCGCTGGTCGGCATCCTCGCCGCCCGAGATGACATGCAGCGCCAGCCGCCCGCCGGTCAGCTGGTCCAGCGTCGCCAGCTTGCGCGCTGCCAGCGTCGGCGCCACGAAGCCCGGCCGGTGCGCGATGAGGAAGCCGATCTTCTTGGCCACCGCCGCCGCATGCGCCAGCACCAGGAAGCCGTCGGCGGCATTGGTCCAGTAGCCGGCGAGCACGCGGTCGAAGCCGCCCGCCTCATGCGCCAGGGTGAGCTCGGCGATGTGGTCGGGCTGGAAGGCCTCGCCGCTCTGCGGATCGAGATCGGAGGTCGGCCGGGCCCAGATCATGCCGGTGATGTGCAGGCTCATGCAGCGGATCCCTCTCATGAGGCGGGCGGCGCGTCAGGCGCGCCGCAGGTTCCAGAACAGCGGGAAGCCGGCGACGCGGTCGCGCAGATCGGCGCGCAAGGCGGTGCGCGGACGGCCGGTGCCGGTGGGGACGTAGATCACCTCCTCCAGCGCCAGGCGCTGGATCTCGGCGGCGATGCCGCGGCGGCCGGCCTCGTCGGGCGCGGTGAACCAGCGGTCGCGCAGCGCTTCCAAGGCGGGCGCCGTCGGCCAGCCGAGATAGCCGTCGAGCCCATTGCCGCGCAGCAGCGGATGCGTGGCGGGATCGGCGAAGTCGTAAGCCGAAAAGCCGCTGATGAAGGCGGACCAGCCGCCTTTTTCCAGCGGCTCGCGCGAGGTGCGGCGCTGCAGCAGCGTGCCCCAGTCGGATTGCGCGAAATCGACCTCGAAGCCGACGCGGTTCAGCAGGTCGGCGGCGACCGGCGCGACCGCGGCGATGGCCGGGATGTCGGTGGCGCCGAGCACGCGGGCCGGTGCCGATCCCCTGCCCGCCTCCGCCAGCAGCGCGCGGGCGCGGTCGAGTTGCCCGCCCTTCACCCAGTCCAGCCCGGCATCACTCGCCATCGGCGTGCCCGGCGTGAAGACGCCCGTCCCCGTCTGCCAGAACGCCGGATCGGTGCCGTAGTTGGAGATCAGGAAATCCTCCTGGCGGGCGGCGAGCAGCACGGCCTGGCGCGCCCGCTTGTCGTCGAAGGGCGCCTGGAGGTGGTTCAGCCGCAGGAAGCCGTTGCTGCCGGCGGGGTCCAGGACCTCGACCCGGACGCCGCGGCTGCGCGACAGGAACAGCGACAGGTCGGCATCCGGCTGCTCGAACCAGTCGACCTCGCCGGCCTGCAGCGCCGCGGCGGCGGTGCCGCTGTCAGCGATGATGCGCCATTCGATGCGCTCGAAATGCGCGCGCTTGGCGCCGGCCAGGAAGTCGGCGGCGGTGTCCGGGCGCGGCACGTAGCCGTCGTGCCGCGCATAGACCGCGCGGTCGCCGGAGACGTATTCGCCCGTCACGAAGCGATAGGGGCCGGAGCCGGTGGCCTCGGTGATCTGGCGGAAGGCGTCGGTCTGCGCCACGCGCTCCGGCATGATGAAGGGCGGCTGCCCGGCCAGCGCCAGCGCCGCCGGCAGCAGCGGGAAAGGCTGCTTCAGCCGGAACTGGAGGCGGCGGTCGTCGAGCGCCGACAGCTCCTCCGTCAGGCTCAGCAGCTTCTGCCCATAGGCGACGCGCTGCGCCCAGCGGCGGATGCTGGCGACGGCATCGCGGGCGCGCACCGGCTCGCCATCATGGAAGCGCAGATGGTCGCGCAGGGTGATGGTCCAGCGGCGGCCGTCATCCTCCACGACATGGCCGGCCGCCATCTGCGGATGCACCGCGAAGGTCCGGTCGATGGCGTAGAGCGTGTCATAGACCAGGTAGCCATGGTTGCGGGCGATATGCGCCGTGGTCCAGATCGGGTCGATCGAGCTCAGATTGGCCTGCGGCACGAAGCGCAGCTCGCGGGCGCGGCTGTCCTGGGCGAGCGACGGACGGGCCAGCAGGCTGGCGGTGGAAGCCGCGGAGGCGGCCAGGAAGTGGCGACGGTTCATGGTTCTCGTCCGTGCAGCGGGAGGCGCGGGCCTCGCGGGGTGGCGTCACTTTACGCGACTCCGATTCGTGCAAAACATAATCCACTATTATGCTGTGATATAAAGTGAAAACGAAGTCGCTGGCCTGGGCAGCGGGACGGATGGCGGGGCCGATGCGGACGTCCTTGAGGAATGGTCAAGGAATTCTCTGTCGGACATGCCGCCGCGGCGGTTTCGAAAGAAGCGCCTTCGGTGCGGGATGTCCGCCCTCTGCGACAGGCTCGATGACCGCCGGGAAGGGGTCATCCCACCGGCGAGCTGCCTTATGCCCGAAATCAAATCGTTCTTTATTAACTCCCGCATGGAGATCGTTGAAATGGGTTCCGAGGATGCCGGCTCTGCCTGCCGGCCCGCGGCACCCCCGCTCAGGAAAGGCCCTGCGCATGACCCGGACACGCTGTCGTCCCTGACGACCCGCCGCGGCTTTCTGCCCGCGGCGCTCCCCGACACACCGCTCTCGCCGGCCCGCCGCTGCCGCCCTCCCCGCTGCGCGATGCGGCGCCGCGCGCCGTCTCCGCCTTCGAGGAGTTCCTCGCCATGCAGGGCATCGACCCCGCCCGCCCTTCCCTCGCTGTCGGCGCGCTGGCGCTGGCCAACCGGCTGGTCGCCTCCCCGGCCCCGCTCGGCGGGCAGCGCTATGGCGGGTTGCCGCATCCGCGCAGCGCCGCGCTCTATGCCGCCCAGGCCGCCGCCGGGCTGGTGGTCACCGAGCGCTGCTGGGTGACGCCGCAGGGTGCCGACCGCGCCTTCTCGCCCGGGCTGCGCAACGCGGCCCAGGCCGAGGGATGGGGCGGGATCGCCGCGGCCGTGCACCAGGCCGGCGGGCGCATCGCGCTGCGGCTCTGGCATGCCGGGCGGCGCTCGCACCGCGCGGTGCAGCTGGGCGGCAGCTGGCCGGTGGCGCCCTCCGCCCTCGCCGGCCCGGGCGAGATTGCGACGCCGCTTGGACCCCGCCCGCTGCCGGTGCCGCGCGCCCTGGCGACGGAGGAGATCCCCGGCGTCATCGAGGACTTCGTCCGCGCCGCCCGCCGCGCCCGCGCCGCCGGCTTCGACGCGGTGGAGCTCGACGCCTCGGGCCATGGCCTGGTCGAGCAGTTCTTCGACCCCGACAGCAACCGCCGCGTCGACTCCTATGGCGGCGATGCGGAACGCCGGCTGCGTTTCCTGGCCGAGCTGCTCGCCGCGCTGTCCGCCGCCTGGGAGCCGGGGCGCATCGGCCTGCGCATCGCCATCCGCGCGCCGCTGGACGCGGAAGACCCCGCGCCCGCTTTGCGCGCGGCGCGGCTGGCCGGCGCCCATGGCCTGGCCTGGCTGCATCTGGCACGGGCCGCGGCGCCGGCGCGCGACCTGGCGCTGCTGCGCCGCGCCTATGGCGGTGCGCTGCTGCTCGGCCATGCCGCGGCGGGCGAGGAGGCCGGGATCGCCGCGCTGTGCCGCGCCCAGGCCGATCTGGTGGCGCTGCCGCCGCTGCCCGGCACTGCGCCGCGCCTGCCGGCCATCGCGGTCCGCGCGTCGCCAGCGGCGCCGCGCTGGGCAGACCCCCTGCCCGTCGTCTAGCCTGCCGCCCGTCATCGGGATCGGGATCGAGCATGCGGGCCAGTTTTCTTGCCGTCGTCGTCGCACTGGCCGTGGCGGCCGTGCCGGCGGCGGCGCAGTCCAGCCTGGAGGCCCGGCTGGACGCGGCGATCGACGGCGCGCTGGCGCGCCAGCGCATCGTCGGCGCGGTGGTGCTGGTGGC
>NZ_MLCO01000105.1 GCF_001982615.1 Teichococcus deserti | reverse complement strand
GCGCAGCTGCGCAGCCAGGTGAAGTCGGGCTTCGCCGACCAGGTGAAGGGCCTCAAGGGCGTCTCCCAGGAGGCGACCGTCGCGACCAATCGCCTGGGCCTGACCGGCGACCAGATGCGCCGCCTGGCGCCGCAGATCAACGACGTGGTGGTGTCGCTCTATGGCGGCATGCCGCCGCTGCAGGTGCTGGTGCAGCAGGGCGGCCAGATCACCGACATCTTTGGCGGCGTGAAGGCCACCTTCGCCGCGGTCGTCGGCGCCATCAATCCGATGGTGGCCGGCGTCACGGCCATCGCGGTCGCGCTCGGCGCCGCGGCCATCGCCGCCGAGACGATGGACCGGCGCACGCGCGAGCTGCAGAACCGGCTGCAGGCCTACCGCACGGATGCGGCCGTCGTCGCGCCGATGATCGACCCCCTGGCGCGTACCGTCTCGCGCACCAGCGGCGCCAGCGTCGGCGAGACGCGCGACGCCGCGCTGACCCTGGCGCAGACCCGCGGCTTCAACCTCGACGACATGGAGAAGGCGCTTCGCCTCGCGCAGGACATGCGCGTGGCCATGGGCACCGACCTGGCGACGGCGGTCGGTAGCCTGAGCTCGGCCTACAAGGACGCCTCGGCCGCGGCGCAGGGCTTCGCCGACCAGGGGATGCGGGGCTTCAACGGGGCGCTGGTGCGGCAGCTCGAGCTGCTCGAGCTGGCGGGCCGCGGCACCGAGGCGACCCGCATCGTCCTCGAGCGCCTGAAGCAGGCGACCGCCGGCGCCGATGACAACCTGACCGACCTCGAGCGCGCCTGGCGCGGCCTGGCCAAGAGCAGCGGCGAGGCCTGGGACGCGATCCGGCCGGGCGTCGAGCTGATCGGCGGCGCGCTGATTTCGGCCCTGGCGCACGCCATCTCGATGATCAGCGGGCTGGTCAGCGGCATCCTGAGCATCCCCGACGCGCTGGCTCAGGCCACGCGGCGGATGGCCAGCAGCGCGCCCGACACGGTCGGCACGCGCAGGGGAACGCTCCGCGGCGGGCTGCGCAGCGGCTGGGACAGCACCTATGGCGCTGACGGGGCGCCGGCGCCGGTCGATCTGGCGGGCACCCTCCCGCCGACGCCGCCCGACACGGTGCCGCCGTCCAGCAGCCAGCTCATCAGCAACGCGGACAAGCTGACCGCCTCGCTGGGCGGCCGGCTGTACCGGCAGCAGACGCTGCTGGCGCAGCGCCAGGGCATCCAGGCGGCAATGCAGCTGCCCTCGGTGCAGGCCGACCCGGCGAAGCTGGCGCAGTACCGCGACGCGCTCGCCGCCATTGGCGAGGCCATGCAGGGCCTGGAAGGGCCGGCCGCCCAGTTCCTGGACAGCCTGACCAACCAGGTGAAGCAGGCCGAGGCCGGCGAAGGCGCGGCGCGCGCGCTGCGCGAGGCCGAGCTCGCCCTCGACGAGGCGGTGAAGCAGGCCGGCCAAGGCCACGCCAGCAATGCCGCGCAGGCCCAGGCCCGCGCGCTGGTGATGCGGCGCCTCGAGGCCGAGTTCACGACCTATCGGGCGGGCGTCAACCGCGACATCACCGGCGCCCGGAACCAGGCGCAGGCCTACCTCGAGAGCACCGCCGCCGGCCGCGCCATGACGGCCGAGATGAAGGCGCGGCAGGAGGCCCTGAAATACGGGGTCCAGGGCACGGCGGAATATGACCGCTATGTCCGCATCCTGACGTCGGCCTTCGAGCAGCAGGCCATCGCTGAGGCCGATCTGGCCGCCGCCCGCAGCGTCGACGACATGCGGCGCGAGCTGGAGATGATCGAGGCGGAGACCAAGCTGGTCGGCGCCTCGACCGAGCAGCGCGAGCGCGAGCTGGCGGTGCTGAAGGCGCGGCAGCAGATCCTCGCCAATGGCGGCGACCCGGAAACGGAAGCCGGCAAGGCCGCGATCCAGATGGCCGGCGACGTGGCCACCGCCCGCGCCGAGCTGACCCGCACGCAGAACGCCTTCTCCGAGCTGCAGCAGATCGGCGAGCAGGCCTTCGACCGGATTGGCAGTGCCATCACCGAGGCCTTCACCAACGGCAGCGGCAAGGCGATCAACTTCGGCTCCATCGTCAAGGGCATCCTCTCCGAGGTGGCCCAATCGGTCCTGAAGCTGGGCGTGCTGAACCCGGTGCTGAACAGCCTCTTCGGGGGCTCGCGGACCACGCTGGGCGGCGCAATGTCGGCGGCCAGCTCGGCCGGCGGCGTGGCCACGGCCGCAGCCGGAGGCGGCGGGCTGGGCAGCGTCGGCGGCCTGGGCGGGATCAGCAGCCTCTTCAACCTGGGCAGCAGCAGCCTCAGCATCGGGGTGGACGCCTGGGGTGCAGCCAATCTCGGCAGCCTCGGCTTCTCGGGCCCGGCCACCACGGCCGGCGCCTCGACGCTCGGGCACACCAGCGCCGATGCCCTGCTGGCGTCGATGCCGGCCGGCCCCACTCCCGGCCTGACGCCGGGCCTGATCGGCGGCGGCGACCTGTTCGGCGGCTTCAGCAGCCTGTCGAACGTCCTGGGCATCGCCGGTGCTGCGCTGCCCGGCCTCATTTCGGGCAACTATGCGCAGGCTGGCCTTGGCCTGGGCGGCGCGGCGCTGGGCACCATGATCCTGCCGGGCATCGGCACGGCGCTCGGCGGCATGGTCGGCAACCTGGTCGGCGGTTTGTTCGGCGGCCAGAAGCAGCACAAGGCGGCCTCGGTCCAGTACGGGATGAACGAGGACGGCCAGCTGGTGGTCACCGGCAGCAAGTCGAAGTGGATGGACGACAAGGAGGCCGTCGCCCAGACCACCCAGGCGCTGCTGGCGCTCAACCAGAAGATCGCCGCACTGGGTCTGACGCTGGACGGCGCGACTGCCGGCCAGACCCATTTCGGCGAGGACAGCCGGCCGGAGGAAGACAGCCGCAACATGACGCTGGCGGTCCTCGAGGGGATGCGCGGCGGCACCGACAACATGACGCGGGTGATCACCGCGGAGCTGTCCAAGGCCTATGCGGGCGACGCCGACCTCGACCGGGCGATGGCCAATATCGAGTGGGTCAAGAACCTCTACGACCCGCTGGTTGGCGCGGGCAAAGCCGGCAGCGCGCTGACCCAGCAGATCGAGGCGCTGACCACCTCCTTTGGCGAGCACATCGCCAAGGCGGAGGAGCTGGGGCTTGCGACCGATGTGCTCTGGCGCAAGCAGGCCGAGGCCATCGAGGCGGCCAAGAATGCCGTGCGCTCGACCTATGACGCCGCGGTGCGCGAGCTGGACGGCCGGACCTATGTCGACCAGGTGACCGCGGTCCGCTCCTACTACAACGCCAACGAGGCGAGCTTCCGCGACGCCGGGCGGGATCCGGAAGCGCTGTTCGACCGGCAGATGCGCGCCGTGCTGAACACCTTCAGCGACGCCCAGCTGCGCGACATCGCGACGGCCTTCGTCGGCATCGACGACGCCGCGGTGACCCTGGCGAAGCAGCTGCTGGAGACCGGCAGCGCGGCGCAGCGGGCGGCCAACCAGGCTGTGGCGACCGGCTACTGGCAGACCAGCCGGCAGGCCGAGGGGCGCGGCTATGTCAACAGCGTCGAGGGTGTCCGCACCTTCTACGAGCAGAACCGGGCGGCCTTCGAGGCGGCCGGCGTCGACGGCGTGCGACTGTTTCACCAGCAGATGACCGCGGTGCTGGACCAGCTCAACGCCGACCAGCTGCGCGACATCGCCGTATCCTTCCGCGGGCTCGACGACGCCGCGGCCGACGCGGCCGAGCAGATGCTGCGCCTCGGCAACAGCACCACCAAGGCCATCGAGGCCGCCGAGCTGGCGGCCCGGCAACAGCTGGGCGGCTCGATCCGCAGCTATGTCGACGGCATGCGGGCGACCGCCGCCGGCGGCAGCACGCCGCAGCAGCAGCTGCAGGCGGCGCAGGAGCAGTTCGGCCGTGACCTGGCCCTGGCGCGCGGCGGCAACGTCGAGGCCTCGGGCCGGATCACCGGCACGGCCGACAACCTGATGAAGGCGCTCGACCAGATGTATGGGTCGACCGCCGAGGGGCGGCAGGGCCGCGACTGGGTCCTTTCGCAGCTCGAGCAGCTGCCGGCGACGCAGAGCTATGACGCGCTGATCCTGGCCGAGCTGCAGAAGCTCGGCGGGCGCATCGACGTCAGCGTCGAGCTGACCACCTTCCGGGTGATCACCGAGACGCTCAACGCGCTGGCCGATGCCGACCGCAAGAAGCTGGTGCAGGCCGAGACGGTGCTGCGCACGGTCGAGGATCGCCTGGGCCGGGCGCTGAGCACGGCCGAGCGCTCGCGGCTGATCGAGGGCGAGGTGGTGCTGCGCAGCGTCGAACAGTCGCTGGGGCGCAACCTCACCGCGGCGGAGCGGGCCAGCCTGGTCAGCTCCGGCGATGTGCTGCGCGCCATCGAGCAGCGCATCGGCCGCCAGCTCACCGCCGCTGAGGCGGCCGGGCTGGTGCAGTCGGGCACCATCACCCGCCAGGTGCAGGAGCTGCTGGGGCGCAGCCTGACGGCCGCCGAGGCCGCCTCGCTGACCGCGGGCGGCGCGGTGCTGCGCAGCGTGCAGGAGGCGCTCGGGCGCAGCCTGACCGCGGCGGAGAGCGCCAGCCTGGTGCAGGGGGAGACGGTGCGCCGCCTGGTCGAGCAGACCATGGGGCGGAGCCTGACGGCGGCGGAGCGCGACGGCCTGGTGCAGGCCGCCTCGGTCATCCGCTCCGTCGAGCAGCAGCTCGGCCGAAGCCTGACCGAGGCCGAGCGCGGCACGCTGCTGGCCAGCATCACGGTCACCCGCACGGTCGACCAGGTCATCGGCCGCACGCTGACGGCCGGCGAGCTGGCCAGCTTCCAGGCCAGCCAGACGGTGCTGCGCCGGGTCGAGGAGACCCTGGGGCGGACCCTGACGGCGGCGGAGCGCAATGCCCTGCTGCAGTCGACCAGCATCGACCGCGTGGTGCGGGAGACGCTGGGCCGCACGCTGACGACGGCCGAGGATGCCACCCTGGCCAAGGCCGGTGCCGTGGTCCGAACGGTCGAGCAGAAGCTCGGCCGCGCCCTGACCGAGGCCGAGCGGGCCTCGCTCGTCGCCACGGCGACGGTGACCCGCACCGTGCAGCAGGCCATGGGCCGCAGCCTGACGGCGGCGGAGCGGGCCGGGCTGGTCGCCAGCGAGGACGTGCTGCGCCGGGTCGAGCAGACCCTGGGGCGGAACCTCACCGCTGCCGAGAAGGCCGAGCTGGTCGCCGGCGGCACCGTCGCGCGCGCCGTCGAGCAGCGGCTCGGCGCCACGCTGACGGCGGCCGAGCGGGCCAGCCTGGTGCAGGGCGGCAGCGTCCTGCGCAGCGTCGAGCAGGCGCTGGGCCGGCAGCTCACCGCCGCGGAGACCGCGGCGCTGATCCCGGCCGGCACCGTCGACCGGACGGTCATGCAGCAGGTGCGCGCGCTGACCGCGAGCCAGCTCACCCAGCTGGTGAACGGCGAGGCAGTGGTGCGCACCGTCGAGCAGGCCCTGGGCCGCACGCTGACGGCCGCTGAGCGGGCGCAGCTGCTGGAGAGCGCCACCCTGCGGCGGACGGTGGACGAGGCCATGGGCCGCGTCCTGACCGCGGCGGAGAAGGCTTCTCTGGCCCAGGCCACCACGGTCATCCGCAGCGTCGAGGAGCGGCTCGGCCGCACCCTGACCGCGGCCGAGGATGCCAGCCTGGTCGCTGGCGGCACGGTGGTGCGGCAGATCCAGCAGCAGCTGGGGCGCAACCTGACCGCGGCCGAGCGCGCGGCCATCGTCGCCACGGCGACGGTCGAGCGCAACATCCGGCAGGAGCTGGAGCGCAACCTGACCGTGAAGGAGCGCGCCGCGCTGGTCGCCAGCGAGGACGTGCTGCGCCGGGTCGAGCAAACCCTGGGGCGGAACCTCACCGCCGCGGAGAAGGCCGAGCTGATCGCCGGCGGCACGGTGTCGCGCGCCGTCGAGCAACGGCTCGGCGCCACGCTGACGGCGGCCGAGCGCGCCAGCCTGGTGCAGGGCGGCAGCGTGCTGCAGTCGGTCGAGCAGGCCCTGGGCCGGCAGCTCACCGCGGCCGAAAAGGCCGCGCTGATCCCCGCCGGCTCGGTCGACCGCGAGGTGGTGCAGGCGGTGCGCAGCCTGACCGCTGCCCAGCAGGCCGAGCTGGTCGGCGCCGACACGGTGACGCGCCAGATCGAGCAGGCGCTGGGCCGCACGCTGACGGCGGCGGAGCGGGCCGAGCTGCTCGACAGTGCCACGGTGCGCCGCGAGGTGACCGAGGCGCTGGGGGCGCGGCTGACCGCGGCGGAGAAGGCCAGCCTGGCGCAGGGCGGCACGGTGCTGCAGAGCATCGAACAGCAGCTCGGGCGCCAGCTGACCGAGGCCGAGCGGCAAACCGTCCTGACAGGCGGCACCGTCACGCGCACGGTCGACCAGCAGATCGAGACCACCGAGACGGTCCTGATCAGCCGGAGCATCGACGACAAGATCGGCGCGAGCCTGAAGGCTCAGACCGATCTGCTGTCGGCGATGAAGGGCAGCACGGCCACCCAGGCGCAGACCCTGGCGGTGCTGGACGGCCGGCTGCGGAACATCGACCTCTGGACCTATGGCCTGCGCGAGTTGGCCCGAGGCCAGTGGGGCGGCATCCGCGTCACCACGCCGAAGGCCAGCGGCGCGGCGAACGACCCGGCCAACTTCAACACGACGATTGGCAACTGGGGCACCACCCTGACGGTGAACGCCCTGGGCAACGCCTTCGCCGGCGGCAACGTGGTCCCCTTCGCCAAGGGCGGCGTGCCGCGCGTCGACGAGCCGACTTTCTTCCCCATGGCGGGCGGAAATGTCGGGCTGCTCGGCGAGGCCGGGCCCGAAGCCATCCTGCCGCTGAAGCGGATGGCCAACGGCGAGCTGGGCGTCCAGGCCGACATCGCCGGCCTGCCGGGGCTGATGCAGGAGATCCTGCAGCGGATCCTGATGCCCTTCCTGGTCGAGGAAGAGGACGCCGCGGCACCGCCGGGGCGGCTGCCCTCGCCGGCACCCACCCGGCCGAGCGGCAGCGATTCGGTCGCCGACCTGGTGGCCGAGCTGCGTGAGGTGAAGCGCCAGCTGGCCGAGCTGCGCGCCGAGCGCAGCAAGGATGCTCAGGCAGCGCAGGCCACGGCCGAGCGCTCTGCCGAAGCGTCCGAGCGCACCGCCGAGGCGGCGGAGGACACCGCCGACAGCAACCGCCGCATGGCAAGGAAGAGGGAACCGCTGATGCAGCGTGGGGGCACCAAGTAATGGCGTGGCTGGTCAGGGCTGAGCCCTGGGATGCCGCCGCCGGGGCGGTGCGCCCGCTCTACTACAGCGACGTGGGCTTCCTCTCGAAGCCCACCGACACCCCCGGCGATGTCTACTGGGATCGGCGCATCGGCGTCGGCCTGTCCATGCAGGCGCGCCTCTTCGCCGATGGCCAGGCCGGCGGCGAGGGCGATGTCGACTATGGCGACCTGACCCTCGAGAACGGCGACGGCGCGCTCGACGCGCTGGCCGACCTCGACTGGGATGGCCGCCTCCTCGAGGTGCGCTTCTCGGCGAAGGATGCCCCAGTCTGGGCCGACTTCGCCGTCGCCGTCTCCGGCACGGTGGAATCGCTGACGCCGGGCGACGAGCTGACCATCAAGCTCCGCTCGCTGAAGGCGTTGCTCGACGACCCGCTGCAGCCGCTGCGCTATGCCGGCACCGGCGGCGCCGAGGGGCTGGAGACGCTGAAGGACCGCCGGCGGCCGATGACGCTGGGCATCGCCCGGCAGGCCGAGCTGGTGGTCGAGGACACCGCCAATCTGGTGGTGGCCTGGGACAACGCGGCCTGCGGCGGCATCCTCAATCTGAAGGACAAGGGCGGCCCGCTGGTGGCCGGCCCGGACTACCCGACCCGCGAGGCCATGCTGGCGGCGCCGATGGGCGCGTATGGCTATGTGACCTGCGACGTGCTGGGCAAGGCGCGGATCGGCGCGCAGCCCTTCTGGCCGATCACCGGCGACGTGCTCGGCCGCAGCCGCGGCGGCAACCTGGTGGCCAACGGTCGCCTGGGGCAGAGCGCCGCCGGCTGGACGCTGGGCGGCGGGTGGAGCTGGACCAGCCCAGCGCTGCTGGCCTCCGACAGCCCGCTCGAGAGCGGCTGGGCGCCGACCGGCATCGCCAGCCGCGTGGCCGCGCCCGGCCTCTACGGCGACGGCCGGGCCTGCCTGGTGACCGAGAGCACGGCGACCGGCCAGCACACCCTCGCCTCGGCGGCGGTGAGCTTCGCCGCGGGCACCCAGACCACCCTGCAGGTCAAGGCCCGCGCGGTCGCCGGCGCCCCCTGCCTGCAGCTGCTCTATGGCGGCTCGACCCATGGCAGCAACGCCTGGGCCAATTTCGACCTGGCCAGCGGCGCGCTGGGCAGCAAGGGTACGGCCGCCACGGCGGCCATCACGGCGCTCGGCGGCGGGGTCTATCTCTGCACCCTGGCGGCGCCGGTCACCGCCGCCGGCAGCAATCCGGCCTATGCCATCCTGGTGCCGACCGCCGCGGCCGCCCGCTCGCCCTCCTATGCCGGCGCAGGCCGGCAGCTGGAGCTGCAGGACGTCCAGCTCGAGGCGGCGGCGACCGCCAGCGAATATGGCGGCCGCCTGGTCAGCGCCGCCGGCATCGCCGGCACGGCCAGCCAGGCCGTCGCCACGGTGGCCGGGCGGCTCTACGCCGCCAAGGTCATGGTGACCCGCTCTGCCGGCAGCCTGGCGCTGCAGGTGGGCAGCACCGCCCTGGCCACCGCCGTCGCCTCCGGCCGGCTGGTGCAGATCTTCCGGGCGACCGGCAGCAGCACCACGGTCGCCTTCTCGGCCGACAGCGCCTTCGCCGGCAGCGTGGATGATGTGCAGGTGGTGGAGTGGCTCGGGCGCTTCGGCGACCTGGCGCAGCTGGCGGTGGGGCAGAGCACCGGGCTCACCGCCGGCGACTTCGCCGCGGGCACGGTCGATTCCATGAATGCCGTGGCGCCGCAGCGGGTCGGGCTCTGGTACGACGGCAGCGGCGAGATGACCATCCGCCAGGCCATCGACCAGCTGGCGACCGGGCCGGGTGCCTGGTGGATCTGCGACGATGCGCGCCGGATCCTGCTCGGCCGCCTCGAGCCGCCGGCGGCCACGCCCGACTTCGAGTTCGACGAGCACGCCATCCACGAGATCCTGCCGCGCGAGGTGGCCCGCCGCCTCAAGCTGCAGACCATCGGCTATGGCCGGCGCTGGCGCCCGCTCAACGACAGCGAGATCCTGGCCACCATCCTCGGCGCCGAGCGCGAGGCGCTGCGCACCGAGTGGCTGACCGAGGCCTATGCCGATGCCACGGTCGCCGCGCAGTCCCTGCTGGCGCGCGAGGAGCGCATCGACGGCTCGCTCGACGACAAGGCCGACGCCGCCGGCGAGGCGCAGCGCCGCGTTGCCATGCATGGCGCCCGGCGGAAAATGTTCGAGATCACCGTCGACTTCATCGCCGGCCTGCGCGTCGGGATGACGGTGGGCATCAGCCACAGCCGCTACGGCCTCGCCGCCGGGCGCAACTTCGTCGTCACCGAGCTGGACCGCGACGCCGAGAGCGACACGCTCAGCCTGATCCTCTGGGGATAATCCGTGTCCAATGCATCTGTGCTGAGGAGCCCGCCGACCGATGCGGGCGCCTATAGCGGCGGCGCGTGGCGGCCGCCCCTGCCCCTGCTGAACCTGACCAGCCAGGACCCGCAGCGGGTCGCCCGCTCTGTCAACGTGAACCTTGCCAGCACGCAGTTCAGCGTCGATTGCGGCCGGCCTTCGCTGATCAGCCAGTTCGCGCTGATCAACCACAATATGACCACGGCCGGCCTGGTGCGGCTGGTGCTGACCGACAGCCCCACCAATGCCGGCACGCCGATCTATGACAGCGGCTGGGTGCCGGCCTGGGAGCAGACGGTGGTCTGGGGCAGCCTGCCCTGGGGCGTGTTTCCCTGGGACCTGGTCGACACCACGGCCTATCCGGCCGGCGCCATGCTGCTGCACACCATCCCGAAGGACGCGCAGGGCCAGGTCGGGCGGATCGCCCGCTATGTCTTCGTCTACCTCGACGACACGACCAACCCGGATGGCTTCCTGCAGATCGGCCGCTTTCTCGGCGGCTGGGCCTGGTCGCCGAAGGTCAATGCCGCCTGGGGCGGCAACCTTCGCTGGGTCGACCCCTCCGAGGTCAAGCGCACCGCCGGCGGCCGCCGCATCGTCAAGAAGCGGCCGAAGTACCGGGTGCTGGAGCTGTCCTTCGAGGCGCTGACCGAGGCCGACGCCATGGGCACCGCCGAGACCATCAGCCGCGCCCTCGGCAAGAGCGGCGAGCTGCTGATCTGCCTCGACCCCGATGCACCGCCTGCGGTGCGCTTTCGCCAAACCATCTACGGCGCCCTCTCGGACACCTCGCCCATCGTCGCGGCCGGTCCCGATCGATGGACCTGGCGCCTCACCGTCGAGGAGATCAACTGATGGCCTCCTGGCCCATCTCGATCAACAACAACACCTACACCAAGGCGATGTTCGAGAATGGCGGCTACGTCACCGCCTTTCCCGCGCTGATTGGCGACATCGCTGCCGTGGGCGCGGATGTGCAGATCATGCGCGATGCGGTCTCGCTCGCCTACAACGCGATGCTGTCGCAGACCTATCAGATCGTGCCCATCACCGCGGCGACCAACCTGGTGCAGGCGACGCACAACAACCGCCTGCTGCTGCTGACCGGCGCGGGTGCCCCGGCACTGCTGGCGGCGAATATCGGCAACGGCTTCGCTTGCGTGGTCGAGAACCGGCGCGGCGTCGGCGCCACGGTCAGCGTCAGCGGCATCGAGCTGCGCAATGCCCGCGGCCATACCAAGATCGCGGCGAATGGCTGCGCGCAGCTCTACGTCTATCTCGACGGCTCCACCCTCTGCGCGCGCCTGGTCGGCGACACGGAGGCCTGATGCCGCTTTCCGGATCGCAGTTCCTCGCCGTTGCCCAGGAGGCGCCGGGTACGACGCCGCGCCCCTACGGGCTGCGCGCGCTGCTGGCCCGCCAAGCGCCGCGCAGCTCCACCGGCCTGCTGGCGCGCTTCGCCAGTGGCTACCTGCTGGGCGGCATCCCCGAGCCCGACCCTGTCCTCTATTCCCAGCGGAGCGGTGCGATGCCGAGCGCCTATGCCCTGACGGATCTGATCACCACCAGCCGCGCCAGCAAGGCCAGCTATTTCGATGGCCTCGGCCAGATCCGCGAGGCCAACAACAACGTCGCGCTGCTGACCTTCGACCCGCTGACCCTGAAGAGCATGGGCCTTCTGTCGCAGAAGGCTGCCACCAACACCTGCAACACCCGCTGCGAAGGTGCCCGCGTCGGAACCTTCGCGGTCGACGGCGCGTCCAGCACGGTCGGCGCGCTGCCCACCGGCATGTCGGCGCCCAGCAATGGCGGCCTGACCATGGAGGTGACGCGGATCATCCCAATGGGCGACGCCAATGCCGTCGAGATCCGCGCCCGCGGCATCGCCAATGGCGACATCCGCATGTATCTCGCCTCCGGTGTCGCTGCGGCTGAGCAGGGCGATTGGTACTCTACCTCCGGCATGATCATGGCCGCGGCCGGCGTCCAACCGGCCTGCTCTTGGGCCATCCGCAGCCTGACCGCCTTCCCGTCGAACCTGCTCGGGCTAACCCGTAGCTGGCAGCGGGTGCGCTCCACGCGCCAGCTCAACGAGGCATCGCCGGGCGAAGCGCGGATCGAGCTGCGCTTCTATCTCGCCGTCGGGCAGGCCTACGACTGGACCTTCCGCTTCTACATCCCCGCGCTGGAGAAGGCGGCCCTCTGCTCCTACGCACCAATGCTGCCGCCGGTCGGATCACCCACCGCGCCGGTGACGCGCGCCGCCGACCTCTACACGATCACTGACCTGGCGAGGATCGCCTTCAACGGGCTGGCCGGTACCTTTGTCTTCCGCTTCTGGCTCGACAGCCTTCCCCTTGCTACCAGCACCGCCGAGCAGCTCGGCCTGTTCCTCACCTATAGCTCAACCACCAGCTTCATGCGGCTCACCGGGCGCTTCAACGCCGCTGTCCGCGTCGAGGCCGGCAGCGATGGGACGGTGACCCTCGACAGCGGCGGCCTGGTGATCGGCGAGAACACCCTGGCCTACTCCTTCAGCCAGGAGCGCATGTCCCTCTCGGTCAATGGCAACGACACCGTCTCGGCCGCCTGGGGCAGCGTGATGCCGCCGAGCGCCGCTGACGGCCTGCGCCTCGGCGATATGTCGACGGCCAGTTCGCGCAAGCTCAACGGCCCCATCGGGCTCTTCACCTATGCGCCGGTCGAGACCACCGGCGCCGACCTCAAGGCCGCCTCTGCCGCCGCCCTGACCATGTGAGGCCCTGCCCCATGAAGATCCTGCTCTGCCGCTTCCCTGACCGGGCAGCGTTCCTGGCCGCATGCCCCTGGCCCGTCGAGGACGGCGTCGCCCTGATCCCGCCGGAGGTGGGCACGCTGACCGTCTATGGCCGGCTGCTCGACCAGGCCGCCTCCACCATCGACGACCCGGTCGCCCTGCCCGGCTTCTGGGTGCATGGCCAGTTCCGCGGCCCGGTGCCCGACACCTTCCGCAATGCCGTGGCGGACGCTGGCGCCTCGGCGCCGGTGATCCCCGTCAGCCTCGAGGACACCGGCCTGGGCGTCGAGCCCGTGCCGCCCGTCGTCTCGGCGCGGCAGCTCCGCCTGGGGCTGCTGCAGGACGGCCTGCTCGACGAGACCGAGGCCTACATCGCCGGCGCCGGCCGCGAGGTGCAGATCGCCTTCGAGTACGCCGTCGAGTTAGAGCGCTACCACCCCTTCATCGCCGGCGCCGCTGCAGCCCTTGGCCTGTCCCAGGACCAGGTCGACGGCATGTTCCGCCGGGCCGCGAGGCTCTGACCCATGAGCGTCTTCGACCCCCTGCCCTCGCCCAGCGACATCGCCTGGGCCTTCTCGGCCGCGCTCGCCGGCCGCGCCACCCTGCTGCTGCGCGCGACCCGCCAGGCCGTCACGCCGCGCAAGATCCTCTGGACCCTGTTCTGGGAGGTGCCCACCGCCTGCGCCATGGGCCTGATCGGCCTGGCGCTGGCGCAGTGGGCCGGCCTGTCCGCCGGCGGCGCCACGCTCTGCATCGCCCTGCTGGCGCGCATCGGGCCCGACGCCATCGAGCCCCTCCTCGGGCACCTGGTGCCCGCCCTGAAGAAGGCCAAGCCGTGACCGCATTCGACCACGCCCTCGCCCGCCTGCTCGAGCATGAGGGCGGCTTCACCCTCAACCGCGCCGATCCCGGCAACTGGACCGGCGGCAAGCCCGACAAGGGCCTGCTGCGCGGCACCAAGTTCGGCATCTCGGCCGCCAGCTTCCCGACCCTCGATATCGCGGCGCTGACCCTCGAGGACGCCCGCGCCATCTACCGCCGGCTCTACTGGGACCGTGTGCGCGGCGACGAGTTGCCGCCGGCGCTCGCCCTGCTGGTCTTCGACAGCGCGGTGAACAACGGCGTCGCGGCGGCTGTGAAGCTGCTGCAGGCCAGCATCGGCACCCCGGCCGATGGCCTGATCGGCCCGGCCACCCTGGCCGCCCTGCGCCGCGCTGTGGGCAACGGCGACCCCGACCGGGTCACCGCCGTCGCCATCGAGTTTCAGGCCCGCCGCATCGTCCTGATGGCCGCGCTGTCCACCTGGGCCACCTTCGGCCTGGGCTGGGCGCGCCGGCTGGCCTCCCTGCCCTTCCAGGCCATGCGCCTGGCGTCCTGAAAGGACCGCCCATGTCCGCTCTGCTGATCAACCTCGCCGTCACCATCCTGCTGAGCCAGGGCGCCGCCGGCTTGGCCCTCTGGGCCGCCAAGCTGCGCCGCGAGGCGCGCGACAGCTCGCTGGCCAAGCTGGTGGGCGCTGCCAGCCGCGTCGCCGGCCGCATGAATGACGCCTTCGGCCACCTGCCCATCGGCCTCGAGCGCGACGCGCTGAAGGCCGCCGCCATCGCCGAGGGCGTGAAGGCCATCCGCGACGAGTTCGCGCCGCATGTCCGCCGCGTCAGCGGCACCGACGACAAGCTGGCCGGCATCATCGCCGGTGAGTTCGGCAAGCTGCCCGCGCCCGTCGCGCCGGCCGTCGCCGCCAACTGATCGACCCGCGCCGTCATGGCGCGGGGGCAAGGCTGTTCCAGCAGCCAAGCCGCGCAGGAGTGGGTCCTGCGCACGGATAGACCGTCCCGCTCTCCCTCACGGGAGAGTGAACGAATAGAGAACAAAACCCATGCCGTCCACCCTGCTTCCCGCCTCCCCGTCTCGCACCCCGGCGCCCTATCTGGGCGGGAAGCGCAACCTGGCGAAGCGCATCTGCGCGCGCCTCGCCGAGACCCCGCACGCCACCTATGTCGAGCCTTTCGTCGGCATGGGCGGCGTCTTTCTGCGCCGGCCCTTCCGCGCCCGCGCCGAGGTGATCAACGACATCAGCACCGATGTCGCCAACCTCTTCCGCGTCCTGCAGCGCCACTATGTCGCGCTGATGGATATGCTGCGCTGGCAGCTGACCAGCCGCGCCGAGTTCGAGCGCCTGCTGGCCGCGAATGCGGACACCCTCACCGACCTGGAGCGCGCCGCGCGCTTCCTCTACCTGCAGCGCACCGCCTTTGGCGGGAAGATCAGCGGCCGCAATTTCGGCGTGGCGCCTGCCACGCCCGCGCGCTTCGACGTGACCAAGCTTGCAGCCGTGCTCGAAGAAGTTCACGAGCGCCTTGCCGGCGTCGTCATCGAGCGCCTGCCCTATGCCGAGCTGATCGCGCGCTATGACCGGCCCGACACGCTCTTCTACCTGGACCCGCCCTACTGGGGCTGCGAGCGCGACTATGGACCTGGTGTCTTCGACCGCGCCGATTTCGAGCGCCTGGCCGAGATCCTCGCCGGCATCAAGGGGCGCTTCCTGCTGAGCCTCAACGACACGCCCGGCGTGCGCGAGGTGTTCGGCCGCTTCGAGATCGAAGCGGTCGAAACCACCTATGGCATTAGCGGAAAGGCCCAGCGCGCAGGAGAGGTGCTGGTTTCGCGTGTTCCCTCAAGGAGCGGAAGCTAAACTGGAAACATCCAAAGCGCTATCGAGGGTCCACATGGTGAAGTGTCCTCTCCTAAGAAGCCCGCCCGAGGCTCTAACCTCGTCCGACAAGTCCTCTAGATCCGATTTTGTTAAACCAATTGATCCAAACAATTTATCGAAATATAATTTTGATCTACACCTAGCGAATATCGGAAGCGGCGACCGACTTCTCCAGTTGACGCAATTAAAAGGAGGCCAAAAACTGTAGCTAGTTTTATGAGATCGAGAAAGAAGGTATAATACCATATCCGCCTCTGCTATTTCTCGAACATCGAATTTGGAACCCTCAATTCTTTCCATAAAAAGCTGCGCTATGGGATAATTCCACTGAGTTTTACCTAATCTGTTCCATATTTCTATGCTGGGCATTTCTTGTTGGAAGTGGCTAAATGAACAGAGAGTTTCAGCGCTTCTTTGCTGAACGTGAGGCACATAGAAGTCCCTCTTAATCACCGGCTGTATGTATTGAAATTTTTCCTTTTTCACTATAGCAGCAACAAAATAGATAAACATCTCGTACGCAACAAACCTTTTCGCATCAAACTGAATCTCGTTCCATGACCTAGTTTCCGATGACGGATACGTGCTCTTCATTGCCTCTTCAAAAAAACTGTGCATGTGCGACGCGTATTCATCAGAGAATGGAGAACCAGAAATAGCTCGGCAAACCTCTACAAATTCATTTCTGTACGGCATAAAATCCTGAATCTTCTCATTGAATTGGTCCAAGACCATTCTTTCAGCTTCTTGACGGCCTGCTCCCATATCAGGCGCATTCATTTCCAATTCACTGAGCCCGCTTGCAAGAGTCTCTAAATAATCTCCCAAAAAATTTTCTTTACCAGATCGCCCTGACTTGTTCGCAGAGAGAAAGCTCTTTTGTCGGCTTGTTGTATGTATAACTATAGACGATAATTCCTCATTGATATATGTTGGTGCGTTTCCTATTACTGGCCTCTGATATGATGGCTTTCCGTAAATCCACCTTATTAGACGCTCCAGTTCCGCCGAGTACCGTTCTTGATCTGAAAGATTTATGTATATCCTCGACGTATAATACGTCGGAATATAAGGCTTTCCTTCGTCATCAAATTCCGTAACAATACAAACAAATCTACTATTTTCTTTAGATTTATATATTTCCGGACTTATAATTTGTGACTCTGTTCCTGCGCCACCAGTTCTCTTATTGGATTTCTCTGCATATTTTCGGTCACTTATAATCAATACCTTACTTATGCTCTCATCATTAACCATTCTCTCCATAAAGGCGTTTGCTTCGTCGCCAGGCTGTAGATCGATCTGATCAATTATAGATGTGATTCCATTCTCGGCTAGCTGGTTGACCAATTCCATAACCCAATCAATATGCTCTTGAGAGGTCCAACTATACGATATGAATACTTGAGGATTTTCCATATTTTCTCCTTGCGCGCCCCTGGGGCGCAGGCGTGTCGGGGTAGATGGCGATAAAGAGCGGCCGATTGCCTATCCTGTCGTAAGTCACAAAAAGCAGCTCTCGGATCGCCTGCTGACTGCGGGTCATCGCGTAGAAGCTGGACATGCTGGCTGTTCCTGAAGGACCGCTCTTCGCATAATGCCGGTGAAGCCGCCTGCGCGTATAGGCCGGCTGCAACACCAAGGCTGGATGATGCAAAGCATGCTCGAACCTGCTCAAGGCAACACCATCCTGGTGCAGGCGCTGAGCGACCTGACCGGCTTCCATTCGAGTTGGGGGCATACGTCTCCCTGGCGAGCCGGCGTGGCCGCGGCCTATGTGCGGCACCTGGTGCGCCTCCGCCCAGAGCGCGACCTGCCGGCCGAGTGCCGGGCAAGCTTCGAGGCGCTGATGCAGAAGCTGGACGCCGCGGCGCAGCGCCTCCCCGGCTTTCGCCCGGAAAGCTTCGGGGCCGCAGAGGATCTATCGCTGGTGCTTCTCGAGGATGAAGCCGCCGAGCTGGCCAATGATATCATCCGGCTTCGGCACAGCGCCCTGAAAGCCCAGTCGCCATGGAGGGGCTAATGCCGCAGACCGAGGATCTCGAGGCTCTCGCGCGGCGCATTGTTGCGGCCTTGAAGAAGCAGGCGCAGCAGGATGGCCCGGCCCCCTACGTCGACGCCGACCGCGGAGCGGGCCGCATCCTGCTCGACGGTGAATTCGACCTGATGCAGCTGGCGAGAGATATCGGGCTTTCGCCTCCGAAAGAGGCTTCGCCATGTCCGCGATGATCCCAGACCTTCGCCTCCGCGTCATCAATCCTGATGATAAGGGCTGGGTCATCTATGAGTATCGCGGCGCGACCATCCGGTCGCAGGGCGTGCATAATCGGCTTCTGATGGACGGGCATCCGATGCACCAGCGGTTTGGCGGCCACGTCGATCTGCTGCAGAGCTGGGTCGACGCCTGGATTGATCACCAGCGTCTGCCGCCGCCGCTGGTCTGGCCCCCACGAAAGTAGACGGAATGCAGATCGGCTTCCGTGCTCCGCTCTGGCTTCTGCGCTGGGTCACCAAGCGCAATCCTTGGCTGCTATCTGACCAGGGCACGGTGACGCGGTCGCGCCGCCTCGACCTCGGCTTCATGGGGATCGAAGTAGACGCCAGTATACGGCTCGATGATGACGCTCGGGCGCGACTGGAGAGAGCGAAGCCGCCGGCGCAGTAAAGCGCCGGCGGCAGGCGGTCAGCGCCCCGTTTCCGGGCGGCGCCGTGCTTCGTCGAGCATCGACATAGCAACCGCCTTCGCCTTCTCCACACTCGCTTCCCAAGGGCGGAAGGTCACCGAATAGCCCGTGCCATGGTGGTCCACCTGGGCCAGCCAGCGACTGCCCTTTTGCGGCGTGATGCGCAGGGTGTATCCATCATGCGTAGTTGCGGTCGGGACACCATCCACATCGTCCCAATCCAGAAACTGCGCCTGGTAGGCGGCCCGCTCGTGCCGCTTGCGCAGGATGCCCAAGATTGCCCGCATCTCGCCAGACACCCGAGCGTCGCCGGCGGTCATCCGGCGGATGCTCCGCTCGATGTTGGTCAATTCCCGGTTGTCGCCATTGCGCTGCAGAAAGCGCGCCAGCCCCGCCTGGGTCTCCCCAATGCGCTCCAGCTGGCTGCGCATCCAGGCCCCGTCATCGGTGAAGTCCGCCGTGCTGTTCTTCAGGTCACTCATAACGGCCTCCTCTCTGCCGCAGGTCCCTGGGTAACTGGCAGTGGGCGGGCCTGCCGACCCGCCCACCTCCAGTTTTGGAAGGTTACCCGCGCTTCAGGCTGAAGCTGAGGTTCCACTTCCAAATCCGGATGCGGATCACGATCTTCATCGTGTCTTCTCCGAATGCCAGCGGAACCCATTTCCCGCCGGCAGGACCCTTATAGGTCATTATGACCTATTTTGCCAGGTCATAATGACCTAGTTCGAGGAAATCTTCGGGGTCTGCCTGCCCTTCAATTTGGGGGCGCGATGACGCGCCTGCCGCCGGCACCAGGTCGGGCCGCTCCGCGATCACCGCCAGCAGGAAGGTCTCGACCTGCTCCCTCACCAGGGCTTCTGACAGCGCTTGCGGGTCGCCCATGGACATGAGGTGCTTTTCAGGCTCCAGCTCCTCCCCGATCAGGCCCAGCTGATAGACCGCGATCCGGCCATCCTCGCTGCGCGCATAGATCAGCTTGCGGAAGCCCCCCGTCTCGCGCTCCTCGATGCTCAGCTCGCGCGTATGGGCGCTGTGCTCGGTCACGGCGTCCAGCCGGCCGACCAGCTCGACTGCATAGCCGTCGAGGATCTTCAAGACCTCGCCCAGGACCTCCTCCGCCAGCTGCAGCCCCGCCTCGAGCGCCGCGCGCTCTTGCCGCCGCTGCTCGGTGACCGCCGCCAGAGCCTGGTCGAAGCGCTCGAAGAACCCGATGGCGCTCATAGAATTTTCCTCCGCCGCATCCCGCGGCCGATATAGGCGCCCCACCACTCCGCCCGCTCCATGCCGCAGGGCACGCGCTCGGCCGGCTTCACGCCGGCCGGGTAGCGCAGCCAGATGCTGTCTTCGGCCGGCGCCTTGTCGTGCTTGCGCAGCAGCACGCCCTCGGGCTGCGTGCGGCAGAACCGGCACCGCAGCCGGCCAGCCAGCGCGCCCAGCGTCGTCGGCGGGTTCGGCACCTTCAGCAGGGTCGAGACCAGGCAGGCGCGCGCGCCGTGCTGGGCGCAGCCGGCCACCAGCATCCACCCAATGAAGTCATCGACCGGCTCGGCCCGCCGGTAGCGCATGACCTTCTCGTGGCTCCAGTTGTGCGCCATGGCGTCAGTCGCCGAACAGCTCGTCCAGCAGCGGCACGCGCAGGCTGTTCCGGCCCATATGGGGCGCGCCATGCCCGCCGACCGGCCTCCCGTGCTGCAGCTCCGCCGCCTTCGGCCGGCCGTAGCACTGGCGGCATCGCATCAGGTAGACGGCCGCCGGCAAGGGATACCAACCCGGCAGCCGCTTGCTCTCTGCGAGGTGGTCCACCATGCGCAGGCTGCGGCCGCAGTCGCAGGTGAGCTGCAGCCACCAGCCCTTCCAGTCGCCCAGGCATCCCCCCGCCGGCGGCAGGGTGATCGGACCATCATCCTGCGCCGGCGCGGTCATGACTGGGGCGGGCCGGCTTGCAGCCGCACGGCCACGGCCTCGGGCACCTGGCCAAGGCCGTCCGCCCATTGCTTCGCGGCATCGGCCATCTGGCCGCGATCCTCGCCGCCTTTGGCGCGCATCCAGTCGAGGGCGTCGAGCGTCTCGACGATCCGCCGGGGGGAGACAGGGCGAAGATTCATTGGCCGCGCTCCTTGGCGGGGACGGTCTGGCCGATGCGCTGCGGCGGTGGATGCCGCGCGTTCAAAGCGGCGGTCTCGGCGGCATAGGGGCGCAGCCAAGCGGCAACATCTTCTGGGATCCTACCATATTCGCTGATCATCTTGCGGATTGTGCTTGGCGCGAAGCCAAGCCGCTCGGCCGCCTCGCCGGGGGTCCAGCGGATTACGCGCAGCGCCTGGCTGAACTCATACGACGTCATCGGCTCGACTGGGGCCGGTGCGGCGGCGATGGCGCGCGCCAGGCCGGCCGACCGTGCACGATAATTCCCGTTCACCATGCTGTGCATGCCTTTCATCTCTATGGGCGGCCCAACCCATGTTGTTTTATCGGCTTTAAAATCATGCATGGTGAAAATTCGCACCTGCATTGGTGCGTTGGTAGAAGAACCTCATATCTTGGACTTCAGCTTTATGTTGAGAGGCCGCAGAATTCTCGTGGTCGAGACAAACTACTATTCGGCAATGGAGCTGGCTCTTTCTCTGCATGAGATGGGGGCGACGATCTTGGGGCCTGTTCCAAGCGAGGACGCAGCGCTCGACATCCTGTTGCTTGGCAACGTCGATTTCGTAGTCTTCAATGCCCAGCTTCGCGACCATCGCGTCGCTCTGCTGGCGGAATGTCTCCGTCGGCAGAACGTACCTTCGATGATGGTCAATGATGTGCCGCTGAGTAGCGGAGACTCTTTGTGCCAGGGGCGCCCACAGATGCTTCACCCGGTGGCCCATGGGCGCTTCCACAAGGTCGTCGAAGAGTTGTTGGCGATGTGATGGCTGCTCTTCGAAGCGGCTGCCGACGACCTTCTTTGCACGATAACCTTTTAATATCGGCCCTGATCTGGCAGCGCGTGCAGATGCCATACTGTCGGTCAGCGGATGACGTTGCGATGAGGCTCCGAGCCAGACTGTGCGACCGCATTTCCCCGCTGGTAAATGCGCGCCATCGCGACATCCAAGATCCAGGCCAAGAAGTAGAAGCCCGGCACGACAATGGCGTAGCAAACAATGATGAAGATCAACATTGTCACGAGCTGATATACCGTTGCGGTGGCAAAAAAGGACAATTCCCGCACCACAAACATCCCTCTGTCGTGCCAGTTTCTTCATCACTCGAATAGGATGAGCCCGCTTAGACTGTGCCGAAATTGGAAATGCTTTATTGCCCAGCGCAACTTTTCCCGCCCTGATCCCATGGGTCTGCTCGATCCACATCAGAGTGCAGTCGCCCGCATGATTTCCTCGATCCTGGTGGTGTAGCGCTGCGACAGCTTCTGCTGTCGGGTGCCCCATGATCGGGTGATGCCGGTCGCCAGCGGCCGCAGAGTGCCGCGGCCAAAGCGCTCGTTGACCGCATCCAGCGCCGCCATGGTCTTCGCCGAACGCACAGGATCGCGGGTCTGGAACATCCGGGCCTGCTGCCGCGCCGGCACCAGGTCGGTCAGCATGATCCCGGCCTTGGCGTAGGCGAAGCCATCCCGCCACAGCGGCGGCAGCAGCCGCATCGCCTCGCCGATCAGCGCCAGCGTGTCGCTGGTCGGCTCGATGCGAGCGCTGCGCTGTGCCGAGTACCAGGTGCTGCCGTCATGCGGGTTGGTGTGCAGGAAGACCTGCATGTGGCAGGCCTCCATACCCTCGGCCCGCAGCTTCTCGGCCGCCCGGGCGGCATAGGCGGCGACCGCCTCCCGCATGTCGCGCCAGGTCAGTACGGGCCGGCCGAAAGACCGGGTCACCGCCAGCCCCTTCCGCGGCGCCGCCATCAGCTGCAACGGCAGGCAGGAGACGCCGCGCAGCTCCTCCTGCACCCGGCCGCCGACCACCGTCAGCAGGTCGCGGGCCATGCGCGGGTCCAGCGCCAGGAAGTCGGCGATGCTGCGGATGCCGAGCTGGGCCAGCTTCTCCTCGGTGCGCCGGCCGATGCCCCAGACGCCCCCTATCCCGAGGCGTTCGTACCAGCCGGCCCGCACCAGTGGGTCGGTCAGGTCGCACAGGCCGTCGAGCTCGGGATGATCCTTGGCGATGCCGTTGGCCAGCTTGGCGATGGTCTTGGTCGGCCCCCAGCCGACGCAGGTCGGGATCTTGGCGATGCGGCGCACCACCTCCCGCAGCTCCTGGCACAGCCGGCGCAGATCGCCCGGCACGTCGAGATCCAGGAACATCTCGTCGATGCTGTAGGGCTCGACCCGCGGCAGCCGCTCGGCGAGCACCTGGTAGACCCGGCGCGACATGTCGCCATACAGCGGGTAGTTGCTGCTGAACCAGCGCACGTCGCGCAGCTCGCGGCGCTCGCGGATCAGATGCCAGGGATCGCCCATCTTGATGCCCAGCGCCTTGGCCTCCGCGGTCCTGGCGATGGCGCAGCCGTCATTGTTCGACAGCACCACCACCGCGGCGCCGCGCAGCACGGGCGCGAAGGCGCGCTCGGCCGAGCAGTAGAAGGAATTGCCGTCGATCAGCCCATAGGTGCTGGGCATGGCCGCTACATCCGATCTCGGACGAGGGCGGTCGCCACGCCCCAGATCTCGGCATCTTCCGGCACGGCGACGCTATGGCGGCCGCGGCGGCCGGATTGCAGCCACCAGGTGCCGTCCTTCAGCGCCAGGCGCGCCACCACGACGTCGCCATGCAGCATGACGATGGCGACGGCGCCGACCCGGGGCGGGATAGCAGCATCGGTGACCAGAATGTCCTCGGACAGGATGCCGTGCTCGCGCAAGGCATCGCCGGAGACGCGGACCAGGTAGCGATTGGGCCGGCGCAGGTCGAGCGCGACCTCGAGGTCGATGGGGCCTTCCAGGCTGTCGCCCGCCGGCGAGACAAAGCCGGTGGTCTCGGCGCCAGTATATCCGCCGGGGGGTTCCTGCTGGCCCATGGCATCAGAGGCTGGTGCGCGCCTGCACGAGGGCGTCCTTGGCCGCGCGCAGCGCGTGCAGCGCCGCCGTGGCGTGGCGCTTGCCGGCCAGGTCCTCGTTGTCCAGGTCGCCCAGGGCTTCGGTGGCAGCCTCGACGCCCTCGCCCAGCTCGCCGCCCATCTCCTCGAGCTTGTCGCGCAGCTCGATCCGCCGCTCGTCGCCGGCGCCGTCCAGCCAGATCTTCACCATGCCCTCGACCTCGCGGCGGATCCTGTCGGGGGCCACCGGCTTGCTGGCCAGGTCGGCCAGACGCTTCAGCGCCTCCTTGGTCTGGATCGACTTAGGCTTGGGTTCGGCGGAGGGTCGGGCGGTCTTGCGGGACATCAGCAGCTCCAGGCGAGGCACAACGTAGCGCGGGGGGGCACGGCAACCACCCTAAGACGTGAACGAACAGAGAACAAGGCAGATGATCCTGCCGCCTAATTCTCGCGAGAGGTGATGCCGGAGGTGACGCTTTCCTGGCTGCCCTCCCCTGCCCTGCCTAAGCGGCGGCTTCCAGAGCCTCCAGCAGCCCCCACCGGGCTGCAATCTCCCGCAGCATGGCCGGATCTGGCGGCGCAGTCGGCTCGGGCAGCGCCGTCCTCTGCCATTCTTCTTCCTGGATATTATCTTCAGAGGCTGAGGGTGACCGGCTTTCGGTATCGCTCGGCGGCGCCCACCGTGCCGGCTCCTGGAACAGATAGGCGCTGGTCACCTGGCACCAGCGCCGCCCCACCACCAGGCCGCGGCGGATCCGCAGCAGGATGCCGGCGGCCTCGAGGCGGCCGAGCGCTTCCTGTGCCGTCGAGCGTGCGACGGCGGCCGCCTCCGCGATCTGAGCAATGGCCGGATCGCAGGCGCCGGCGCGCCCCCAGCCGCGGTAGAGCAGCGCCCAAAGCACCCGCAGGCCGGTCTGCCGCAGCTCGCCGCCGTGGCGGCCGCTGCCGGGCTGGCGGGTCGCGCGTTCGCGTCGCCGCGCAGCGTCCATCAGCTGCACGCGGTCGGTGTGTCCGAGCCGCTGCCGCTGCCAGCTCGCGACAGCGACCGAGCCCCGCCGGGCGGGCGCAAAGGTTCGAATGGGCATGGCGATCTGCCAGCCCAGCACCAGGATTTTGGACGCAGATACCCCTCACCGCGCGCTTGCGGTTTTCCGAGCATCGCCGTAGCCTGGGGTTCTCACGCCTGCCGGGCTACGGTTCGGTTTTGAAAGGGTCGGTGTCTGGTAGCTCTGCTGCTGGCCCGGCCCTTTCTGTTTTGGGCGAATCAAGGCCGCGCGGGGATGCGCGACGGTTCAATGATTCCCCGCCGAGCTTCCAATGACAAGAAAGGAAATTCAGAGAGTTAGATAGCTAGAAAGATATCTTTATAGCTATCTAACTAAATATTTTTCTAGCTAGTTCGGCAAGCCAAGCTTCTTGAGCTGCTCGTCCGTCCATTCAGAGAGAGCCCGCTCCATCACATCCTGCTTCCGAAGCCCCAGGCGCAAGGCCAGGTAGTGGCACTTCAGCGCCAGCGGTTCGGCCACTTTGACGTTCATCTGCACACGCAGATCCGGCCGAACCTTGGGATCTGTCCATGGGAGATCCAGGCGAGGGGCAGGGGCTGCGGAAGCGCCGGCAATGAAATCCTCGGCGGTGGCCGGGGCCGAAGGGCGGCGCGGCGGCATCTTGATGGCCATGCTCAAGCTCCTGCGAAAAGCTCGTCGTGGAGGAAGCCGATTTCGCTGCAGGCTTTGGGATCGCGCCTCGGCATCTCGTCGACGGTTAGGCCCTCGCCGGCCGAGTGGTTAAAGGCCGCCCGGAACACCGTCAGGCTATTCAGTAGGGTGAAGCGTGGAACATCGGTCATTACCTCAGCCGCTTCCTTCCTGGCCCGGTCCAGAGCAGTCGGCGGCACCTGCGATAGGCAGACCGCCGCTTTTAGGTTGTCGTTGAAGCCTTCCGCCAGCGCCACGACCTCGCCCATCTTGATTAGGGTCCAGAAGTCGAAGGAGCCCGGCCGCAGCGGCATCAGCAGCGTGTTCGCGGCAAGCATGGCCGAGCGAAACTCCTGGCTATCTGCGCCGCCAGTATCCACCACCACATCCTGGTAGTGGCGGGCCAGCTCCCGCAGTTCGATATGCACTTTGCCACCGCGGAGGCTGACGCACGGAAATTGCGGTACCTGCTGATGCTCTTTTCGGGCATCGCTCCAAATTGTGGAGGTGCCCTGGCTATCAGCATCCACCAGTACGACGGTTCTGCCCATGGCCGCCCGCGCAGCGGCCATGTGTGTTGCAAGGGTCGTCTTGCCGACACCACCCTTTTCACCGCCAACCATTAGAATCACAGCACCCGCTCCATACCTAGCTTCCTAGCTATCTAGCTAGATTTATATCTTTCTAGCTAGATGGATTTCAGGAGAGCTGAAGGGTTTTGCACAGAGCAGGTGCGGCGATGGATGCAGCCTTGCACGGCCACATCAGTCCGCCGCCTGCTGGCGGCCGTTTTGACATCTGAGCTCTGCCAAGCATGGAAGTGGCGGCGGCCGCAGCGCAGCAAAGCTATCTACACAGATAGATAGATATCTAGCTAGATAGCTAGATATCTATAAACAATGGCGTGCTTAGAACGTCCTGTGTGCAGTGTGGGTCTTCTTGGCCAAGTAGCCTATCGCTGCAACCGCCGCACGGTAGAAGCCGGTGCGGTCCTCCGGCTGGAAGGCTGCGAGGGCCTGGGTCGGAGTTGAGCCGGCAGGGCGCTGTAGGTCGAGGATGGCCTCGGCGATGAGGCAGGCGACTTCGTGCTGGTCCATATCCACGACCAGCTTAGGCCCAAGACGCATGAAGGTGCGCTGGCGCTGTTCGATCTGCTTGTGGAGCTTGGCGCTGTCGGTAGCGCCGAGGGCCGAGCACGGGGAAGGGCAGGGGGTCAGGCAGGCCATGCGAGCGCCCTCATGTCGGAGGCGCGCAGGAAGGCCTCGTCGGACACCGCGAAGGCCTCCTTCGCGTCGGCGTCGCGCCCCTCGGCCATGGCCTGGTAGGCGGCGGCCTGCGCGGCCCAGCCGTGCTGCTTGGCGTGCAGGAAGCAGCGGAGCATGCTGGCCGGCGGCGCGGCGTCGCGCTTCATGCCGTAGCTGGCGGCGCGGCGCAGGCAGAAGTCGGCCGAGGCGCGGAGCAGGGCAGCGCGCGCCTGGCGCACGCTGGCGAAGATGCCCGGCGCGGCGGCGGCCGGCGGCGCGGGAAGGCCGAGGATCGATCGATCAGCGGCCTGGGCAGAAATCAGCTGCATGGGTTGGCCTCGACAGTCTGGATAAGGGCGGTGAGGCGAGCGGCGCGTGCTTGCGCGCTGCGAGCGTTCTGTGCGCAGACCTCGGCCTGGCGGAGCAGGCTCGCTTCTTCGGGGCTGGGCGCTTCGGCGGATTGGAAGAAGCCGCCGGGGAAGAGGAGGCGCAAAGTCATGTGCGCTGTCGCCTGGCACAGCAGCTGCTCGCCCGCTTCCTGAGCTTTGATGGCTTCCGCGTTCGCGTGCCCCGCGGCATTGCGCAGGTCGGGCAGCAGCGGCACCAGGTCGCTGATCGCGAAGCAGAGGGTGGCAGGGCCTAGGGGCAGCTTCATGAGCGCGGCGTCTTCGCGGCCGGCGCAATGCGCCGGGTCCGCCAGCCCTTGGTCGCGTGATAGACGCGCTCGACACCGTCGCGGACGCTCTCGGAAACGATGCGGCGGTTGTCGGTGCCGGCCAGCCGGCGCCTTGCGGGGCCGTGGCCCCTCTCCGATCTGCGCACTCTAATCTCCCTCACTGGAAAGCGAGGAAAATTTACACTCTCAGTAGAAATTTACGCAAGAGAAAATTTCTACTCTACGTGGAACTACGATTCGCGCGGCCTGTCGCTCGCTCGGCGCCCCATGGTGAGCCAAGCCTCCGCCGCTTCATCATCCAGCCCGGCCGCGATGCTAGCTGCGGTTTGCATCCGAGCAACGACAGGAGCTGCATTCTGGGGCGCCATCAGCAATGCGGCCGGATGAACGCCATAGAAGGTGGCGAGCTTCTGTAGATCGTCCAAAGACATAGCTCTTTTTCCGTTCTCCCAGCTTGACAGAGTAGATAGCTTGTTCCCGGTATGTTCTGCAAGTGCCGCTAGTGTGAGGTTCCTATGCTTTCGCCAGGTTTTGAGGTTTGCCTGCATGGCCTGGGATTCAGGGGACAAAGCGCTTTCCGGGAGGTTCATGCCCGGATTGTCGTTCCGGTAGAAACTGGGCGGCAGAACCTCTCGGTAGAATTCCACCTTGCGCGGATTTCTACTCAGCGCGTAAATTACGGTATGACCCTTAGCGAATTCCAGAAGGCCCGCGGGCTCACCTTGGTTGCCTTGGCAACCCTGCTGGGCCATCCGGTTTCGACGGTTCACAGCTGGCTCTCCCTGAAGCGCAGGCCAACCTGGACCGCGGTTGCCGACATTGAGCGGAAGACAGAGGGCGCGGTCACTGCTGCGGACTTCGTTCCTCGCGCGGCTCCCGAGCTGGAGGAGGCGACGTGAACACACGTCCGCCTCCGTGCTGGCCCAAGCACCCCGATCCGATGCCTGAGCCGTTCATCGCATTGCATGGTCGCATCATTTCTCGAAGCCTGAGCTTAGCCTACCGGAGCTTGTCCGCATGACCCCCGTCCATCTCACCCCCGGCGAAGAGATGCTGAAGGCAGCCACACGACGGCTGCTGGAGGACCGCGGGCCGCTGGATGCCGTTGCGCTCGAGACCCGGGTCGGAAAGTCGCAGCTGGCGACCTACCAAAGTCGTAACAGCGACCACTTCATGCCTCTCGACGTGCTGCTGCGGCTGACCGCTCTGCAGCGCGAAGAGGCGGTTGCACGCGGCGACACGCCGTCTCCGCCGGAGCTGCTGGTCGAGGTGGCGCGCCAGGCCGGCTATGGGCTGGTGCCGCTCGAAGCCGCCGGCGGCGAGCAGGTGCTGGCCTGCATCGCCGAATGGTCGAGCGAGGTGGCCGATGTGCAGGCGGCGGTCGCGAACGCGCTGCGCGATGGCAGGATCTGCGCGGCCGACGCCGCCAAGATCGAGCGCGAGGCGCTGGAGATGATCGCTGACGGCAAGCGCCTGGTCGCCAGCCTCCGGTCGTTGGTTGAGGGCGCCAAGCTAGGCGTGCGCGAAGCGCCGCGGAGGGTCGCATGAGCGTCGAAGCCACCTCCTGGGCGTGGAACATCCCGCCCGGCGCCATCGGCCCGTCACAGCGCCTGGTGCTGCTGCGGCTGGCTGACCATGCCGACGAGGAGTGGAGCTGCTGGCCCACGCTGGAGAGCCTGCAGCGGCATACCAGCCTGAGCGAGCGGACCGTGCGGACCGCGTTGCGGCAGCTCGAGGCAATGGGCGCGCTGCGGGTTGAGCAGCGCTTCCGCCGATCCTCCCGCTACTACCTCCGGCAGGGCTGGCGGCCGTCGGCTGAGGCGAAGGGGGCAGATTATGCCCCCTTCGACGAAGCAGCGTCAGAACACGATGATAATTCATGCGATATCAAAAGCTTGGACGTTACCCCTGGCGCAATTGGCAGGAAGGGGGCAAATGGCGCCCCCTTGCCTTCCAAAGGGGGCAGCAGCCGCCCCCTTCCCACTGTGGCAAGGGGGCAAAATTCGTCGCTCAAGGGGGCAAAATCTGCAGATTTAGGGGGCAGCAGTTGCCCCCAGAACCATCATAGAACCATCAAAGAACCATCAGGGGGGGAGCGCGCGAGCGCGCGCTCGACCCCGCGCCCCCTGGAGGGTTGGCATCCGGGGGAGGATGATCGGCAGTTCGCCGCCGAGCGCGGCCTCGACCCCGACGCGATCTGGGTCCGGTTCCAGCTCCATTTCCGGGCCAAGGGCGCCGTTTGCGCCGACTGGTCTGCCCGCTGGCAGCTGTGGTGCCTCGAAGACGCTCCGGCCGCGCCGGCTGCCGGCGGGGTGGCAGCAGCGGGAGGAGAGCCCGCTGCCGCCGATGTGCCAAGCAAGGACGCGGATGGCCTGACCCCGAAGGAGCGGGCCTTGGTGGACGAATTCGCCGAAATGGTCCGCCTGAAGGTTCCGGAGAACAACCAGCGGCGCATCAAGGTCGAAGGCTTCCTGCGCAACCACTGCGCGCCGGCCTGGGAGGTGGCATGCCGCCAAGTGGCCGCGTGAGGAGCGCTCCGCCAAGGTCCAGTATCACGAACAATGACCGGAATGTTTCCGGCATTGTTCACGAAATAGCGAAAATTATATCGTCTTCTATCGCAATGTCGTGTAACTTTAGCTTGACGCCGGGGAAGCCGGCTCCCTGGAGGCACGATGACAGCGGCCCGCAAGATCGACCCCACCCTGGAAGCGCAGGCTTCCGCTCTTCCGGCCTCCGCCGCCCCGCTTCGCAAGGCGCGGGTCGCCCGGCTGAAGCGCCAGCCGGTTTTCCCGCCGGCCGAGGTGACGCACCGTCGGCCCATCGAGCCCGAGCCGGTGACGCCTGATCCGGCGCGGATGGAGCGCATGCGGAACCAGGCCGGACGGCTCGTGCAGCTGCTGATCGCCGAAGGCCGCATGGAACGGATAGACGCCGAGTACGTGCGCGCGCGTTCGCTGGCAGAGCGGGACCGGGAGGCGGAATGGGCGCGACGGCAGGCGAAAGCCGATGCGTTCTTCAGCAAGGACCGGGGTGCGGACGGCCAGGCCATGTCGGCCCGGCCGTCGCAGGTCGTGCAGCCCGCCCGCGATAGCGGTGCCGAAGCGCGGCAGATGCTTGACCATAGCCCGCTCCACTGGATGGACCTGGACATCCGCCAGCAGGAGGCGGCAGCCATCCTGGCAGACACCTGGCGCGACGCCCTGCCGGCGATGGAGCTGCCGAGGGACTTCGGCAAGTCCTCCGCGGGTGCGGGAGACCTATCGGCGGCCGACCAGGTTTGGGCGGCCCGCGCCTGGCAGGATTACCAGAAGTGGATGCTCGAGGTTCAGCAGCGGACGAGCCTGGAGCACGCCAACGCGGTGCGCGACGCGGTCATTCTGCGGGAGCCGGCCGCGGCTCACCGGGTCCGGGAAGGGCTCGCGGTGCTGGTCCATCTGTGGGACTTGCGATGATCGGCGCGGGCGGCGGCGGAAAGCACTGCCCAATTTCTTGCTTGACGAGCTGCAGCTGCGCGAGCTAACCCCCGGTCAGATGTCGCTATAGCTGCGCCCGGAGCCCGAAAACGGCTTTCCGGGCGTTTTTCATTTTCGGCCCCCTGAGGCCGATCCGGCGGCCCAGGAACCCCGAAATGCTCCCGAACCCCACGGCACCCGCCGCGCTTTGTCGCGAGCGGGCGATGCCGTTTGCCAGCGCCGCGGAGGCCTGGTTCTGGACCATGGCCGCGTTGGTCGCGCGCCGTGATGGCGCTCCGCTCACCCAGCTGCGCGGGCAGAGCCCGGCGATGGGCGCGCCACGGCCGCCGCGGCCTTGCGATCCCGACGACGTGGTGAAGCACCTCGACCGGCTCTATCGCCAGCGCCGCCTCGACCTGTCGCATGCTCGCGTGCTGCGCCGTTGGGGCGAGCGCCAGGAGGCCCCCGACCCGCACCGGCACCCCGGCGACGCCCAGCTTTGGGGGGAAGCCCTCAGCCGGCTGCTCTGGCACCTCCAGCGCGACGGAATTGTCGAGCCCGGCCCCTTCCGTGTGACAACGGCCGCGACGGACGGCTGCAGATGGAACGCGAGACGCTGAAAGCTATCTGAGGAGGCCTAGACCTCTCCGCTGATAGCCTTAAAGCCTTCATCCGCAAACTCAACAGCCACGGCAATGGTCGTAAAATAATGCACTAGACCATGCTTGGGGCACCGAACAAGAACCACAGGAACTATCATGTTCTGTGGTGGGTTTGGCACATCGAATATCTCGAAGCCTTGCCGAATCTCTACAGCGCGCCACCCCGTCATGATCTTGTCCAAATAAGATTCAGAAGACTAAACGCTGCCGATGACATAGAAGATGCAAACCAATATCGACTGCGACTTTCAGGCGCTCGATCTGAGCTCGGCCATTAGGCTGCTGCTCTACTCCACGCCTAACAGGTGCTCCTTGCCATCAAGGGTCTTTTTTGGGCCGGCGTATGCGTGGTGTTGGGGAACAACGAGGGTAGCCGATGCTGGAAAGGCGGTCCGCAAAGAAGCGCCAAGCCTTTACCTCCTCGACGAAAAACCATTCTGCATTGGTGCGCTCAAGATCTCGAACACGCCAATGCATCTGTCCCTCATGCCGTAGGTGCGGCTTCGAAAGCAGCTCCACGCCGCCTTCATTAGCCCGAACGCTCCATTCCGGCATTTCGAAGTCCAGTTCGAAAAAACATCGTTAGCACGATTTGGAAAGAATCAAGGCATATATTTGTTGTTTACAAAAGTATAGGAATTTACTGAAATAATTATCTAGAGGAAATTTCTTCTACGGCGAAGCATGACCTTCTCGTTGAAGAAGGATGCAGCATCTGCCTCATCCAAGAAGACCCATGGGTCTGGTGAATGGTTTGGATCAAACACTGCCCAGAGGGCATATCCATCCTCACCCGACGACTTTCGCAAGGTGACACCAGCTTCCCAGCGCAGAACTGTCGAGCCTGCCTTTGGGAAAGCTACCGATGTTTTCGGCATGCTAAATCCCCCGCTGAAGCTGAGTTAGTGTGCCCCTATCCGGTGCGAACGGCACCTAAAATCCTTTACGTTTCGTCAAACGGACGTTTGGAAACGTAAAGCCCCACCACCCCACATCCCCCGGTGAACATGGCCCGCAGACCGCCTCCCAAGGCGCCAGGCGGCGCCGGCGGCGCGAAGGGGTTCATCGCCTACTACCGGGTCTCGACCGACAAGCAGGGCAAGAGCGGCCTCGGGCTGGAAGCCCAGCAGGACGCTGTTCAGCGCCATGTGCGCACCGCCGGCGGTCGCATCCTGGACGTGTTCCAGGAGATCGAGAGCGGGAAGAGGAACGACCGACCCGAAATCGCGGCGGCTATCGCCGCCTGCCGCATGCGCCGCGCCACGCTGGTCATCGCCAAGCTCGACCGCCTGGCGCGCAACGTCGCCTTCGTCAGCAACCTGATGGAAGCCGGCATCGAATTCGTCGCCTGCGACAACCCTTATGCGACCCGCCTGACCATCCACATCCTGGCCGCGGTCGCTGAGCATGAGCGGGAGATGATCTCAGCTCGCACCAAGGCCGCGCTTCAAGCCGCCAAGGTGCGAGGGGTCCGCCTCGGCAATCCTCGCCTGAGGGCAGGGGACGCCGAGGCGGCGCGGCGGGCAACCGATCTGCGCCGCGCCCGGGCCGAACAGTTCGCCGCTGACGTGCTGCCGCTGATCGTGGCGGCGCAACGCGCCGGCTGCAGCAGCCTGCCCCAGATCGCCGCGGCCCTGACGGCACGCGGCATCCGAACCCCTTCCGGCGGGGACCACTGGCACCCCAACCAGGTCCGCCGCCTCCTCAGAACAGACGATCCGGCCTCGTCATCAATTTTGATGAAAGCGCCATCAACCTGAAGGATAGCCCATGGCTCCCCGTAAGCCGGCCGATGACGCCGCCGCCCCGAAGCCCCGCGCCCGCAAGGCGGCCGAGCCCACCTCGGCGGCGCCGGCCGGCACCAACTCGCCGGTGATCACCGACAAGGCGGTTATCGCCGCCGCCGCCGAATACGCGGCCGCCGCACCGGAGAAGAACCGGCTGGAGAAGCGGCTGAAGGAGCTGAAGCCGGTGCTGCTGACCGCGATGGGCGATGCGCCGCTGGCCTATGCCGACAAGCATGTCCTGACCCGCACCGAGGTGCTCGGCACCCCCGACATCCCGGGCGAGAAGATCACGCGCGGCATGGTGGGCAAGGAACTGCCGCCGAAGAAGGGCCGGCCCGGCTACACCACCCTCGAGGTGCGCTGACCGTGCCGAAGCCATGGATGGGGCGGCTGCACACGCTGCCGCCGCGCCTGGCCGTGGTCGATGTGCGCACCGCCCGCCCGGCGCCGAAGGTCAGCGACCCGCACTACCAGACCCCCAAGCATCGGGGGTGGAGCGCGGCGGTGATCCGGCGGGCGGGCGGCGCCTGCCAGGCACCCGGCTGCGACCGGGCCGACACTCGGCTTTACGCCGACCACATCGTCGAGCTGCGCGACGGCGGCGCGCCCTTCGCCCTGAGCAACGGGCAGGCGCTCTGCGGCAGCTGCCACTCGACCAAGACGGCGCAGGAGCGGCGACGGCGCCACGCCAGCAGCAGCCCGTAGGAGCCCGCTGGGCGGCTCCGGGCTGGCGGCGGCTAGTGCCCCCGCTCCCGCCTCGCCCTCCCGCCTCCTGGCGCCGCCTGACGGGCCGTGCGCCGCGGCGGGAGGGGGGTGGGGGGGCCTGGCTCTTATACAAATCTCCGAGCCCACGAGACTAGCGCCCATCTCGTATGTCGGCTTCTGCGTGAAAAAAAAAAAACAAACAACACTTATCTCCACTCGTGACACAACCCAATCATGCCTTCCTATAGTCAGTACCACACCGCCATCTACAGACCTAATCCA
>NZ_MLCO01000104.1 GCF_001982615.1 Teichococcus deserti | reverse complement strand
CTGCAGGCGGACGGGTCGGGGATGTACACGCTGCAGGCGCTCTGGACCCAGGCGCGCGAGAAGCTGCCGATCACCACGATCGTGCTGTCGAACCGCAAGTACCAGATCCTGATCGGCGAATACCGCAATGTCGGCGCCAATCCGGGGCCGACGGCGATGCAGATGCTCGATCTCGGCAATCCCGACATCGACTGGGTGGGGGCCGCGAACTGCATGGGCATCGAGGCGGCGCGCGCCACCACGCTGGAGGCGCTGGCCGACCTGACCGCGCAGAGCCTGGCGCAGGACGCGCCCTTCCTGATCGAGCTGGCGATCTGAAGCGGGAGCCGGGCGCCGCCGCGGCGGCGCCCGGCCCCGGCTACTCGGCCGCCAGCGGCTGCGGCGCGGGGCGGGCGACCGGCGGGTCGAAGGCGCGGATCGGCGGCAGGTTGCCGGTGAACTTCTCCACCTCGACCACGGTCAGCTGGCCGGTGCAGCCCTGCGCCAGCGAGGAGGTGCCGATGTCGCGCGTCAGCACGTTCGGATTGCCGTGCACGCAGAGCGGGAAATCCTCGGCCGGATCCTCGGGGTCGTACCAGGCGCCGGTGGGCAGCTGCACCACGCCGGGGCGGATATCCTCGGCGACGCGCACCGCGGCCAGGCAGGCGCCGCGCTTGTTGAACAGCCGGATGATGTCGCCATCCTCGATGCCGCGGGCGGCGGCGTCGGCCGGGTGCATGGTGGCCACCTCGCGCTCGCGCCGCTTGGCCGCGGCGCTGTGGCCGCCGAAGTCCAGCTGGCTGTGCAGCCGCGTCGCCGGCTGGTTGGCCACCAGATGCAGCGGCGTGGCACCCCCCGGCGCCTCCTCGGGCGGCAGCCAGGCCGGGTGGCCGGGGCAGCTGGCCTCGCCGAAGCCGGCGACGGTCTCCGAGAAGATCTCGATCCGGCCGCTCGGCGTCGGCAGCGGATTGGCGTCCGGATCCTCGCGGAAGGCGCGCCAGGGGCCGCCATCGTCGGGTTCCTGCGGCAGGGCCAGGCTGCCCGCCTCCCAGAAGGCCTCGAAGTCGGGCGCCGGCAGGCCCTTCTCCGCCAGGCCCTGGCGGGTGCGCTCGTAGAGATGGGCCAGCCATTCGCGGCTGCTGCGGCCCTCGGTGAAGGCGGCCTCGGTGCCGAGGCGCCGCGAGAGCGCCGCGAAGATGTCGTAGTCGTCGCGCGCCTCGGCATAGGGGGCGGCGACGCGCTGCATGGCCACCATCAGCGGATCATGCGAGCTGTAGCCGATATCCTCGCGCTCCAGCGTCATGGTCGCCGGCAGCACGATATCGGCGTGGCGCGCCGTCGCGGTCCAGGCCAGCTCATGCACCACCAGCGTGTCGACGCGGGCGAAGGCCTCGCGCAGCCGGTTGAGGTCCTGGTGGTGGTGGAAGGGATTGCCGCCGGCCCAGTAGACCAGCCGGATGTCGGGATATTTCCGGGTCTGCCCGTTGTAGCGGTAGTCCTGCCCCGGGTTCAGCAGCATGTCGGCGATGCGCGCCACGGGGATGTAGTTGCCGTGCCGGTTGCGGCCCTGCGACAGGGTCGGGCTCGGCACCGCATTGGCCCGCCTGCCGTAATAGCCGATGGCGCCCAGCGCATAGCCGTAGCCGCCGCCGGGCAGGCCGATCTGGCCCAGCGCCGCGGCCAGCACCGCGCCCATCCACACCGGCTGCTCGCCATGCTCGGCGCGCTGCAGCGCATGCGCGACGGTCACCAGCACTCGCTTGCCGTGCAGCCGGCGGGCCAGGGCGCGGATCGCCTCGGCCTCGAGCCCGGTGATCGGGGCGGCCCAGGCGGCGTCCTTCGGCTGGCCGTCGGCCGCGCCCAGCAGGTAGCGCTCGAACTCGGCCCAGCCGGTGGTGAAGCGGTCGATGAAGCCGCGGTCGTGCAGCCCCTCCGCCACCAGCGTGTGGACCAGCGCCAGCATCAGCGCCGTGTCGGTGCCGGGGACATTGGCGATCCACTCGGCGCCGGCCTCCTCCGGCAGGTCGCTGCGCAGCGGGCCCACCAGGATGAAGTCGCAGCCGCGCGCGCGGGCGGCCTGCATCGCCGGGCGTTCGACATGCTCGCTGATGCCGCCGCCGGCGACCATGGCGTTCTTCAGCGCCATGCCGCCGAAGGCCAGCACCACCTCGGTCTGCGTGGCCACCTGGTCCCAGGTGACGTTGTGCTTGGTCAGCGCCTCGTAATTGCCCAGCACATGCGGCACGATCACCGAGGCGGCGCCCGAGCTGTAGCTGTTGACCGAGGCGACATAGCCGCCGATCGCGGTGTTCAGGAAGCGGTGGATCTGGCTCTGCGCATGGTGGAAGCGCCCGGCGCTGGCCCAGCCATAGGAGCCGCCATAGACCGCGCCCGGGCCGTGGCTCTCGCCGACGCGGCGGATCTCGGCGGCCAGCAGGTCGAGCACCTGGTCCCATTCCATGGCGACGAATTCGTCGCGGCCGCGCTGGCGGTCGGGGCCGGGGCCGCGCTCCAGCCAGCCGCGCCGCACCATCGGCCGGGCGATGCGCGCCGGATGCCGCAGGGCGGCGGGGAAGTTGTCGAGGATGCCATTCGGGTCCGGGTCGCCGGGATGCGCCTGGATCACCAGCCCGTCCTCGCCCAGCGCCGCCTTGAACACGCCCCAGTGCGAGCTGTGCTGGCGGAATTCGGCGGCGTTCGGAGCCTTGTTGCCCATGGCGAGCTTCCCTGCTTGGCGCGGCGACGCCGCCGCGGCCGGTGATCTTGCGCGAAGGGCAGGCGGTTGCAAGCCCTGCGCGCGGCGAGCGCCGGCGCAGAGCCTAGCGCATCGCCGCCCTGGCTTTCCTTCGACGGGATGCCAAGCTATGTCGACTATCGGACAATCCCGCGCCAGGAGGCGCCGGCCATGCTCTGGGAGACCCTCGCGCCGCCGCCCGACGCCGCGGCGCCGCAGCCGATGACGGTGCGGGCCCAGTCGATCCCGCCGCGGCGCTACTTCCCCGAGCATGCGCATGCCTGGAAGCAGGTGGTCTATGCCGTTTCCGGCGTGCTGACGGTGGCGGTGGCCGGGCGGTCCTTCGTCATCTCGCCGGAGCAGGCGGTCTGGCTGCCGAGCGGCCTCGCGCATCGCGTCGGCTCGCTGCTCGGCGCCGAGTTCCGCAGCCTCTGGATCGCCGATGCCGCCGGCGCCGGCCTGCCGGAGGCGCCGACCGTCTTCGGCGTCTCGGCCCTGCTGCAGGCGCTGATCCTGGAGGCTGCGGCGATCGAGGCCGAGCCCGATGACAGCGGCTATGCCGGCCGGGTCACCGCGCTGATCCTGGACCAGCTGCGCCGCGCCCGGCCGCTGCCAGGGGAGTTGTCGGGGGCGCTGTCCTGGCCGCGCGGCGGGCCGCTGAGCGCGGTCTGCGAGGCGCTCTACGGCGACCCCGCCGATCCGCGCGGCCCGGAGGAATGGGGCCGGGCGCTCGGCATGTCCGGCCGCACGCTGGCCCGCCGCTTCGAGGCCGAGCTGGGCATGAGCCTGCGCTCCTGGCGGCGGCGGCTGCGGCTGTTCAAGGCGATCGAGCTGCTGGGTGGCGGGCTGGACGTGACGCAGACGGCGATGGAACTCGGCTACGGCTCGACCTCGGCCTTCATCTACGCCTTCCGTGCCGACATGGGCTGCAGCCCGCGGGCCTATATGCGCGGCCGCGCGGCATCCCCAGGGGGTGCCATCCCGCCTGGCACGGACGGCCCCCTATGATCGGGCTGGAGGAAGATCAAGCTTCAGTCATGAGCCACAATTTACCGGGCGCGCCCTCATAGGAAAAGGAATTCCCGGATCGGAGCAGGCATAAGTCGCTGCCCGAGCTTCCGGGAATGTTCCGCGATCGTCTGTGAGCGAAGCGGTGGGTTGCGGAGCGCGCCATGGCCTTTGTCCGCCTGACCGAAGTCTCCGATGGAGAGTTCTACATCAATGTCGACAAGATCATCTTCCTGTCCGAGAACAGGTCGGCGGAGGACCAGACGGTCATCAAATACGGGTCGCGGCACGACGAATGCCTCGTCGTCGAGGGCCGGGTGGAAGACGTCGTGGTGAAGATCGAGGCCGCGACGCTGCAGGCCGCCCGGCGCGACGACGGCTGACGTTGTCGCGCCGGCCCGGCCGCGGCGCGGCCCCGCTCAAGCTGGGGCCACCGGCGATGCCGTCGCCGGAGCCCGGACTGCCGCGCTCTGGCAGGGATCGCACCGGCAGCAGGGCTCCGCCGCCTGCGGCCTTTCACCCGCCATCCGCCCGGCGGCGGTCCCGCAGGCCATCTGCTGGTCGATGATGACGCCCACCATCGCGCGCGCCGCGCGCAGCGCGGGCAGGCTGCCCCGGCCGAAGCCGGGCGCCTCCGCGGGGCCATCGGGCAGCAGCGACAGCACCGCCCGACTGGCCTTCAGCCAGCGGGCCCGCGCCTCCGGCGCCGCCGGCACATGGCGGCGGCGCCAGGTCTCGGCCGCGACCTCGCCGACGATCGGCGCCATCTCCGGCGGCACCGCCGCCGCGCGCCGCCCGGCCCAGCAAAGCATCTCCCGCAGGCTCTCCTCGACCTCGTCCAGCATTCCGCCCCATCCATCCACGCGAGCCGGATCAGGCTATTGCCTCCGATCAAGCTGCTCTGGGATACAAGACGAAAGATACCTGCCCGTCTTTAATAAATGATAATTCATGCAACCCCTGATGGCAGGGTTGTCTCCCGTGCAACCGTCGGCGGGTGGTTGACGGCCATCCGTAATTAGGGAATGTTCATTTCCTAATTTGCGAAGGAGCCGCATGCCGCCCGAGCCCCGCGCCGTCCGCGGCCGTCCACGCGCATTCAACGAGGCGGAGGTGCTGGACCAGGCCATCGCGCTGTTCAGCGCCGGCGGCTTCGCGGCCGTCTCGATTGCCGATCTGGTCGCGGTGACCGGGCTGAGTGCGGGCAGCCTCTACAAGGCGTATCGCGACAAGGAAGGCATCTTCGCCGGCGCCCTGGACCGCTACATCGCCGAGCGCGACCGCAGGCTGGGCGACATCGCCGCCGGCGCCCCGGGGGGCCGGGCGCGCATCACGGCGCTGCTGCGGCTCTATGCCGGGCTGAGCCAGGGCGAGGCGGGGCAGCGCGGCTGCCTGGTGGTCTCCGGCATCACCGGGCTCGACCAGCTCGGCGCGACGGCCGCGGTGCTGCGCGCGACGCTGGCGCGGCGCCACGCCATGCTGGCCGCACTGGTGGCCGAGGGGCAGCGCGACGGCTCCATCGCCACGACCGAGCCGCCGGAGGGCGTCGCCGACCTGCTGCTGGCGCTGCTGCAGGGCATGCGCGTCGTCGGCAAGGGCGGCCGCTTTCCGGAAGACGGCGAAGGCTTCGTCCGCCGCGCGCTGCGGCTGCTCGACTGAGGACCGGAAGGATCTCGCCGATGACAGGGGAGTTGACGCACCGCATGGTGCGGCTCGGAACGCTGCGGCTGCATGCCGTCGAGGCGGGGCAGGGCGCGCCGGTGCTGCTGCTGCCCGGCTGGCCGCAGAGCTGGCTGGCCTGGCGCCATGTCCTGCCCCTCCTCGTCGCGGCGGGGCGGCGGGTGATCGTGCTCGACCCGCGCGGGCTGGGCGACAGCGACAAGCCGGACGGCGGCTATGACCTCGACACCGTCGCCGGCGACATCCACGGCTTCCTGGTCCAGGAAGGGCTGCGCGGCATCGACGTCGTCTCGCATGACGTCGGGTCCTGGATCGCCTATGCCCTGGCCTGCGCCCATCCCGGCGACGTGCGGCGGCTGGTGCTCAGCGAGATGACCATCCAGACCGCGGGCGTGGCGCGGCCGATCCCGGACGAGGCCGCCAATATCGCCGGCTGGCATTTCGGCTTCAACCGGCTGCAGGGCCTGCCGGAGGCGCTGGTCGCAGGGCGCGAGCGGCTGTTCCTCGACTGGCTCTTCGACAACAAGGCGGCGCGGCCGCACGCGATCGATGCGGAGGCCCGCGCCGCCTACGCGCGCAGCTTCGCGGCCCCCGGCGCCGCCCGCGCCGGCTTCGACTATTACCGCGCCCTGCTCAGCCCGGAGGGGCTGGCCCGCATGGCCGAGCGGCTGGCCGTGCCGCTGCCCATGCCGGTGCTGGCCATCGGCGCCGAGGGCGGGGTGAAGACCCGCCTGGCTGACAGCCTGCACGGCGCCGCCGCGGATCTGCGCAGCCTGGTGCTGCCCGGCGGCCACTACCTGCCGGAGGAGGAACCGGCAGCCTTCGCGCAGGCCGTGCTCGACTTCTGGCGCGACACCGCATCCTCGGTCGGCAGATAGAGAAGAACGTCGGCGGCGGCGAGGGCGTCGGCCATCGGCGCCGGCGGCGCGGCGTCGCTGGCCACCGCATGCAGGCTGGCCAGCGGATACACCTGATGCGCGTCGCTGCGCAGGAATTTCTGGGCATCGGCCACCACCGCCAGCCGCGCGGCGCGGGCGGCCAGGCTGTCGCCCAGCGCCGCATGCCAGTCGCTCGGCCCCAGCGCGCCATGCTGCGGGTGCAGCGCGCTGGTGCCGCAGACCGCCAGGTCGAAGACCCGCCGGTCGAGGGCGCGCAACACCTCGGGCCCGACCAGCGTGTGGGTCTCGGGCTTCAGCGTGCCGCCCAGCAGGCTGACCTGGCAGCCCGGCCGCGCCGCCAGCAGGGTCGCGATGTCGATCATGTTGGTGGTGACCGACAGGCCCAGATCGCGCCCGGCCAGCAGCCCCGCCAGGATCAGCATGGTCGAGCTGCCGCCGAGGAAGACCGTCATCCCCTTGGCGAAGAGCGGCAGGGCGGCCTCCGCCGCGCGCTGCTTGGCGGCGCGGGCCAGGTCCAGCCGCTCGGCGACAGGGCGGCGGGCGGCCAGGTCCACCGTGCCGCCCGGCATGGCGCCACCATGGACGCGGCGCAGCAGCCCGGCCTCCTGCAGCGCGCGGATGTCGCGCCGCACCGTCTCGGCCGAGACGCCGAGCTGCCCGGCGATCTCGGCGACAGCGACCGCCTGGCCGCGCGACAGCAGCGCCAGGATGTCATGCTGGCGGGAGGCGCCGAGCCGCGGCCCGGCCCGCCCGCGCGATGCTCCCGTCCCCGTCCCTGGCCCCGTCAAAGCGCATAGGCCGGGTTGGAGGGGCCGAAATTCAGGTCCAGCGTCTGCCCCGGCGTCCAGGCGACGTCGCGCCGCTTGCCGTAGAACTGGCCCGAGGCATGCAGCACCACGCAGGGCGGGTCTTCGTCATGGAGGATGGTCAGCATGCGGCGGATGATGCGCCGGCGCTCCTCCGCCTCATAGACGTCCTGCAGCCTGCCGCCCAGCGCCTGGTATTCGGCGTTGGTCGGGATGCCGACCAGCTTCGGCAGGGTGCCGTTGGGGCCGAATTCGCGCCAGGCATGGCCGAGCTGGTCGAGGAAGATGGCGGTGCTGGAGCTGTCATAGATGCCGTTGATCGGCATCTTCTGCACCTGGGAGAAATTCTCCAGCATCTCGATGCGGACGTTCAGCCCGACCTCGCGCCACATCTCCACCATGGTCTGCGCGCCGGCGACCTGGTTGGTGTAGTAGTTGTTCAGCAGCTTGTAGCTGATGGTCTGGCCGGCATAGCCCGCCGCCTTCACCAGCGCCCGCGCCTGCGCCGGGTCATAGGCCAGCGCCGGGAAGTCCTCGATATAGCCGCGGCCGAAGCTGGAGAACTGGAAGCCGTTCGGCGCGGCCACCCGGTTGCCCCACAGCGCCTCGAGGAACAGCTTGCGGTCCAGCGCCAGGCTCAGCGCGCGGCGGATGCCGGCATCGCCCAGCACCGGCCCGGTCGCGTCGATCGCCAGGTAGCGGATGTTCTGCACCTGGCCGCCCACCACCTGCAGCCCGGGCTGGCGGTCGATCTCGGGGAAGAGGTCGGGCGGCAGGTCGGTGACGATGTCGTATTCGCCGCTGCGCAGCCCGGCGACGCGCGAGGCGACCTCGGGGACGATGCGGTATTCGATGCTGGCGAAGGGCGGCCGGCCGCCCCAGTAATCGGCATGCGCGGCCATCTGCACGTTGACGTCCAGCTTCTGCCCGACCAGGCGATAGGGGCCGGTGCCGATCGGCGCCGCGGCCCAGCGGTCCCAGCCGCCGGCGGCCTCGAAGCCGCGCTGGCTGACGATTTCCGAGGCCCAGGCGGCCAGCCGCTGCTCCAGCAGCGCGTCGTCGCCCTTGGCATGGATGGTGACGGTGTGGTCGTCCTCGACCTCGACGCGGGCCAGGCGTTCCAGCGTCTGCATGGCGACCGAGCGGCCGGAACGGCCCGGGCCCAGCAGGTGGTCGGGCCCCAGGCTGAAGGCGACGTCGCGCGCGGTGAAGGGGCTGCCGTCATGGAAGGTGACGCCGCGGCGCAGATGCAGCCGCAGCGCGCGGGCGTCGCGCCGCTCCCAGCGCTCGGCCAGGGCCGGGCGCAGCGCCATGTCCTTGGCATGGTCGAAGGCGATCAGCGTGTCGAAGAGCTGCGGCACCACGCGGCGCGTCGCGGTGTGGTTGAACAGCACCGGCTCCACCCCCGGCGGGAAGCCGGAGATGGCGACGGTCAGCTTGCCGGGCGTCGCGGCGGCGCGGGCCGGGCCGGCGAAGGCGGCGCCGGCCAGCAGCGCCGCGGCCAGCGGGCGGCGGCCGATACGGGGAGCAGAAAGCATCGCGGGAAGACCCTTCGGAACGGTGACGCCGGCTTAGCCGCGCTTCCGCGACGGGCGTGTGACCGTTCCTGTGGAGTCCTGATGACATCTGCCCGTTTATGCCCGGATCAGTCGATCCGGCCGCCCTCCAGCACATAGCGGGCGCGGCCCATCTCGGCGGTCTCGACATATTGCGCCAGCCCGCCGCCGGCCGCTTCCAGCCGGCGCCTGGTCCAGGCCGGGTCGGCGGCGGAGAGGTCGCGGCCGCGCATGCTGTCGGGCACCGCCACGCCCAGCAGGGCCAGGGCGGTGGGGGCGATGTCGATCAGCCCGGCCGGGGCGTCACGCAGCGCCGCCTCGCCGCCGGGCAGGGCCAGCAGCAGCAGGTTGGACAGCTCGCCCGGATGCAGCCCGCCATGCATGCCGCCGCCCGGGGGGACGTCGCCGGCCGGGGTCCAGCCGCCGGCCGCGTCATGCCGCAGCACCGTCACCAGGTCGGGCGCGCGCGGATGGTCGAAGCCGACGGCGGCATAGGGCAGCACCCCGTCCTGCGCGTCGCGGGCGAAGAGCATGCCGAGCTCCGGCCGCGCCTGCAGCCCGGCGATGAGGCCGGGCAGGGCCTTGGCGCGGCGGCCCTCGGCGGTCAGGCTGATGCCGCCGCAGCGGCCGGGGGCGGTGGTGGCCAGCACGCCGGGGCCGGGGCGATAGGCGATGCCGAGCGGCGCCCATTCCTCCAGCAGGGCGATCTGGTCGGGGCAGGCGATCTGGCCATGGTCGCTGAAGGCGATCACCGCCGTCTCCTCCAGCCGCCCGAGCCGGCGCAGGGTGTCGAGCGCCAGGCCGACCGCCGCGTCGGCGACGCGCAGCGCATCCATCGTGTCGGCATGGCCGAGGCCGCGGTAATGCAGCGCGGTGTCGGGCTCGGCCAGCCAGAGCAGCGCGACATCGGGATCGACCTCGGCCAGCACATGCTCGGCGAAGACTTTTCCCAGCCAGGCGGTGCGGGCGAGCAGCGGCACGTCGGCCTCGGGCGGCGGGCCGAAGCGGGCGGTGACGGCGTCCCAGGCCTCGGGCTGCTGCGAGGCCTCGCGGCCATGCGGGGTGAAGACGAAATGGCCGCCGGCCGCCGGGTCGGGCAGCATCAGCGCCGCCGTCCCCGGGGTATTGCCGCTGACGGCGCCGAAGCGCTTACCGGCCTGGCGCAGCGCCTGGTCCAGCGTCGGGGCCAGGATGGCGCTGCCATCGGCGGCGACCAGCCGGCGCAGATCGGCGATGCGGTCCAGATGCAGCGGCAGCTCGCCGGCGCTCGGGTGGTGCAGCGCATTGCCGACCACGCCATGCACTTCCGGCGGCGCGCCGGCCATGACCGAGGCGGTGCAGACCCGGGTGTAGCTGGGGAAGACCGAGCGGGATGTCGAAAAGCGCTGGCCGCGCCGGGCCAGGGCCCAGAGATGCGGCGTGCCTTCGGCCGTCAGCATGTCGGCCCGCATGCCGTCGAGCGCGATCAGCAGGACCCGGCGGAAG
>NZ_MLCO01000103.1 GCF_001982615.1 Teichococcus deserti | reverse complement strand
GTCTCGTGGGCTCGGAGTGGGGTATAGGGGGCAGGGGCGTCAGGATCGCCGAGAACAGCCAGCCCAGGAACAGCGCCGCGACCGTCAGGCCGAGCACCAGGGCCAGCCGCTGGCCGCGCGTCGCGGTGCGGGGCCCGGGCTGGCGCGGCGGCTCGGGCATCGCGCGCGGCGGCGCCGGCTCGGGCCTGGGCGGGGGGGCGACCAGGCCAACGGGCGGCGGCCCCTTCACAGCTTCATCCCCAGCCGCGGCGCCAGATAGGCCAGGCCCGAGAGCAGGGTCGTCGCCGCGACCAGCAGCACCAGGGCCTGCAGCGCGAAGACCGCCGCCGGCCCGGGATCCGGAAAGAAGCCCTCGAGCAGGAGGGCGAGGGCAGCGAGGGCGATCTGCGCCACGGTGTTGGCCTTCGAGATCCGGAGGGGCTGGATGCGCGGCGGCGCGCCGAGCAGGGTGAGCAGGGTGACGCCGCCCATGATCAGCAGGTCGCGGAACACCACCATCAGCGCCAGCCAGTCCGGCAGCACCGCGGCCCAGGCCAGCGCGACATAGGTGGTGATCAGCAGCGCCTTGTCGGCCAGCGGGTCGAGGAAGGCGCCCAGCCGCGACTGGCTGCCCTGGCGCCGCGCCAGCCAGCCGTCGATGGCGTCCGAGACGCCGGCGGCCAGGAAGACGATGCAAGACAGGTCGAGCCGGCCGTGGATGATCAGCCAGATATTGGTCGGCACGGCGCAGAGCCGGGCGAGCGTGATCAGGTTCGGCAGGGTGAAGGCCCCCGCCGCATAGGCCGGGGCGGCTGGCGCATCGGGGACTCCCGCCGCCCGCGGCGGGGCGGCCGGCGCGGCGGGGTCCTGGTCGGGTCGCTCAGATCCGGCCGGCAAGGCCGATCTGCCAGGGGCCCGTCGCCTGACCTGCGCCGGCCGGCGCCGCCGCCGGCTGGGCGCCGTAGCGCACCGGCGGCGCCAGGCCCGGCATGCCCCCGGGCGCGGCGGCCGTGGGGACCGGCGGCTGCAGCGTGATGCCGGCGGCCGGCAGCGCCTGCATGGCGAGCTCCGGCGTGTGCCGCAGGCCGAGGCGGATGCGCGCCCCGTCCACCGCGATGGCCAGGATGTCGACCGAGGCGATCTCCGGATTGGCGGCCAGGCGCTGCCGCAGGTCGAGCCATTCGCGCAGGCCGGAGAAGCGGGTCTGCGCCTCGATATAGCCGGCGGCCGGCAGGCTGAGCGCCGGCGGCACCAGCGGCGGCGCCGCGTCGCCCGCGGCGCCGCCGCCGGAGGATGCCAGGCTTCCCGAGCCACCGCCCGAGGCGCTGCCCGAGCCGCCCGCATGCGCCGAGGCGCGGCCCGGCCCGCCGGCGCGGTTCGGGTTGAAATTCACCGTGAGCCGGCCGGAATAGCCGGTGCGGGTGCTGCGCTCCTCCTCGACGATGATCGAGGAGACCATGGAATCGATCTGGGAATCGGACAGGCCGCGCGGCAGGCCGAGGCTTTCGGCCATGCGCTCATAGGCGGTGCGCTGCGCCTGGGCCAGCGCCCGGGTGCGCGCGATCACCGCGTTCTCGGCGGTGGCCTCGGCGGTCACGCCGCGCTGCGTATAGGCGTCAGCAGGCGCTTCCGCGACGCTGGTGGCCAGGCTCTGGGCCATCGCCGTGCCTGGCAAGGCGGCTCCGCAGAGCAGACCCCCCATGACAAAGGTTGCGGCCAGACGCCGAAAATGTTGCATTCCGCCCCCTTGGAAGCCCGGCATAGCGAATTCTCTCCTTCCGGGCCTTTTGCGCATAGCCGATCGGGCCCCCTGATGACCAGTCTGACCTACCGCGACGCCGGCGTTGACATCGAAACCGGCGACGCCCTCGTGGATGCCATCAAGCCGCTGGCGCGCGCCACCGACCGCAGCGGGACCATGGGGTCGCTCGGCGGCTTCGGCGCGCTCTTCGACCTGAAGGCGGCCGGCTACACCGACCCCGTGCTGGTCTCCTCGACGGATGGCGTCGGCACCAAGCTGCGCCTGGCCATCGACAGCGAGATGCATGACGCGGTGGGCGTCGACCTGGTTGCCATGTGCGTCAACGACCTGGTCGTCCAGGGCGCCGAGCCGCTGTTCTTCCTCGACTATTTCGCCACCGGCAAGCTGCAGCTGGAGCAAGCCCGCGCGGTCATCGCCGGCATCGCGGAGGGCTGCCGCCAGGCCGGCTGCGCGCTCGTCGGCGGCGAGACCGCCGAGATGCCGGGCATGTACGCCAAGGACGACTATGATCTCGCCGGCTTCTCGGTGGGTGCCGCCGAGCGCGACGGGCTGCTGCCGAAGCCCGATGTCGGGCCTGGCGACGTGGTGCTGGGGCTCGCCGCCTCGGGCGTGCATTCCAACGGCTTCTCGCTGGTCCGCCGCATCCTGGCCGCGACCAACCAGGGCGTCGCCACCCCCGCCCCGTTTGCGGGCGGGCAGACCATCGGCCAGGCGCTGCTGGCGCCGACCCGCATCTATGTGAAGTCGGTCCTCGCCGCGCATCGCGCCGGGCTGGTCAAGGCGGCCGCCCACATCACCGGCGGCGGCCTGCCGGGCAACCTGCCGCGCGTGCTGCCCAAGGGCACGGTCGCGGTGCTCGACGCCCGCGCCTGGACCCTGCCGCCGGTCTTCGCCTGGCTGGCAAGCGCCGGCAACGTCGTGCCGGAGGAGATGCTGCGCGTCTTCAACTGCGGCATCGGCATGTGCCTCGTGGTGAAGCCCGGGGATGTCGAGGCCGTCACCGCCCTGCTGGTCCAGCATGGCGAGACCGTCTTCAACCTCGGCCAGATCGAGGCCGGCGCCGAGGGTGCCGCGGCCGAGGTGCGGGTCGACAACCTGACGCCGCGCTGGCCGGCGGCATGACCGCCCGGCGGCGCACCGCCATCCTGATCAGCGGGCGCGGCAGCAACATGGCGGCGCTGCTGGCCGCCGCCGCCGACCCCTCCTATCCGGCGGAGATCGCGCTGGTCCTGGCCAACCGCGCCGATGCGGCGGGCCTGGCCCGCGCGGCCGCGGCCGGCATCCCGACCGCGGTGGTGGAATCCCGCCCCTTCGGGAAGGATCGCGCCGGCTTCGAGGCGGCCATGTCGGCCGAGCTCGACCGGCATGGCGTCGAGCTGATCGCGCTGGCCGGCTTCATGCGGGTGCTGACCGAGGGCTTCACCAGCGCCTGGGCCGGGCGGATGCTGAACATCCACCCTTCCCTGCTGCCGGCCTTCCCCGGGCTCGACACCCATGCCCGGGCGCTGGCCGCGGGCGTCCGGCTGCATGGCTGCAGCGTCCACCTGGTCACCCCCGGCGTGGACGAGGGCCCGATCCTGGCCCAGGCCGCCGTGCCGATCCTGGAGGGCGACGACGAGGCGGCGCTGGCCGCCCGCGTCCTCGAGCAGGAGCACCGCCTCTACCCGGCGGCGCTGGCCTGGGTGGCGGCGGGCAAGGTGACGCTGCAGGACGGCCGCGCGGTGATCGTCGCCCCGCCGGCGCCGACCGGTCAGGCGCTGCGCAACCCCGGCTGCTGAGGCGCCCCGCCTGCCCAGATGATCGAGGGGCGGCGACGCCCCTCTTCACGGCAACGTCAGCCTGATCGGATTGACGTGGAGACGCGGGATTGAGAACGTTCTCAACGGAAGCAAGGGCCCGAGACAGGGTCCGCTCCGGAGGGAATGCCGATGACCACGCACATGAGGGGGGACGATGCCGAATAGGCCCGTCCCCCGCATCACCATCAAGGACCTGGCGCGCGAGCTGGGCATGTCGGTCGCGACCGTCGCCCGCGCCTTCCACGAGGGCGCGGCGATCGCCGCCGAGACCCGCGCTTTGGTGCTCAGCCGCGCCGCCGCCCTGGGCTACCAGCCCAATGCCCTGGCCCGCGGCATGATCACCCGCCACACCCGCATCGTCGGCGTCGTGGTCTCCGACCTGCACAACCCCTTCTATCCCGACGCCCTGGCGCGGCTGAGCGAGGCGCTGCAGCAGGCCGGCTGCAACATGATGCTGGTCACCGGCGGCGGCCGGCCGGGACATCCCAAGGCGGGCGGCGAGATGGCGGCGCTGCGGCTGCTGCTCTCCTACCAGCCGGAATGCGTCATCATCCTGGCCACCACGCTGAGCAGCGCCGGCGCCGAGGCCTGCGCAGCCGCCGGCACGCCGCTGCTCTACCTGAACCGCTTCCCCGCCGCGGCGACGGCGGCCAGCAGCATCGTCTGCGACAATGCGGGCGGCGCCGCGGCTCTGACCCGCCACCTGCTGGACCGCGGCGCCCGCCGCCCGGCCTTCATCGGCGGGCTGGAGGACAGCTCCACCCAGGCCGAGCGCCGCTCCGGCTTTCTGTCCGTGTGTGCCGAGCGGGGGATCGCGCCGCGCGAGCATCCGGCCGGGGCCTTCAGCTACGAGGCCGGCCAGGAGGCGGCGCTGGCCCTGCTGCAGGGGCCGGAGGCGCCGGACGCGCTGCTCTGCGCCAGCGACATCCTGGCGCTGGGCGCGCTGGAGACGGCGCGGCACCGGCTGGGCTTGCGCGTGCCGGAGGCGCTGCTGGTCGCCGGCTTCGACGACATCCCCATGGCGGCCTGGCCCTCGCATGCGCTGACCACGCTGCGCCAGCCGCTCGACGCCATGCTGCGGGCGGCGCTGGACTGGCTGGAGCCGGTGCTGGCCGGCCTGCCCCCCGCCCCTGCCCTGATCCGCCTGCCCGGGACGCTGGTCGCCCGCGGCAGCACCGCCGTGACGACAATGATGCTGGAGGAACAGGAATGTCCCACACCCTGAACAAGGTCGCCGTGGTCGGCGCCGGGCTGGTCGGCTCCGGCTGGGCCATCGTCTTCGCCCGCGGCGGCGCGACCGTCCGCCTCTATGATGCCAGCGAGGCGATCCGCGCCCGGGCGATGGACCGCCTGGCCAGCATGCTGGCCGACATGCAGGAGGCCGGGCTGGTCGAGGACGCGGCGCCGATCCTCGCCCGCATCACCCTCTGCCACAGCCTGGAGGAGGCGGTCGCCACCGCCGACTACATCCAGGAATCGGTGCTGGAGCGGGTCGAGGTGAAGCGCGAGGCCTGCGGCCAGATCGCCGCGGCGATGCGCGAGGACGCCATCGTCGGCTCCTCCTCCTCCGGCATCCCGGCCTCGGCCTTCACCGAGGATCTGCCGAAGCGCGCGCGCTTCCTGATCGCCCATCCGGTCAACCCGCCGCATCTGGTGCCGCTGGTCGAGCTGGTCCCCGCCCCCTGGACCGACGCTTCGATCATCCCCGTCCTGCGCGCGGCGATGGAAGACTGGGGCCAGGCGCCGATCGAGGTGAAGGGCGAGATCGAGGGCTTCATCCTCAACCGCCTGCAGGGCGCGCTGCTGAACGAGGCCTGGGCGCTCTACGAGGCGGGGCTGGCCTCGGCGGCCGATATCGACCGCACCGTCTCCGAAGGCCTCGGCCTGCGCTGGGCCTTCATGGGCCCCTTCGAGACCATCGACCTGAACGCGCCAGGCGGCATCGCCGATTATTCCGCCCGCCTGGCGCCGCTCTACCACCGCGTGGCGGAATCGCGCCGCGACCCGCAGCCCTGGTCGGCGAAGGCCATCGAGCAGGCCGAGGCCGAGCGCCGCAGCCTGCTGCCGCAGGACCAGCTGCAGGCGCGCGGCGACTGGCGCAACCGCCGGCTGATGGCGCTGGTCGCGCACCTGCGCACCCAGCCCCGCTAGTTTCCTTTTCCGGTTTGCCGGGCCCTGGCTGGGGCCCGGCGCCGTGACGCCACCCCCGACAACACGGAGAGACCGCCCATGCTTGGCACGCTCGCCATCATCCTCTCGCTCGCCGGGCTGATGTACTTCGCCTATCGCGGCGTCAATGTGCTGATCCTGGCCCCGATCATGGCCGCCTTCGCCGTGCTGCTCGCCCAGGGCGGCCCGGTGATGGCGACCTATACCCAGGTCTTCATGACCAGCCTCGGCCGCTACGTCGTGCTGTTCTTCCCGATCTTCATGCTGGGCGCCATCTTCGGCAAGCTGATGGCCGATAGCGGCGCCTCGGCGACCATCGCCCAGACCATCATCCGCCGCATCGGCCCGGGCCACGCCATCACCGCGGTGACGCTCGCCTGCGGCGTGCTGACCTTCGGCGGCGTCTCTCTGTTCGTCGTGGCCTTCGCCATCTTCCCGATCGCGGCGGCGCTGTTCCGCGAGGCCGGGCTGCCCAAGCGGCTGATCGCGGGGGCCATCGCGCTGGGCTCCTTCACCTTCACCATGACCGCCTTCCCGGGCACGCCGGCGATCCAGAACGCCATCCCGACCCGCTTCTTCGGCACCACCACCTTCGCCGCCCCCGGCCTCGGCCTGATCGCCGGCTGCATCATGCTGTTCGGCGGCCTGGCCTGGCTGCAATGGCGCGGCCGCCGCGCCGTCGCCGCCGGCGAAGGCTATGGCGACCACCAGGAGAACCTGCCGCAATTCGAGGAAGGCGAGCGCCCGGGCTTCGCCCTGGCCATGCTGCCGATCGTCGTGGTGATCGGGCTGAACGCGATTTTCTCGCTGATCGTCTTCCCGCGGATGGACCTGAGCTACCTGTCGCAGTCGATCTATGGCGACGTGGCGCCCACCGCGGTGATCGGCACCTGGGCGCTGATCGTGGCGCTGGTCGGCGCCATCCTGACCGTGCTGCTGCTGCAGCGCCGTTATCTGCGCGACGCGCAGAAGACGCTGAACGAAGGCACGATGGGCTCGCTGCTGCCGATCTTCAACACGGCGAGCGAGGTCGGCTACGGCGCGGTCATCGCCTCGCTAGCCGCCTTCGTCGTGGTGCGCGACTTCGTCGTCGGCATCGCCCCCGACACCCCCACCATCTCGCTGGCCATCGCAGTGAACGCGCTGGCGGGCATCACCGGCTCGGCCTCGGGCGGGTTGTCGATCGCCCTCGACACGCTGGGGGCGACCTATCTGGAACGCGCGACGGCACTGGGCATCAGCCCGGAGCTGCTGCACCGCATCGCCGCCATCTCCTCCGGCGGCTTCGACTCGCTGCCGCACAACGGCGCGGTGATCTCGCTGCTGACCATCACCGGCCTGACCCACAAGTCGTCCTATGGCGACATCTTCGTGGTGAACCTGCTGATCCCGGTCTTCGCGCTGATCTGCATCATCGCGCTCGGCAGCACGCTCGGGAGCTTCTGAGGAAACAGGTCCCGCGGCCGGTCGTCGGCCGCGGCGCGTCCCTGGCAGCCGGTCAAACTGCCAAGGCATACTGGCCGGATGATGCGTGCTTCGCGCGTGCCGCGCTTGTTCTCCGGAGCCCAGATCAGCCGCGCCGTCAGCTCAGCCGGAAGGGCTGGCGGATGGCGCGGCTGGCAGGCCGTCGATGGCCTAAGCGGCAATACCGCTCACTGGCAGGCCAGGCATTCCTCGTAATCCGTCGAGCTCGCCTCGCCGGCCACCGCGCGGGTGGCGCGCGCCACCGGCATCGGCAGCACGGCTTCCACGCTGTTGGCGGCGGCGAAGCCCAGGGCCGGCTGGACGGAGACCTTCTCGCTGACCGTGTCGGCGCGCTGGATGGACAGGCTGCGGCAGTAGTAGAGCGACTTCACGCCCTTCTTCCAGGCCTGGAAATGGATCTGGTGCAGGTCGCGCTTGTGCACGTCGGCCGGCAGGAACAGGTTTACCGACTGGCTCTGGCAGATGAAGGGCGTGCGGTCGGCGGCATGCTCGACCACCCAGCGCTGGTCGAGCTCGAAGGCGGTCTTGAAGACGGCCTTCTCCTGCGCGTCCAGGAAGTCCAGGTGCTGCACGCTGCCCTTGGTCACCGTGATGTTGGTCCAGGTGTCCTCGTCGTCGCGGCCATGCTTCTGCAGCAGCGCCTTCAGCGACGGGTTGCGGACGATGAAGGACCCCGACAGAGTCTTGTGGTTGTAGACATTGGCCGCGATCGGCTCGATGCCCGGCGAGGCGCCGCCGCAGATGACGCTGATCGACGCCGTTGGCGCGATCGCCATCTTGTTCGAGAAGCGCTCCATGAAGCCGTATTCGGCGGCATCCGGGCAGGGCCCGCGCTCCTCGGCCAAGACGCGGCTGGCGATGTCGGCCTGCTCGCGGATGTGCTTGAACATCCGCTTGTTCCAGACCTTGGCGATCACGCTTTCAAACGGCACGTTCTGCGCCTGCAGAAACGAATGAAAGCCCATGACGCCGAGGCCGACCGAGCGCTCGCGCATCGCGCTGTAGCGGGCGCGCGCCATGCTGTCGGGGGCGGTGTCGATGAAGCTCTGCAGCACATTGTCGAGGAAGCGCATCACGTCGGGGATGAAGTGCTTCTCGTCCTTCCACTCGAACCAGGTCTCGAGGTTCAGCGAGGACAGGCAGCAGACCGCGGTGCGCTCCTTGCCATGCTGGTCGCGCCCGGTGGGCAGGGTGATCTCGGCGCAGAGGTTGGAGGTCTTCACCTCCAGCCCGGACAGCTTGTGGTGCTCGGGCCGCGCGTTGTTCACCGCGTCGGAATAGATGATGTACGGCTCGCCCTGCTCGATGCGCGCCATCAGGATGCGGATCCAGAGGCTGCGCGCCGATATCTTGCGCACCGGGGCGCCGTCCTTGGGCGAGGTCAGCGCCCATTCGTCATCGGCCTCGACCGCGCGCATGAAGGCGTCGGGCACCAGCACGCCATGGTGCAGGTTCAGCGCCTTGCGGTTCGGGTCGCCGCCGGTCGGCCGGCGCAGGTCGATGAACTCTTCGATCTCCGGATGCGAGACGGGCAGATAGACCGCGGCGGACCCACGACGGAGAGAACCCTGGGAAATGGCCAGCGTCAGGCTGTCCATCACGCGAATGAAAGGAATAATGCCGCTGGTCTTGCCATTCTGGCCGACCTTCTCGCCGATCGAGCGCAGGTTGCCCCAGTAGGACCCGATGCCGCCGCCCTTGGAGGCCAGCCAGACATTCTCGTTCCAGAGGTCGACGATGCCGTTCAGGCTGTCATTGGCCTCGTTGAGGAAGCAGCTGATCGGCAGGCCGCGCGTCGTGCCGCCATTGGACAGCACGGGCGTCGCCGGCATGAACCACAGCCGGGAGATATAGTCGTAGATGCGCTGGGCGTGGGCGCTGTCGTCCGAATAGGCGCTGGCCACGCGGGCGAAGAGGTCCTGGTAGGACTCGCCCGGCAGCAGGTAGCGGTCATCCAGCGTCGCCTTGCCGAAATCGGTCAGCAGCGCGTCGCGCGAGCGGTCGACACGCACCTGGCCATGGCCGGCAAGCTGGATGTCATCGGCAAGCTGAACGGCATCGAGCACGGCGAAGGATTCCCTGGCAGTGGGCGGTAAGGGGGGCGCATCGGGCAGGCACAGGCGAAAGCGGGGGCACAGCAGCCGGGGGGCGCGGCGGCAGATTTGCACCGGGCCGCTGCTGGCATCAACCCATATCTGGTGGGTCGGTTGTCTCTCCGCCCCCCAGATTTTCTTTGACGCCCGATTCATTCACAGGCCGCGGCGCCGGCGAATCCTAGGGATTCCGGGCCGGGCCGCGGTTATCCACGGGGGCGCGCAGCCGAAGCGCGGCCGTTAAATTTTTTCGCAAGCCTGACCTGCGCCGGACGCCGCCCGATCAGGACTCGTCGCCGGCCACCAGGGCGACGCGGCTGGACAGCAGCGCCCCGTCGCGCTCCAGCAGCGGATAGGCGGCGGCGGCGACGACGTGGCTGTTCACCAGCTTCAGGTCGCGCAGCAGGTCCAGCTGCAGGGCGCTGGCCTCCCCCTCCACCCGGCTGGCGTCGCGCAGCCGGGAGAAATGCGCGCCGGTGGCGGCGGCCTCCATGTCGCGGAACACCGCCTTCTCCTCGGCCAGCATCCGGGCGGCGCGCGGGTCCTCGGTCATCAGCAGGGCGCCGGCGACGCGCAGATTGCCCAGCACGCGGTCGAGCCAGCCCAGCACCTCCGCCTGGGCCGGCGCCGGCAGCGGCAGGCCGCGCTTGCGGGGCCGGGCGGCATGCGGCAGCAGCCCGCGCTGCACCACGTCGGCCGCCTGCTCCAGATGGGTCGCGAAGAGCAGCACGGCCTGCAGGCGGCGATGGTCCTCGGCATCCATGGCCTCGGTGTCGAGCTGCGCCAGATAGGCCTTGATGGCGGTGTTCAGCCGGTCGATGGCGGCCTCCCGCGCCGCCAGATCCGGCGGGATGCGCGCCTCGGGCCGGGCCAGCACGGCGCGGGCGCCGCGCAGCATCTCCTCCAGCAGGTCGGCCAGGCGCAGCGCCTCGCGGCCGGCGGCGGCCAGCGCCACCGCCGGCAGCTCCTGCGCCGCGCCGTTTAGATAGCGCGGGCGCGACGGGTCAGCCGGGTCGTCGCGCGCCGGCAACAGGCGCTGCAGCAGCCGCGCATAGGGGCCGAGCAGCGGCAGGAAGAGCAAAGCGAGGGCCAGGTTGAAGCCGGTGTGGAACAGCGCCACCCCACGGCCCGGATCGGGCGATGCCCAGGCCACCAGGCCTGCCAGCGGGGCCAGCAGCGGCATGGCCAGGGCCAGACCCAGCAGCCGGTTCAGCAGGTTGCCCAGCGGCAGGCGGCGGCCGGCCGGGTCGGCGCGGCCCATCCCCTCCAGCAGCGGGTTCAGCGCGCTGCCCAGATTGGCGCCGACCACCATGGCCAGCGCCGCCGGCAGCGGCAGCACGCCATGGCCGGCCAGCGACATGACCAGCAGCACCGCGGCGACCGAGGAATGCAGCGCCCAGGCCAGGACGGCGGCCAGCAGCAGGGCGAGGCCCGGCATCTCGCCCACGAGGCGGAACAGCAGCCGCAGGGCCGGGGCGGACTCGACCGGCGCGAAGAGGAGAAGCAGCTGGTGCAGCGCCAGCAGCATCAGGCCGAGGCCGATTACGGCGCGGCCCAGGTCATGGGCGAGGCTCGCCGCGTTGCGGCGGAACAGCAGGAAGCCGGTCAGGATCAGCGCCGGCGACAGGGCGGTGACATCGAAGCTGAGCAGCTGGACGATCAGCGTGGTGCCGAGATTGGCGCCCAGCATGACGGACAGCGCCGGCATCAGCCCGACCAGGCCTTCGGCGGCGAAGGCGGTGACCATCAGCCCGGTGGCGGTGCTGCTCTGCAGCAGGGCGGTGACGCCGAGGCCGGCCAGGAAGGCCTGGAGGCGATGGCCCAGCGCCCGCGCCAGGGCGCCGCGCAGCCGGGCGCCGAAGGCCCGCTGCACGCCGGTCTGCACCATCCGCGTGCCCCAGAGCAGCAGCGCGACGGCGCCACCCAGGCTGATCAGGCTGAGTAAGACGGGCATGGCGACGGCGCGGCCTCCCCCTTCCGGGCGTGAAGCCTGTCACTGCATCACGCCAGGCGAGTCGGCGCCAAGCCTGGCTGTGTCGCGATGGCTTGAAAACAGCCACGACAAAACTGGGCGCAACAAAAAAGGAGCCGAGGGTTTTATCCCTCAGCTCCTTTCCGGATGCTGGCGCATCGAAGAGTGACTGGCGCGCCCGAAGAGATTCGAACTCCTGACCCCCAGATTCGTAGTCTGGTGCTCTATCCAGCTGAGCTACGGGCGCCGGCCAGTGGCGGGGAAATAGCCGCCGGCCGGCGCGGACGCAACAGGCCGACTGAGATTTTTTTCGTAATTTTTTCAGTGCGCCGGTTGCAATCGCAACGATCGAGCCAGGACTGCCCTTCAGGATGGGCGCCGCCCCTGCCCCCGCCGCGGGCATGCCCCTGCAGGCGCGCGCGCGCTCCAAGGAACGAGACGACGTGCTGCCGCCTGCCGCCCACCCTGCCCCGTCCGCCAGCCGCTTCTGGCCGAAGCTCGGCCTGCTGCTGGCCGGCGGCATGCTGCTGGGCGCGCTGGCCGGCGGCATGCTGGGCTGGACGCTGCAGCGGGCGGAGCGGCAGCGCGCCGCCGGCGAGCTGGCCGAGCTCTACTTCGCCCGCGCCGGCGAGATCGGCGCCGAGATCGTCGCCACGCTGCAGCGGATGAACGCCGCGCCGCCGCCGCGCTGCGGCGAGGCCGACCTGGCCGAGCTGCGCCGGATGATGATCTCCTCCCGTTTCCTGAAGAGCGCCGGACGGCTCGAACAGGGACATCTGGTCTGCTCCGCGACGCTCGGCCTGCTGGCGCGGCCGGTGCCGCTGCCGAAGGCCGATTTCGTCACCCGCTACGGCCGCAGCCTGCGCCTCGACGCCGAGATCCCCGGCATCCCCGGCTCGGTCGGGCTGATCTTCGCCGAGGGCGGCTCGGCCGTGGTGATCAGCCCGCAGGCCTTCAGCGCCCTGGTCGATCCGCGGCTGGAGCACATGGTGGTGGTGACCAACGGCAGCCAACGGCTGCGCTTCTTCGGCAGCCTGCCGGCCGAGGCGATGCCGCAGGGCCCGCTGGTCGATGGCCGGCCGGTCCAGGTCGACGGCCAGCGCTTCGAGCTGCGCTGCTCGGCCAACCGCACCGGCTGCATGCTGGCCCGCTTCCGCGACCCGGCCACCCCCTTCGCCTCGCCGGTGGTGCTGGGCTTCACCACGCTCGGCCTGCTGGCCGGGGCGGGCGCGGGCTTCGGCGCCAGCGCCGCCATCGCCCGTCGCCAGGCGCTGGCGCAGCGGCTGCGCATGGCGCTGCGGGCCGGGCGGCCGACCCTGGCCTATCAGCCGATCCTGCGGCTGTCCGACCGCCGCATGGTCGGCGCCGAGGCGCTGATCCGCTGGCAGGAGGGCGGCATCGCCATCCCGCCCGACCTGTTCATCGCCGCCGCCGAGGAGGCCGGCCTGATCGGCGATGTGTCCGTCTATGTGCTGCACAAGGTTCTCGCCGAGATGGCGGAGACGCTGCGGGCGCGGCCCGGCTTCCAGGTCACGGTGAACATCTCGGTGCAGGACCTGCTGGATCCGGGCTTCGCCGGGCATGTCGCCTCGGCGCTGGCGCTGCACCAGGTGGCGCCGCGCAGCATCGGCTTCGAGCTGACCGAGCGCTCGACGGCGCAGCGGCACGACATCGCCGCCGGCATTGCCCGGCTGCGGGCGGCGGGGCACCGGCTGTATATCGACGATTTCGGCACCGGCTATTCCAGCCTGGCCTATCTGGCCGAGCTGCAGGTCGACGCCATCAAGCTGGACCGCGCCTTCACCCGGCTGGCGGCGCGGACCGACCATGCGGCGGCGGTGCTGGGGCCGATCGCCAGCCTGGCGCACAGCCTGCAGCTGGGCCTGGTGGTGGAAGGCGTCGAGGAGGAGGCGGAGGCGGATTTCTTCGCCCGCCTCGCCCCCTGCGCCCTGGCCCAGGGCTGGCTGACCGGGCGGCCGATGCCTGCCGCCGACCTGCTGGCCAGGCTGCCGGATGAGGCCGAGGCGGCAGCGTGACACCCGCCCCGGCCGCCGCGGCCGGCGCCGGCGCCTGAGGCAACGAAAAAGGGCGGGGAGGTTGCCCTCCCCGCCCCTTCGGACCGAAAGCGGCCTGGGATCAGGCGGCCAGCTTGTCCAGCTCGCGCAGGATGGCGTCGCCCATCACGCTGGTGCCGACGCGGGCCGTGCCCGGGCCCATGATGTCGGCGGTGCGCAGGCCCCCGGCCAGCACCTTCTCCACCGCGTTCTCGACCAGCTTCGCATCCTCCTCCATGCCGAAGGACCAGCGCAGCAGCATGGCGAAGGACAGCATCTGGGCGCAGGGATTGGCGATGCCCTTGCCGGCGATGTCGGGGGCCGAGCCATGGATCGGCTCGTAGAGCGCGTGGCGGCGGCCCGAGGAATCCACCGCGCCGAGCGTGGCCGAGGGCAGCATGCCCAGCGAGCCGGTCGCCGCGGCGGCGAGATCGGACAGAAGGTCGCCGAAGATGTTGCTGGCCAGGATGACGTCGAACTGCTTCGGCCGGGCGCAGAGCTGCATGGCGCAGTTGTCGGCATACATGTGGCTCAGCTCGACCTCCGGATATTCGGCGCGGCCGATCTCGGAGACCACGGCGCGCCACAGGCGGCCGGACTGCATGACATTGGCCTTCTCGACGCTGGTCATCCGGCCAGTGCGCTTCTTGGCCAGGTCAAAGGCGACGCGGGCGACGCGGGCGATCTCGTCCTCGGTATAGACCTCGGTGTCGATGCCGCGGCGCTTGCCACTGGCCATGGTCTCGACGCCGCGCGGCTCGCCGAAATAGATGCCGCCGGTGCTCTCGCGGACGATCATCAGGTCAAGGCCGCGCACCACGTCGGGCTTCAGGCTCGACGCATCGACCAGCGGCTCCAGCACCAGGGCGGGACGCAGGTTGGCGAAGAGGCCGAGTTCCTTGCGGAGACGCAGGATCCCCAGCTCCGGACGCTTGTCGAACGGCAGAGTATCCCACTTCGGGCCACCGACCGAGCCGAAGAGCACGGCGTCGGCCGAGAGGGCGCGCTCCACCGTGCTGTCCGGGCAGGGCGAGCCCTCGGCCTCGAGGGCGGCGCCGCCGACCAGGCCTTCCTCGAGCGCGAAGCTGACATGGCGGCGACGGTCCATCCATTCGATGACGCGGCGCACCTCGCGCATCACCTCCGGCCCGATGCCGTCGCCGGGGAGAACCAGCAGCCTCTTGTTCGCCGTCATCTGTCAGTCGCTTCCTTCCGTGGGACTCGCCGAGGAGTTGCGCCGTCGGCTCAGCGGTACAGCCAGGGCTGCGCCGCGCGCTGCCGCGCCTCGAAACTGTCGATCGCGGGCGCCTGCTGCATGGTCTGGCCGATATCGTCCAGCCCGTTCAGCAGCAGGTGGCGGCGCAGCGGATCGATCTCGAAGGGGATTTCCTCCCCGTTCGGACGGACCACGACCTGGCGCTCCAGGTCGATGGTGATCCGCGCATTGGCGCCCAGCTTGGCATCCTCCATCAGCTGGTCGCAGACCTCGCGCGGGAGACGGACCGGCAGGATGCCGTTCTTGAAGCTGTTGTTGTGGAAGATGTCGGCGAAGTCGGGGGCGATGACGCAGCGGATGCCGAAGTCGAGCAGCGCCCAGGGGGCGTGCTCGCGCGACGAGCCGCAGCCGAAATTCTCATGCGCGATCAGCACCTCGGCGCGGCGGTAGGGCTGCTGGTTCAGCACGAAATCCGGGTTCTCGCTGCCATCCTCGTTGTAGCGGAGATTGGCGAAGAGCGACTTGCCCAAGCCAGTGCGGGCGATGGTCTTCAGGAAACGCGCCGGGATGATCTTGTCGGTGTCGACATTGGCCATCGGCAGCGGCGCCGCGATGCCGGTGAGCGTGGTGAAGGCGTCCATCTTACACGATCTCCCGCACGTCGGTCAGGAAGCCGGTCACCGCGGCGGCGGCGGCCATGGCCGGCGAGCAGAGATGGGTGCGCCCGCCCGGACCCTGGCGGCCCTCGAAATTGCGGTTGCTGGTCGAGGCGCAGCGCTGGCCCGGGGTCAGCTTGTCCGGGTTCATGCCGAGGCACATCGAGCAGCCCGCCTCGCGCCATTCGAAGCCGGCGTCGCGGAAGATGGCGTCCAGCCCCTCGCGCTCGGCCTGCTGCTTCACCAGGCCGGAGCCCGGCACGACCATGGCGCGCACCCCCTCCGCCACATGCCGGCCGCGGGCGATCTGCGCGGCGGCGCGCATGTCCTCGATGCGGCTGTTGGTGCAGGAGCCGATGAAGACCACGTCGACCTTGAGGTCGGTCAGCTTCTGGCCCGGGGTCAGGCCCATATATTCGACCATGCGGCGCAGCTGGGCGCGGCGCGCCTCGTCGCCGCCGCTCTCCGGGTCGGGGACGGCGGCGGTGATCGGCAGCACGTCCTCCGGGCTGGTGCCCCAGGAGACCATGGGGACGATCTCGGCGGCGTCCAGGAAGACCTCCTTGTCGAAGACCGCGCCCTCGTCCGAGGGCAGGGTCTTCCACCATTCGACCGCGCGGTCGAAGGCCTCGCCCTGGGGGGCGAAGGGGCGGCCGCGGGCGTATTCGAAGGTGGTCTCGTCGGGGGCGATCATGCCGGCCCGGGCGCCGCCCTCGATCGACATGTTGCAGACGGAGAAGCGGCCGGCCATGTCGAGCGCGCGGATCGCCGAGCCCGCGAATTCGATGACATGGCCGTTGCCGCCGGCGGTGCCGATCTTGCCGATGATGGCCAGGACGATGTCCTTGGCGGTGCAGCCCACCGGCAGCACGCCGTCCACCGTCACGCGCATGTTCTTGGCGCGCTTCTGCAGCAGGGTCTGGGTGGCCAGCACATGCTCGACCTCGGAGGTGCCGATGCCGAAGGCCAGCGCGCCCATGGCGCCATGCGTCGAGGTGTGGCTGTCGCCGCAGACGATGGTCATGCCCGGCAGGGACAGGCCCTGCTCCGGCCCGATGACATGCACGATCCCCTGCCGCGCATCGGTCAGCGGGATGTAGGGGACGTTGAATTCCTTGACGTTCTTCTCGAGCGTCTCGACCTGGGTGCGGCTTTCCGGGTCTTCGATCCCGGTGTAGCGCGAGGCATCGGTGGCGATGTTGTGGTCGACCACGGCCATGGTGCCGTCCAGGCGGCGCACCGGGCGCTTCGCCATGCGCAAGCCTTCGAAGGCCTGCGGGCTGGTCACCTCATGGACAAGGTGCCGGTCGATGTAGAGAAGCGCGGTGCCGTCCGGAAGCGTCTCGACCAGATGGGCGTCGAAGATCTTGTCGTAGAGCGTACGCGGCTTCGTGGCCGACATCGGCGGCTTTCCTCTTGGCAGATGGTTCACTCATCCGCGTGGCCATGGGGCTGGGGGCCCAGCGCCACCCGGAGGTCGCGATGGTCCAGAGGGGATGCATCCCGCCGGAACCCTGATATTCCTATCCGGGGCAGCCCGCTGCGGAGGGGGAGGCATCCCCTGCGCGGCCGGTCGCCGGAAAAAACAGGGCCGGCAGATGGCGTGTGCCCTCCGGACCCCGGTCTTTTCCGTCGCTTCGGCGCCCCCCGCAAGGGGCACCGGACAACAAAAGCATATATAGCGCGTCGCTCGCGCAAGGAAACTGCGCGAGCCATTCGCCGCAGGCCGTCCCGGCCTGCGACCGGAGCAAGGCTGACCCTTCGATCCGTGTCGGCGCCCCAACGAGGGCGCCGACCCAGAAAGAAATCAGTCCTTGGCGGGGCGGGGGGCGGCCTTCTCGGCGATGCGCGCCGACTTGCCGGTGCGGCCACGCAGGTAATACAGCTTGGCGCGACGCACCTTGCCGCGGCGGAGCACGGCGATCTCGGCGACGTTCGGGCTGTACAGCGGGAAGACGCGCTCGACGCCCTCGCCGTAGGACAGCTTGCGCACCGTGAAGTTGCTGTGCAGGCCCTTGTTGGAGCGGGCGATCACCACGCCCTCATAGGCCTGGGTGCGGGTCCGCTCGCCCTCGACGACCTTGACCATCACGCGCACCGTGTCGCCGGCGGCGAATTCCGGCACGGCGCGGGCCTCGAGCAGGCGGGAGCGCTGTTCCGCGTCGAACTGCTGCAGCAGGTTCATAGTTGTGGTCCTCTCGACAATCCTGGTGGGCGGCGCCTGGCCGCCCGTTCAATCCTGAAAATCCGAGACCGATCCGGGCCCTGGGGCCTCAGCCGGCCGAAGCCTTCGCCGTATCGCCTTGCCGGGCCCAGAGGTCGGGGCGCCGCTCGCGCGTCGCCCGCTCCGCCATCTCCCGGCGCCACCGCGCCACCGCCGCATGATGGCCGGAGAGCAGCACCTCGGGCACAGCCCGACCCTGCCATTCCACCGGCCGCGTATACTGCGGGTATTCCAGCATCGGGGCGCCGGCCGAGAAGCTTTCCTCGGCGGCGCTGTCCGCGCCCCCCATCACCCCCGGCAGCAGCCGGACGCAGGCATCGAGCAGCACCAGCGCCGCCGGCTCGCCGCCGGACAGCACGTAGTCGCCGATCGAGACCTCGCGCATGCCGCGCGCCTCGATGACCCGCTGGTCGAGACCTTCGTAGCGGCCGCAGACCAGGATCACCCCCGGCCCCGCCACCAGATCCCGCACCAGCGCCTGGTCGAGCAGCTTGCCGCGCGGCGTCAGGTAGACCAGCGGGCGGTCCCCTTCTTCCAGCGCGGCCGCGCAGGCGGCATCCACCACATCCGGCCGCAGCACCATGCCGGCGCCGCCGCCGCAGGGGGTGTCGTCCACCGTGCGGTGCTTATCGAGGGCGAAGTCGCGGATCTGCCGCGCGTCCAGCCGCCACAACCCCTCGCGCAGCGCCCGGCCGGCCAGGGACTGGCCGAGCGAGCCCGGAAACATCTCCGGGAACAGCGTCAGGGCGGTGGCGTGCCAGCTCATGCGGCACCTCCGCGCGGGCCCCGCGGGCCGCTGCGCTTGGGCGCGTCCTGCCGGCGCGGCAGGGCGTGCAGCGGCGCCGAAGCACCGGTCACCTTGGGTCCCGCCGGGGCGCTCGCCTCGCCGCGATCGGCGGCGGGCTCGGCCTCGGCGGCGGCGATGACCTCGGGCGGCAGCTGGCCTTCGGCCGGCGGCTCGACCTGGACATAGCCTTCGGCGACGGCGATGACCGGCACGACCGCGCGGGTGAAGGGCAGCAGCGTCTCGCGACCCTGCTCATCGGCGACGGTCAGGAAGCTGCCCGCGCCGAAATCCTCCACGCTGCGCACGGCACCCAGCACGCGGCCCTCGGCGTCCCGCACCGCCAGCCCGACCAGGTCGGCGAGGTAGAACTCCTCCTCCTCCGGCTCGGGCAGGCGGTCACGCGAGACGTAAAGACGAGTGCCGGTCAGCCGGGCCGCGGCGTCGCGGTCGCTGATCCCGTCGATCCGGGCCAGTCCCCCCGGCAGCCATTGCAGGGCATAGTGCTTTTCCCCGCGCTCATCCGAGAGCGGGCCATAGGTGGCGATATCCGCCGCCTCGGCGGTGAAGGATTGGACACGGACCAGCCCACGGACCCCGTGCGGCCGGCCGATCTCCCCCACCAGAATGCGCTTGTCCGCCATGGCGCGTCAGGACCCTGCCCGGAAGGGGGTCAGCCGGCGGCCGCGGCGGCGGCGGCGGCGCGCTCCTGCGCCTTCTTCTTCGGCGCGGACTGCTTCGGCTGCTCGCGGAACACCGGCATCGGCGCCAGCTCGGCCTTGCCGAGGAACTTGGCGACGCGGTCGGTGGCGACGGCGCCATGCTGCAGCCAGTGGGTGATGCGCTCGCCGAAGAGGCGGACGCGCTCGGCGTGGTCGGCGGGCAGCATCGGGTTGTAGCTGCCGACCTTCTCGATGAAGCGGCCGTCGCGCGGCGAGCGGCTGTCGGCGACCACGATGTGGTAGTAGGGGCGCTTCTTGGCGCCGGCGCGAGCGAGACGGATCTTCAGGCCCATAAAATAAGTCCTATGTCTTAGGCGTGGATCAGAAGGGGCGTTTGCCCCCGGCACCGGGGAGGAGCGCGCCCAAACCGCCGCGCATCAACCCCTTCTGGCCGAGCTTGTTCATCCGCTTCATCATCGCGGACATGTCGTCGAACTGCTTGAGCAGCCGGTTGACATCCTGCACCGTCGACCCCGAGCCGGCGGCGATGCGCTTCTTGCGGCTCGCCTTCAGGATCTCGGGGTTGCGGCGTTCCTTGGGCGTCATGCTGCCGATGATGGCGGCCTGGCGCTTCAGCACCGTGTTGTCGAGGTTCGCGTCCTCGATCTGCGACTTGATCTTGCCGATGCCGGGCAGCATGCCGAGGATGCCCGACAGCGAGCCCATCTTGCCGATCTGCTTCAGCTGGGCGGCGTAGTCTTCCAGGTCGAACTGACCCTTCTGCATCTTCGCCGCGAGCTTTTCCGCCTCGGCCTTGTCGATCGTCTCGGCAGCGCGCTCGACGAGGGAGACGATGTCGCCCATGCCGAGGATGCGGCCGGCGATGCGGTCGGGGTGGAAATCCTCGAGCGCGTCCAGCTTCTCGCCGGCGCCCAGCAGCTTGATCGGCGCGCCGGTGACGGCACGCATCGACAGCGCGGCGCCGCCACGGGCATCGCCGTCGACGCGGGTCATGACGATGCCGGTCAGGCCCACGCGCTCGTTGAAGATGCGCGCGGTGTTGACGGCGTCCTGGCCGGTCATCGCATCAACGACCAGCAGGCTTTCATGCGGCTTGGTGGCGGCCTTGACCTCGGCCACCTCGGCCATCAGCGCCTCGTCGATCGACAGGCGGCCGGCGGTGTCGAGGATGACCACGTCATAGAGCTCGCCGCGGGCGACCTGCATGGCGCGCGCCGCGATCTGCAGCGGGGTCTGGCCGGCGATGATCGGCAGCGAGGTCACGCCGGCCTGCTTGGCCAGCGTCTCCAGCTGCAGCTGGGCGGCGGGACGGTGTACGTCCAGGCTGGCCAGCAGGACCTTCTTCTTGTCGCGGCCGCGCAGGCGCAGCGCGATCTTGCCCGAGGTCGTGGTCTTGCCCGAGCCCTGCAGGCCGATCATCAGGATGGCGATCGGCGCCGGGGCGTTCAGGTCCAGCCCGGGGACGTGCTGGACGCCCTCGCCGCCACCGAGCGCCTCGACCAGGCAGTCGTTGACGATCTTGATGACCTGCTGGGCGGGGGAGACGGAGCGGATCACCTCCTGGCCGACGGCGCGCTCGCGCACCTTGTTGACCAGGTCCTTGACCACCGGCAGGGCGACGTCGGCCAGGAGGTGATCCGCTCCGTCTCCCCCGCCCAGCAGG
>NZ_MLCO01000102.1 GCF_001982615.1 Teichococcus deserti | reverse complement strand
GCGGCGGGCGCCGGCGCGGCAGGGGCCGCCGCGGCCGGCGGCGCGTTGCGGCGGGCTTCGGCCTCGGCCTTGCGGCGGACCTCGTCCTCGGCCTTCTGGCGGGCTTCCTCGACGGCGCGCTCCGCCTCTTCCTCGGCGCGGCGACGCTCTTCCTCGACCTTGCGCGCGGCCTCCTCGGCGGCGCTGCGCACCATCAGGGCCTGACGCTCGCGCTCCTCGCGCTGGCGCTGGGCCTCCATCCGGCGATGCTCTTCCAGCACGCGCAGGCGGGTGGCCTGCTCGGCCTGGTTCAGCGGACGGCCGGCCTGCTGGCCACCGCCGCCGCCACCACCGCTGCCGCCGCGATTGGCGGGGCCGGTTGCGCTGCGCTGCGGGCCGCCCGCAGGACGCGGGCCGGTGGCCGGGCCCGAGGCCGGCTTGCCGCCCGGCGCCGGCGGACCGCCGGCGCGCTTCTTCACCACTTCAACCTGCACGGTCTTGCCGCGACCATGGCTGAAGGACTGGCGCACCGTGCCAGCAGCCTCGGTCTTGCCAAGCTCGAGGCGGCCGCCCGGCCGAAGGCTCAGCCTGCTCTTCGCCGCGTCCTGCTCATTCTGGTCGCTCATTCGTTCGCCTGAACCCGATCCGTCTTGTGCCATCAATCCTACCGCGAGCCGTTGCCGGGCTCACGTCCCCGCTCCGCTCGCGGCACCGGAGACAGCGGCCAGACGGCCCGCCTCCTGCACCAACATGTCGGCAATCCGTCCGGGGGCTATCGCTACGTGCACCGCATGGTCCCTTCCGAATACCGCGCCCAATTCCTGCGCCGACAGCACCGCCACAATCGGCGTGCCACGCCGCCCGGCCAGCCTGTCGCGCTCTGACAGGCTGCCGTCGCTCGCCTCGACCAGCAGCGCCGCCCGTCCGGCCTGCAGCCATTCGCGCACCTGCTGGAAACCGCTCACCGCCTGGCCGGCCCGGCGCGCCAGACCCACCTGGTCGCGGATGCGACCTTTGAGGCCAGTCTCGATCCGGGCGCGAAGGTCGGGGGGCAATTGCACCTGGCCGCGGGCGGCCCTGTGAAAGGCGCCCCGGCTGAGGGCGCGTTCTAGCACATCGGCCCGCGCGCTCAACCACATTCCCCGGCCGGGCAGCCTCCCGCCCAGGTCGGGGACCAGCTCGCGCCCGGGACCGAGCACGAAGCGCAGCATCGCCTCCTTCGGCAAGCTGTCCCGGGTGACGATGCAGCGGCGCATCGGCCCCTTCGGCTCGGGATCCGGCTGACCCTCTTCCGCAGCGCGCGAATCCGCCTCCGGGGCAGAGGCCTGCCCCGGCTGGTCCGGCGTCTGGTCGATGGGCTCCGGGACCGGGGTCCCGTCCGTCAGTGGCTGCATCGCTCCGCTTTCACCGGCGGGGGAGGGGAAGATCCCGTCGCCCGCCTCTCAACGACGAAGCCCTGCCGGGCAGGCCCGGCAGAGCATTCCTTCGTCCGGTGGCCTGGCCGGTGGCCAGGCCAGGGTCGTCTCAGGCCGGGCGGCTCTCGCCGTCCTGGCCCTCATCCGCGGCGCCGTCCTCGGCGACCGCCGCGCCGGCGTCTTCCGCGTGGGCGTCTTCCGCGTCGGCGGCTGCCTCATCCCCGGCGTCCTCATCCCCGGCTTCCGCCGAGGCCTTGGCGGGGGCAGCGCCCTCCTCGCCCTCGAACCAGTGCTCGCGGGCGGCCATGATGATGGCGTTGGCCGTGTCCTCGTCCACCGCCTCGGTGCCGAGGATCTCGATCAGCTCGTCGGCGGCCAGGTCGCCGAGATCATCGAGCGTCTTGATGCCCTTCTCGCCCAGCGTCACCAGCATGGCGGGGCTGAAGCCGCCGGCCTCGGCCACCGCATCCTCGACGCCCAGCGCCTGGCGCTTCTCGTCGAGCTCCTGGTCGCGACGGTCCAAGAAGGCCTGGGCCCGGCGCTTCAGCTCGGCCGCGACGTTCTCGTCGAAGCCCTCGATGCCGGCCAGGTCGTCATCCTCGACCTCGATCAGCTCCTCGACGGTGCTGAAATCCTCGCTGACCAGCAGGCCGGCGATGACGTCATCCACGTCCAGCGCCTCGACGAACAGGCCGGTGCGCTTGCGGAACTCTTCCTGGCGACGCTCGGAAGCCTCGGCCTCGGTCAGGATGTCGATGTCCCAGCGGGTCAGCTGGGAGGCGAGGCGGACATTCTGGCCGCGGCGCCCGATCGCCAGCGACAGCTGGTCATCCGGGACCACGACTTCAACCCGCTTGCTGTCGTCGTCCATCACCACCTTGGACACCTCGGCAGGCGCCAGGGCGTTCACCACGAAGGTGGGGTTGTCGGAAGACCAGGGGATGATGTCGATCTTCTCGCCCTGCAGCTCGGCGACGACGGCCTGGACGCGGCTGCCGCGCATGCCGACGCAGGCGCCGACTGGGTCGATCGACGAGTCGCGGCTGATCACGGCCATCTTGGCGCGGGAGCCGGGGTCGCGGGCGACAGCCTTGATTTCAATAATGCCGTCGTAAATCTCAGGAACTTCCTGCGCGAACAGCTTGGCGAGGAAGCCGGGATGGGTGCGGCTGAGGAAGATCTGGGGTCCGCGCGGCTCTTCGCGCACGTCGTAGATATAGGCGCGGACGCGGTCGCCATTGCGGAAGGCCTCGCGCGGGATGGTCTCGTCGCGGCGCAGCAGGGCCTCGGCACGGCCGAGATCGACCATCAGGTTGCCGTACTCGGTGCGCTTGACGACGCCGTTGATGATCTCGCCGACGCGGTCCTTGTACTCGTTGAACTGCTTCGAGCGCTCGACCTCGCGCACCCGCTGCACGATCACCTGCTTGGCGGTCTGCGCGGCGATGCGGCCGAAATCGATCGGCGGCAGCGGGTCGACGATGAACTCGCCCACCGCGATGCCGGGGCGGATCTTCTGGGCGATGCGGACCGGGATCTGCGTCGCCTCGTTCTCGACCGGCTCGGCCTCGACCACCTCGGTCCAGCGCGACAGCTTCACCTCGCCGGAGCGGCGGTCGATGACGGCGCGGATGTCCTTCTCATGCCCGTACTTGGCGCGGCCGGCCTTCTGGATGGCCTGCTCCATCGCCTCGAGCACCTCGTCGCGCTCGATCATCTTCTCGCGCGCCACCGCCTCGGCGACCTGCAACAGCTCCGGGCGGGCAATGGCAACGTCTGCGGCCATGATGCTCAGTTCCTCTTGGCGTAGGGCGAGGCGTCTTCCTCGGGGGCGTCGTCATCCCCCTCGGGCGTCGCGGACACCGCGGTCGCGGCAATCAACTCGTCGGTCAGCACCAGCTTGGCGCGGCGGATATCGGCGCGCGGCAGGGCGACCTCGGGCCCGTCCTCCGGCTTCAGCCGGGCGGTCTCGGCATCCGCGCCCAGGATGATGCCACGGAAGCGGCGGCGGCCCTCGAAGGGAATCGACATCTCGGCGATGGCCAGGTGGCCGGCGAAGCGGTTCCAGTCCTTGGTCCGGGTCAGCGGCCGGTCGATGCCGGCCGAGGAGACCTCGAGATGCCATTCGCCGGTGAAGGGGTCGTCGACGTCGAGCACGGCGCCGACGGCATGGCTGATCGCCTCGCAGTCGCCGACGCCGATCAGGCTGCCATCGGCCCGGTCGGCCATGATCTGCACGGTCGGCGTCTGCTTGCCCTGGATCTGGACGCGCACGATCTCATAGCCCATGCCGGCCAGCGTCGGCTGGATGGCGGCGGTGATGCGGGCCTCGAGGCCCTCGTTCAGCGGGAGATCGTCTTCCAAAAACAAAAAAGGCGGCCCGTTAAGGCCACCCCCCTGACTGTGCAGCGAAGATGTGTTGCCGCCTCATATAGTCCGGCCCCGGGCCGAAGACAAGAAAAGCCGCGGCCGGCCGCGGAGTCGCCAGGCGGGGCGTCAGGCCGGCGTGTCGGCTTCCGCCAGGCGGGCGACATGGGTGACGCGGCAGCGGCCATGGGTGCGCGCCGTCAGCACCGCGTTGGACAGCCGGTTGTCGTTCACCTCCGCCAGCCCGAAGCCCTGCAGGCGCAGCAGCAGGAAATGGCCGGTGACGCGGACCAGGTAGAGGCCGGGGGCCAGGCCGCTGCGGCGGGCCAGGCCCAGCAGGGTCGGGCGCGGGGCGGTCAGTGGCAGCCGCTCGGCCACGACGCCGAGCTCGGCCAGCGCCTGCACCACGTCGCGCCAATAGGCGGTGACGATCTCGCCCTCCGGCGCGTAGCGCTGCGGCGCGACGGCGCGCAGCAGGGCGCAGGCCATGGCGTAGCTGGTGCCGCCGGCCAGCGCCACCGCGGCCGGGCCGCACCAGCCCAGATTGCCGCCACGTTCCGCCGCCAGCGCCTCGGCGCTGCGACGGCCGGCTTCCTGTGGCGGCAGAGGGCGAATGGTTGCAACCATGACGGCACACGGTGTCGTGAGCTTTGTCGGCGGTCAATGATGATCTGCGCGGCGCAGCATGACATTTCTCGCCTGTGTCACATGCGCCACGCGCTGGCTTGGCCGTTTCGTCCTGCGCCCTCCGCATAACGGCAGAGGTTCCGTCAGGACTGGGTCACCGGTTCGTTCCGGACACCGTGAGGATGCGGCCGCAACCCGTCGTCCGGTCATGCCGCCGGCAGGCCAGGCGGCATCGGGGCGCATGCTGACCCGCGGCCATCTTTGCTGGCCGGTCCGCGGCCGCTGGCGATGCGCCGGCGCTTCACCGGGAGCGCCATGCCGAGGGGCGAGCTGCACCCGCTGCCCCGGCGACCTCCGCAAAGGCCGCGCCCCCTGGAGCGCCCGGCCGCCGGGGGCCGGCCGCCGGTGGCGCGGGAAGGGGGCGTCGCTGCCCCCGCCTTATTTGCGGCGCCAGATCCAGTACATCGGGCTGCGGCCCTCGCGCAGCGCCTTGGCCTCGTAGCGGGTCGGCGGCCAGCCCTCGGGGCGGCTGTGGTCGAGCGAGACGCGCTCGAAGATGTCCTGCGCGGCCATGACCTCGGCGACCCAGGCCTGGTAGGTCGGGTCGTCGGTCGCGATGCGCCACTCGCCGCCCGGGCGGATGGCGCGCTGCAGCACCGGCAGGATGCTCGGATGGACGAAGCGGCGCTTGGCATGGCGCGCTTTCGGCCAGGGATCCGGGAACATCAGGAACAGGCGCGACAGGCTGGACTCGGGCAGGGCGCGCAGCAGCCGGCGCGCATCCTCGGTCCAGAGCCGCAGGTTGGGCGGCAGGGCCGAAGTCGCCTCCTCGCCGTCCGGCACGATGCGGGTCAGCAGCGAGCAGATGCCGTTCTCGAAGACCTCGGCGGCGATCAGCCCGGCCTGGGGATGCGCCTCGATCTGGGCGAGGGCGTGCTCGCCGCCGCCGAAGCCGACCTCGAGCCAGAGCTCCTGCGGCCGCACGGGGAAGCCGGCCCAGGGATCCGCCGGGTCGAAGCCGAGCCGCGGCACCGCCTGGTCGAGCAGCAGCTGCTGCCGCTGGCGCAGGGGATGGCCGCGGCGGCGGCCATAGAGCCGGTCGGGAACCGCGGGGGCTTCCGGCGCGGCCCCGGCCGGCATGTCAGGGATGGTGTCGGGCGCCGCGTCGGGCGGGGAAGGAAGGGTCAATTGATCACCAGCAATGTCTGAATGCGTTCCCAGGCCTCGGTCCAGTATTCCGAGACATAGGCGCCCTTGAACTTGTAGGGCTCGGCGCGGAGGTCGACGGTGCGGAAGCGGCCGGGCGCGACATCCGTGTTGTGCTTCGGCTTCATCTGCACCTTGGTGAAGGAGTTGGTCAGCAGGGCGAAGCGATAGCGCGGCACGACGCGGAAGCGGTAGTAGCGGATCTCCTCGTCCGGCAGATGCTGCAGCACGTCCTTCATCAGCAGCAGATCGGCCTTGGGCAGCCTGGCGGGATCTTCCGGCGCCAGCGCGAAGCGCACTGTCTCGCGGCCATAGGTCGCCTGGTTCCGCTCGACCAGATGCGGCACCACGTCGATTCCCAGATACTCGGCGCGGCCGAAGTTCACATAGCGCGAGAACTGCCAGTCGCCGCAGCCGACATCGACGATGCTGCGGATGTTGTTGCGGGCGATGAAGCGCTCGAGGAACAGCCGGTAATCGACGCTCGCCACCGGCGAGGAGCCGGGGCCGGAGGTGCCGCCCCAGCCCGGACCGGCATAGACATCCTCGAAGGCCTGGCGATAGGCGCTGCGGTCGATGGCCGGCCCGGCAGGAGCTGCCGGTGCATCGCCGAGGGGAGAGGCGGGTTGTCCGGCCCCGGCCAGGCGGGTCTCGATCCCGGCGGCGTCATCCACCATGGCGTCACGTGCTCCTTCGCGAACTGGGCGCAGGGCGACGTTGTACGGGAGATCGTTGCGCATGTCGCCGTCCCGCGCCGGAACCCGGCGGGCGGCGGAAGAGGCGGGGGGGAGACCCCCCGCCCCGATTCTCAGCGGCCGAAGGCGCGCTTCAGCTCGGCGGCCAGGTCGGTCCGCTCCCAGGTGAAGGTGCCCTTCTCCGCGTCCGGCGTGCGGCCGAAATGGCCATAGGCCGAGGTCGGCGCGTAGATGGCGCGGTTCAGGTGCAGGTGCTCGCGGATGCCGCGCGGCGACAGGTTGACCATGTCGTTGACGACCTTGGCCAGCTTCACCTCGTCGATGTCGCGGCCGGTGCCGTGCAGGTCGAAATAGACCGACAGCGGCTTGGCCACGCCGATGGCGTAGGAGACCTGGATGGTGCACTTGTCGGCCAGGCCGGCAGCGACGACGTTCTTGGCGACGTAGCGCGCGGCATAGGCGGCCGAACGGTCGACCTTGGTCGGGTCCTTGCCGGAGAAGGCGCCGCCGCCATGCGGGGCCGCCCCGCCATAGGTGTCGACGATGATCTTGCGCCCGGTCAGGCCGCAATCGCCGTCCGGGCCGCCGATGACGAAGGTGCCGGTCGGATTGACGTAGAGCTCGTCCTCGGGGACGGCCCAGCCTTCCGGCAGGCTGCTGACGACGATCGGGCGGACCAGCTCGCGGACCTGGGCCTGGGTCAGGCCTTCCTCGTGCTGGGTCGAGACGACGACCGAGGCGACGCCGACCGGCTTGCCGTCGACATAGCGCAGGGTGACCTGCGACTTGGCGTCCGGCAGCAGGCCGCGGACCGACTTGTCGTTGGTGCGGCGGCGCTCGGCGATGCGGCGCAGGATCAGGTGCGCGTAGTAGAGCGGCGCCGGCATCAGATCGGGCGTCTCGGTGCAGGCATAGCCGAACATGATGCCCTGGTCGCCGGCGCCTTCGTCCTTGTCGCCCGAGGCATCGACGCCCTGGGCGATATGCGCGGACTGCGCATGCAGGTGGCAGGCGATCTCGGCGTTCTTCCAGGAGAAGCCTTCCTGGTCGTAGCCGATGTCCTGCACCGCCATGCGGGCCAGGTGCATCAGCAGCTCAGGCGTGACGCTGGCCGGGCCGCGGGTCTCGCCGGCCAGGATGATGCGGTTGGTGGTGACCAGCGTCTCGCAGGCCACGCGTGCATAGGGATCGGCTTCCAGGAAGGCGTCCAGCACGGTGTCGCTGATGCGGTCGGCAACCTTGTCGGGGTGGCCCTCGGAGACGGACTCCGACGTGAACAGATATTCGCCCTTGTCGCGCATGGCCCTATTCGTCCTCTTGTCGCGGCGGCGACCGGCAACCCCGGCCTGGCTATCCCTGCGCCGGCGTCGCGGCGCATCTGGTCGCGCCGTCCCGAGAGCCGGCGGCCGCGCGAGCGCGGCCGGGCTGTTTCGCAAGCGGGGGGCGGGGGGTCAAGTGACCATGGCATGCGGCAGCGGGCCGCAGGGCCTGCCAGACCTGCGTCCGGCGCAGAAGGCGGCAAGTTTTAACTGAAGAGTAACCGCGACCCGGACAGGTCACGCCATGCCGATGACATGCTTCATGTCGTAGAGGCCGGGCGGCTGCGCCATCACCCAATGCGCCGCGCGCACCGCGCCGGTCGCATAGACGCGGCGGTCGAAGGAGCGATGGCTGATGGTGATCTGCTCCGAGCCGGCGGTGAAGAGAAGTGAATGCTCGCCGACGACCTGGCCGCCGCGGAGCGCGGCGAAGCCGATCGGGCCGGTGGCGCGGGGGCCGGTATGGCCGTCGCGCCCGCTTTCCAGCCCGACCTCCTCCAGCGTCCTGCCGCGGCCGCGCGCCACGGCGCGGCCCAGGCCGATGGCGGTGCCGGACGGAGCGTCGACCTTCTGGCGGTGGTGCATCTCGACGATCTCGGCGTCGTACTGCTCCGGCGGCAGGGCGGCGCCCATGCGCTCGGCCAGGGCGAAGAGCAGGCTGACGCCAGGGGCGAAGCTCGCCGCATAGACCACGGGAATGGTCCTGGCGGCTTCGGCGACGGTGGCCTCCTGGGCCAGCGACAGGCCGGAGGTGCCAAGGATCAGCGGCGTCTTGCTGGCCGCAGCCAGGCCGGCGTGCCGCTCGGCGGTGGCGGCATGGGTGAAGTCGATCACCACGTCGCTGGCGGCGAAGAGTGCCGGCGCGTCGCCGTCGCGGCCGATGCCACCCGCAAGGGTCGCGCCGGCGGCGGCGATCTCCTCGGCCAGGAGCTGACCCATGCGGCCGGACTGGCCCAGGATGCCGATGCGAAGCGCCATGGCGGGGTCAGTCCTCTTGGCCGGGCTGGGGGATGGGCTGCGGCGGGTGGATGCGCGGCCGGATGACGGCGAACCAGATCAACGCGCCGATCATGGAGAAGGCCATGGCGCTGTGGAAGGCCCAGAACAGCACGGTGCCCAGGATGCGCTTGGTGGTGAAGTCAGCCGAGCAGACCAGCGCCCTGAAGGCCTCGGACACCTCGGCGCCGCCGGCATTCTCGACGCAGATCAGCCGGTGCTCGAGCATCGCCTCGTTGTGGGCGAGCAGGTACCGCCCGACGATGAGGATGAGCCAGAGGGCCAGCAGGGCCAGCGCATAGCGCTTCCCCGTCCATGTCGAGCGCATCTTTTGTCCTGTCCGATCCGGCCGCGTCGGGGGGAAGGCGCTGCCTTCCCCCGCCACGGGCTACCGCCCCAGCCCGTCCCAGAATTCCTTGACCTTGGCGAAGAAGCCTTCGCTTTCGGGGCTGGAATGGCCGTGCTGGCCGCCTTCGCTCTCGAACTGCTCGAGCAGCTCGCGCTGGCGGGAGGTCATGTTCTGCGGTGTCTCGACGGCGACCTGAACATACATGTCGCCGCGCGCGGTGGAGCGCAGGACGGAGAAGCCCTTGCTGCGCAGGCGGAACTGGTCGCCGGTCTGGGTGCCCGCCGGGATGGTGACGCGCGAGCGCCCGCCATCGATGGTCGGCACCTCGACCGCGCCGCCCAGCGCCGCCTGGGTCATGCGCAGCGGCACGCGGACGAAGATGTTCGCCCCGTCGCGCTGGAACAGCTGGTGCGGCTTCACCGCGATATCGACATAGAGGTCGCCCGCCGGCGCCCCGCGCAGCCCGGCCTCGCCCTCGCCCGACAGCCGGATGCGGGTGCCGTCTTCGACGCCGGGCGGGATGGTGACGTTGAGCGTGCGCTCGCGCTGCACGCGGCCGGCGCCCTGGCAAATCTTGCAGGGGTTCTTGATGACCCGGCCGGTGCCGCCGCAGGTCGGGCAGGCGCGCTCGATCAGGAAGAAGCCCTGCTGGGCGCGCACCTTGCCGGCGCCGCCGCAGGTGGTGCAGGTCGACTGGGCGGAGGCCGCCTTGCCTTCGGCGCCGGTGCCGTCGCAGGCCTCGCACTGGATGCTGCTCTGGACGCGCACCGTCTGCCGGGTGCCGGCGAAGGCCTCTTCCAGCGAGATCTCGGCCTGCTGGCGCAGGTCGGCGCCGCGGCCGGCGGCCGCACCGCCACCCCGGCGCCCGCCGCCGAACTGGCCGAACATCTCGGCAAAAATGTCCTCGAAGCCGCCGGCGCCGAAGGGGCTGCCGCCGCCGAAGCCGCCGCCCGGGCCGCCGCCGCCCTCGAAGGCGGCATGGCCGTAGCGGTCATAGGCGGCGCGCTTCTCGGGGTCCTTGAGCACGTCATAGGCCTCGCTGCACTCCTTGAAGGAGGCCTCGGCAGCCTTGTCGCCCGGATTGCGGTCCGGGTGGTGCTTCATGGCGAGCTTGCGATAGGCCTTCTTCAGCTCATCGTCGCTCGCCCCCCGGGCGACACCCAGGGTCTCGTAATAATCCTTCTTGGCCATGGCGTGGCCTGTCCCCCAAGTTCCGGAACGACGAAGCGTCCGGCCCCGCGAAGGGCCGGACGCAGCGGGTCAGCGCAGTCCGAGCCGGATCAGCTCGGCTTCTTCTTCGCCGGGTCGACATCCTCGAACTCGGCGTCGACCACCTTCTCGCCCGCCTTGGCCTCGGCGCCGGCGGCCTCGGGATTGGCGCCGGCGGCACCCTCGGCGGCGGCGGCCGCCTTGTAGACCGCCTCGCCCAGCTTCATGGACGCGGCGCCCAGGCGCTCGGTCGCGGCCTTGATGGCCTCGACATCGTCGCCCTCGCGGGCGCTGCGGGCGGCTTCCAGGGCGGCCTCGGCCTCGGCCTTGTCGGCCTCGCCCACCTTGTCGCCGTTCTCCTTCAGCGTCTTCTCGGTGCCGTGGATCAGCGCCTCGAGCTGGTTCTTGGTCTCGACGCCCTCGCGGCGCTTCTTGTCGGCCTCGGCATTGGCCTCGGCGTCCTTCACCATCCGCTCGATATCGGCATCCGACAGGCCGGACTTGGCCTGGATCTTGATCTGCTGCTCCTTGCCGGTCGCCTTGTCCTTGGCGCTGACCGAGACGATGCCGTTGGCGTCGATGTCGAAGGAGACCTCGATCTGCGGCACGCCGCGCGGGGCCGGGGTGATGCCCTGCAGGTCGAAATTGCCCAGCAGCTTGTTGTCCGCCGCCATCTCGCGCTCGCCCTGGAACACCTTGATGGTGACCGCGGTCTGGTTGTCGTCGGCGGTGGAGAAGGTCTGGCTCTTCTTGGTCGGGATCGTCGTGTTGCGGTCGATCAGCCGGGTGAACACGCCGCCGAGCGTCTCGATGCCCAGCGACAGCGGCGTCACGTCGAGCAGCAGGACATCCTTGACCTCGCCCTTCAGCACACCGCCCTGGATGGCGGCGCCGATGGCCACGACCTCATCCGGGTTGACGTTGCGGGCCGGCTCCTTGCCGAAGAACTGCTTCACCGCCTCGACGACCTTGGGCATGCGGGTCATGCCGCCGACCAGGATCACCTCGTCGATCTCGCCCGCCGAGAGGCCGGCATCCTTCAGCGCCAGGCGGCAGGGCTCGAGCGTGCGCTGCACCAGGTCGTCGACCAGGCTCTCCAGCTTGGCGCGGCTGACCTGCAGCACCAGGTGCTTCGGGCCCGAGGCATCGGCGGTGATGAAGGGCAGGTTGATCTCGGTCTGCTTGGCGCTCGACAGCTCGATCTTGGCCTTCTCGGCCGCTTCCTTCAGCCGCTGCAGGGCGAGCTTGTCGCCGCGCAGGTCGATGCCGTTCTCCTTCTTGAACTCGTCCGCCAGGTAGTCGATGACGCGCTGGTCGAAGTCCTCGCCGCCCAGGAAGGTGTCGCCGTTGGTCGACTTCACCTCGAAGACGCCGTCGCCGATCTCGAGCACGGAGACGTCGAAGGTGCCGCCGCCGAGGTCATAGACCGCGATGGTGCCGGTGGCCTTCTTGTCCATGCCGTAGGCCAGCGCGGCCGCGGTCGGCTCGTTGATGATGCGCAGCACCTCGAGGCCGGCGATGGCGCCCGCCTCCTTGGTCGCCTGGCGCTGGCTGTCGTTGAAATAGGCCGGGACGGTGATGACCGCCTGGGTCACCTTCTCGCCGAGATAGGCCTCGGCGGTCTCCTTCATCTTGGTCAGCACATTGGCGCTGATCTGCTGCGGCGCCTGCTTGGAGCCGCCGGCCTCGACCCAGGCATCGCCGTTGTCGGCGCGGACGATCTTGAAGGGGGCCAGGCCCGCTTCCTTCTTGACCATCGCGTCGTCGAAGCGGCGGCCGATCAGGCGCTTCACCGCATAGAGGGTATCGGTCGGGTTGGTGACCGCCTGGCGCTTCGCGGCCTGGCCCACCAGCCGCTCGCCATTCTTGGCGAAGGCGACCATGGACGGCGTCGTGCGCGCGCCCTCGGCGTTCTCGAGCACCTTCACGTCGCCGCCTTCCATGATGGCGACGCAGCTGTTGGTGGTGCCGAGGTCGATGCCGATAACCTTGCTCATCCGAGTTCTCCTCCTGGCGGATGGGGGTGGCCCGTTCATGGCGCCACGCTCATCCCCGTGCTCATCAGGCGTGATCTGGGGGTTGCCGGCCCGGGCAAGAGAGGCGCCCGGGCGGCGGTGTCAGCGATGTATTCAGCGCGGCGCCGCCGGACAAGGGTGGTTCGCCGCGCTGCGCAAGAAATGTGCAGGTCCGGCCGCCGCCAAGGGCGCGGCCTCGGCCAGCAGGTAGCGCACCAGCTTCCCGTTGCGCGGGTCGCGCGCCTCGCCGGCAGGGGCGAAGCCGAGCCGCGCGTGGAAGGCCAGGCTTTCCGGATTGGGCGGGTCGAGATTGACCTCGCAGCCCAGCCGGTGCAGCCCCTCCTGCAGCGCCACCGCGGCCAGCGCGGCGTAGAGCCTGCGGCCGATGCCCATGCCCTGCGCCGCCGGCTCGACCACGATTCGGTCGACATAGACGGCCTCGGGGTGGTGGGCGCGGATCCAGCCATGGTTGGGGCCGTGCAGCGGCCCCTCCGGACCCAGCGCCACCATCAGCCCGAGCAGCTCGCCCGCCTCGCCCCAGGCGCCGACCGCCAGGAAGGCGTCGGCGCAGAGCGTGGCGAAGCCAGCGGCCGCCAGCGCGTTGACCGGGCCGTCATGCCGGTTGTTCAGCGCCAGCAGCGCCGGCTGGTCGGCCGGCGCCACGGCGCGGAGGATGAGGCCGGTCACCGCCAGGTCAGGCCGTCTCGGAGACGCCTTCGCCGGCCACGACCACCATGGCGGGCTTCAGCAGGCGGCCGTTCAGAAGCCAGGCCGGGGTCCAGGCCTGCAGCACCGTGCCGGCGGCGACGCCCTCCGGCGGCGGCTGCTGCGCCATGGCCTGGTGCAGCTCGGGGTCGAAGGGCTTGCCGGCGGCTTCCTGCCGGGTCACGCCGTTGCGCTCCAGGATGCCGATGAAGGCGCGCTCGACGCCCTCGAAGCCGCCGCGCAGCTTGCCCAGCAGCTCGGCCTCGCCCTCCTGCGCGGCGGGCAGGGCGTCGAGGCCGCGGCGCAGGTTGTCGGCCGCCTCGACCACGTCGCGGGCGAATTTCTGCACCGCGTAGTTGCGGGCGTCGTCGACGTCGCGCTTGGTGCGGTTGCGCAGGTTCTGCATCTCGGCTTCCGAGCGCAGCCAGCGGTCCTTGAGCTGGGCGATTTCCGCCTCCAGCTCGGCGATGCGCGCCTGGGCGTCGACCGGGGCCTCCGGCTGGCCCTGCTGGGCCTCGGTTTCGCTGGGCTTGCTCTGATCGTTCATCACCGGCTTCTTTTCAGATCCAATCGTCATCGGCCGGCGCGCCCCCCGGATGGGCAGGCCGCGGCCATTCAGCCCCATCACCTAGGCAAAGAGACGGCCCAGGACAAGGAAGGAGACGCGCGTCAGCCGATCCGCCGGGGGCGGGGCTGCTTTTCCGGCCCGGCCGTGGCATTCGGGGCGCGCGCTCCCCCCTGCAGAAGGCCGTGCCGATGCCCGTGACCCGACCCCGCGCCATCCTCTTCGACTGCGACGGGGTGCTGGCCGACAGCGAGGCGCTGGCCGCCCAGGTGGTGGCCGACGACCTGGCCGGCCGCGGCTTCCCGGTGACGCCGGAGCTCTGCCAGGACGTCTTCCTCGGCCGCGCCGTGCCCGACATGGTGGCGGTGATCGAGCAGCGCTTCGGCCGGGTGCCGGATGACTGGCCGGCGCAGATCGGCCGCGCGCTGACCCGCCGCATGGCCGAGGAGGTGGTGCCGGTGCCCGGGGCGATGCAGGCCCTGCGCAGGCTGGCCGCCTCCGGCATCCCGCTGGCCTGCGCCTCCAACTCCTCCCGCGCCGAGCTGTCGGCGAAGCTGGCGCGGCTCGGCGTCGCCGAGCTGTTCCAGGGTCGCGTCTTCTCCTTCGAGGATGTCGACCGGCCGAAGCCCTATCCCGACATCTACGCCGCCGCGGCGGCCTCCTGCGGCGCGGCACCGGCGGATTGCGTGGTGGTCGAGGACAGCCTGCCCGGCATCCGCGCCGGCATCGCCGCCGGCTGCCGGGTGCTGGCCCTGGTCTGGGAGCTGCCCGAGGCCCTGCTGCGCGCCCAGGGCGCCGAGCCCTTCCGCCACATGGACGAGCTGCCTGGCCTGCTGGGGGTGGCGTGATGGAGGCGCTTTCCGGCTGGTATCCCTGGATCAAGGCGTTGCACCTGGCGGCGGTGATCGCCTGGATGGCCGGGCTGTTCTACCTGCCGCGGCTCTATGTCTACCACACGCCTTCCCCGGTCGGCTCCGAGCGCAGCGAGCTGTTCAAGGTGATGGAGCGCCGGCTGCTGCGCGGCATCATGAACCCGGCGATGATCGCCACCTGGATCCTCGGCCTGACCCTGGTGTCGATCCCGGGGGTCATCGACTGGTCGGCCGGCTGGTGGCACCTGAAGCTGGCCGGCGTCATCGCCATGAGCGGCTTCCACATGCACCTGGCCGCCGCCCGCAAGGCGCTGCTGGCGGACCAGCGGCGGCACAGCGAGCGCTACTGGCGCTTCATGAACGAGGTGCCGACCCTGCTGATGCTGGTCATCGTCATCATGGTGATCGTAAAGCCTTTCTGACCCTTTTCCGTCCTGGCGGCCGGATCGCCGCAGGATCCGGGCGGAAATGCTTGAAACAGAGTGTGAAACCCCCATTTGCCCCATTGACGGAAGCGCGTCGCGGCCCCTAGCCTCGCAACGCTTCCCGTCGATGGCATGAGACCGGTCACGCCCAATCCTTTGGGCCGATCCATTCTGGTGCCGAGACACAATCCCTCCTTATTCGGGACAGGTCGGCTGCGCAGCCTGCGCGGTTCCGGCATGCAGGCAGGCCAAGCCGCCGGCTTCTCGCAAAATGTCCCGCTGCTCCCGCCGGCACGGAACGCGTCCGACCCATGCATCTTTCTGAACTCAAGGCCAAGAGCCCCGCCGACCTGCTCGCTTTCGCCGAGTCCCTGCAGATCGAGAACGCCTCCATCCTGCGCAAGCAGGACATGATGTTCGCGATCCTGAAGCAGCTGGCGGAGAATGATCAGGCGATCCATGGCGACGGCACGCTGGAAATCCTGCCCGACGGCTTCGGCTTCCTGCGCTCGCCGCAGTCGAACTACCTGCCCGGGCCGGACGACATCTATGTCTCCCCCGCCCAGGTGCGCCGCTTCGGCCTGCGCACCGGCGACACGGTGGAAGGCCAGATCCGCGCGCCGAAGGATGGCGAACGCTACTTCGCGCTGCTGAAGGTCAACACCGTCAACTTCGAGCCGCCCGAGGCGCTGCGGCACCGCATCAACTTCGACAACCTGACGCCGCTCTATCCGACCCGTCGCCTGAAGATGGAGAACACGGAGTTCGAGAGCGTCGCGAAGGGGATGCAGAAGGACTACACCCCCCGCGTCATCGACCTGGTGGCCCCGATCGGCATGGGCCAGCGCGCCCTGGTCGTGGCACCCCCGCGCACCGGCAAGACGGTGATGCTGCAGAACATCGCCCGCAGCATCAGCCTGAACCACCCGGACGTTTTTCTTCTCGTCCTGCTGATCGACGAGCGCCCGGAAGAGGTCACCGACATGGCCCGCACGGTGCGGGGCGAGGTCGTGGCCTCCACCTTCGACGAGCCGGCGACCCGCCACGTCCAGGTGACCGAGATGGTGCTCGAGAAGGCCAAGCGCCTCGTCGAGCACAAGCGCGACGTCGTCATCCTGCTGGACAGCATCACCCGCCTGGGCCGCGCCTACAACTCGGTCGTGCCCTCCTCGGGCAAGGTGCTGACCGGCGGCGTCGACGCTAATGCCCTGCAGCGGCCGAAGCGCTTCTTCGGCGCCGCCCGCAACATCGAGGAAGGCGGCTCGCTGACCATCATCGCGACGGCGCTGATCGACACCGGCAGCCGCATGGACGAGGTCATCTTCGAAGAGTTCAAGGGCACCGGCAACTCGGAGCTCATCCTCGACCGCAAGCTGTCCGACAAGCGCGTCTTCCCGGCGATCGACATCACCAAGTCCGGCACCCGCAAGGAAGAGGTGCTGATCGACCGCCCGACCCTGACCAAGATGTGGGTCCTGCGCCGCATCCTGAACCCGATGGGCACCCAGGACGCGATGGAATTCCTGCTGGACAAGCTGAAATACAGCAAGACTAACCAGGACTTCTTCGACGCGATGAATACTTGATTGGTTTGGCCTGGGCGCGAAAGCGCCCAGGCCCCTCAGGCGCCGGCGCGCGCATCCGCGCGCTTGGCTACCGCGCCATAGGGCGCGGGCCGCGTTCGCGGCCTCAGCCGACCAAGAGGTCGGCTGCTTTTGTTTTCGGCCTCAGACGCCGGCGCCGGCATCCGCCGGCTTGGCTTTCGCGCCATAAGGCGCGGGCCGCGTTCGCGGCCTCAGCCGACCAGGGGTCGGCTGCATGTTTCTCCTTTGCTTTCTTCGTCGCGTCTGTGCTCCGCCTTCGGCGCAGCCCAGCTTCCTCACCCGTGCGCGCTGTCCAGCCCCCTGCGATCGGCGGGGCTCGGCGGCTGGTCAGCGGCGATCGGCGCGCTAGGCTGCAGCCACTCCATGATGGCGAAGAGGCAGACGGATGCAGGGCAAATCCTGGCAGGGCGTGTCGGTGGCCGAGCTCGAACGCGCATCGCACAACGCCGTGCCGGCGCTGCGCACCGCCTTTGACGGGCCCTTCCTGATGCGCGCCTTCCTGGGCGGCACCGGGCGCGCCAATGCCGTCTCCTCGCTCGACCCGGCGCCCGATGCAGCGCTGACCCAGCGTGTCGACCGCATCGCCGGCGCCTATGACAAGCTGGGCCTGACCCCGCGCTTCCGCTCCACCCCGCTCGACCCGCCGGGCCTGCAGGAAGCCCTGCTCGAACGCGGCTACGCCGAGCACGACGAATCTGTCGTCATGGCGGGCCCGCTCGCCGGCTTCGCCGCCCCCGACGCTGCGGTGGAATTCCTGCCCGCGCCGACCGAGGAATGGCTCGCGGTCCTGGCCACCGCCGACTACCAGACCGAGAAGCGCCGCGCCGAGAAGATGCAGGCCCCCGGCATGATGCTGCTCCCCGCCGCCTGGCTGCTGCTGCGCCTGGAGGGGAAGGCCGTCGCCGCCGGCCAGGTCGCCGCCGACGGCCAGCTGCTGGGCTTCTTCGACATCGCGACCGCCCCCGACTTCCGCCGCCGCGGCCTGGGCCAGCGCCTGCTGGCCGCCGGCGCCGCCTGGGGCCAGGACCAGGGCGCCCGCACCGGCTGGCTGCAGGTCTCGGCCAGCAACACTCCGGCCCAGGCGCTCTACGCCCGGCTGGGCTTCGCCGGCATCTACAACTACCGCTACTTCCTGCTGCGCTGACTTGTGAGGGCGGGCGGGGTGGCAGGCTTCGTCGCCCTCCGCCTAGGCTGCGCGGCGCCACAACGCCGGAGCCGCCGCCGCCCATGCCGGACACCGCGACCAAGCCCTCTGTGAAGCCGCCGGCACAGATCGGCCTGCCGCGCATGTCGCCGGCCGAGCTGCTGTTCTTCCGCCGCCTGCTCGATGACGGGGGCTTCTCCCGCTACGGCGAGTTCGGCCTCGGCGGCTCGACGCTGGAGGCGGTGCGGCGCCCCATCCCCATGCTGGTCTCGGTGGAATCGGATGCCGACTGGCTGCAGGCCGCCTCTGACCAGCCGGAGATCGCCGCCGCCATCACCGCCGGCCGGCTCACGCTGCGGCATGGCGACATCGGCCCCGTCGTCGCCTGGGGCCGCCCACGCGACAGCCAGGCCATGGCGCGCTGGCCGGATTATGTCGCCACCTTCTGGGAGGAATGGTCGCGCCGCGGCGCACTGCCGCAGCTGGTCTTCGTCGATGGCCGCTTCCGGGTGGCGGCGGCGCTGTCGGCGCTGCTGCAGGCCGGGGACGACCCGCCCGCCGTGCTGGTGCACGACATGGTGGAAGCCCGGCTGCGCCATTACGGCGCCATGCTCGGCTTCCTGGAGCCCGTGGCGCAGGTGGAGACGCTGTGGCTGCTGCGCGCCCGGCCGAAGCTCGACCGCGCCGCGCTGCTGGCCGCCTTCCTGCGCCACGCCCTCGACTTCCGCTGAAGGCAGGGGAGGGGGCCTCGAAAGGCCCCCATGGCATTAGGGCAGGAAGACGGTGCTGCCCGTGGTCTTGCGGCCTTCCAGCGCGCGATGCGCCTCGGCAGCGTCCTTCAAGGCATAGGTCTGGTTGACCTCGATCTTCACCGCGCCCGACAGCACCACCGAGAAAAGATCCGTCGCCGTCGCCACCAGGTCGGCATGCTTGGCGGTATAGGTCGCCAGCGTCGGCCGGGTCAGGAACAGCGACCCCTTGGCCGCCAGCACGCCGATATCCAGCGGCGGCACCGGGCCCGAGGCATTGCCGTAGGACACCATCATCCCGAGCGGTGCCAGGCAGTCCAGCGAGGCCATGAAAGTGTCCTTGCCGACGCTGTCATAGACCACCGGCAGCATGGCGCCGTTGGTGATCTCCTTCACCCGGGCCGCCAGGTCGTCCTTGCCGGCGATCAGCACGTGCTCGGCGCCATGGGCGCGCGCCAGCGCGGCTTTCTCGGGCGTGGAGACGGTGCCGATCACCGTGCAGCCCAGCTGCTTCGCCCACTGGCACATGATCAGGCCGACGCCGCCGGCGGCCGCATGCACCAGGATCGTCTCGCCCGGCTTCACCGGATAGGTCCGCCGCAGCAGATACTGCGCTGTCATCCCCTGCAGCATCATGCCGGCCGCGGTGGTGTCGGAAATCCCCTCCGGCACCTTCACCAGCCGGTCGGCCTTGATGGTGCGCGCCTGGCAATAGGCGCCGATCGGCGCCATGGCATAGGCCACCCGGTCGCCCACCGCGAGGCTGGTGACCTCGCTGCCCACCGCCTCGACCGTGCCGGCCGCCTCCATCCCCAGCGTCGCCGGCAGGGAGGGCAGCTTGTACAGCCCGGTGCGGAAATAGACGTCGATATAGTTCAGCCCGACGGCGCCATGCCGCACCAGCACCTCGTCGGGCTTCGGCGCGGGAACCGGCACCTCCTCCCACACCATCTTCTCCGGGCCGCCATGTTCGTGAATGCGGATGGCATGGTTGTTCATAGGAGCGCTCCTTCGTGACGCAGGCTGCGCCGTTCGAGATCCAGAAGATACCGCTTGGTGGCGGCACCTTCGCCACCCGAATAGCCGCCCAGCGTGCCGCCGGCGCCGACCACCCGGTGGCAGGGGATGATGATGGGAATGGGGTTGCAGCCATTGGCCTGGCCGACGGCCCGCGCCACCGAGCCGATGCTGGCAGCCAGCTCGGCATAGCTGCGCGTCTCGCCGGGCGGGATCGCCTGCAGCGCCGTCCAGACCCGCTTCTGATAGGGCGTGCCATGGGGCGCCAGCGGCAGATCGAAGCCGGGCCGCTGGCCGTCGAAATAGTCCTGGACCTGCTCGCGCGCCATGACCAGCAGGGGGGTTTCCTCCTGGTCCCGGCCGCGACCCCAGTCCAGCGCGACGATCGCCCCATCCTCCTCGGAGAGGGTGAGCGAACCTAAGGGGGTGAGGAAGGAGAGCTGTGGCATCGGCGCGATTCGACACGCTCAGCCGGCAGCGTCAAGGGCGAAGGACGTGAGCGGGTCGGATGGTCTCGTTTCACGTGAAACGGTACAAAGAGAAGGAAGTCTGGGGGAAAGAATTCCCCCAGGCCCCCATCTTTTTTCTGCCTCTCAAGCAGCGCTGGCCACATCCCCATGCACACCATCTTCGCCCTCGCCTCCGGGGCCGGCCGCGCCGCCATCGCCGTCATCCGACTTTCCGGGCCCGACACCAGCACCATCCTCCGACACCTTGCCGGCGGCCTCCCCAAGCCTCGCCTGGCCTCCCTCAGGCGCCTGCGCCACCCTGATACCCAGGAAACCCTCGACGAGGCCCTGGCCCTCTGGTTTCCGGGCCCAGCCTCCTACACGGGCGAGGACTCGGCCGAGCTCCACCTGCATGGCGGCCGCGCCGTCGTCGAAGGCGTCAGCGCTGCCCTGATCACCCTCGGCGCCCGCCCGGCCGAACCCGGCGAGTTCACCCGCCGCGCCTTCCTCAACAACCGCCTCGACCTGACCGCGGCCGAAGGCATCGCCGACCTGATCGACGCCGAGACCGCGGCCCAGCGCCGCCAGGCCCTGCGTCAGGCCGGCGGCGCCCTGGCCCGCCGCTATGCTGGCTGGGCCGAGCGCCTGACCCGCCTCCTGGCCCACCAGGAAGCCGCCATCGAATTCGCCGAGGACGGCCTGCCCAACACCCTGGAGGACCAAGTGCGCGCCGGCGCCGCCACCCTGGCCGCCGAGATCGAAAGCCACCTTGCCGACGGCCACCGCGGTGAGCGCCTGCGGGAAGGCCTCTGGGCCGCCATTATCGGCGCCCCCAATGCCGGCAAGTCGTCGCTGCTGAACGCCCTGGCCGGGCGCGAGGCCGCCATCGTCTCCGCCCGCGCCGGCACCACCCGCGACGTGGTGGAAGTGCGCCTCGACCTCGGCGGCGTGCCGGTGCTGCTGGCCGACACGGCCGGCCTGCGCGAGACCGAGGACGAGATCGAGGCCGAAGGCGTCCGCCGCGCCCGCCGCCGCGCCGAGGAAGCCGACCTGGTCATCGCCGTCTTCGCCGCCGACGCGCCGCCCGATGCAACGACTCTCGGCCTGCTGGCCCCCGGCACCCTGGTCATCGCCAACAAGAACGACCTGGCACCGGCGCCGGCGACGATCGGCGGCATCGACACGCTGGCGGTCTCCGCGGCAACGGGGCAGGGGCTGGACGCGCTGCGCGCCAGCCTGGCCGAGGCGGCGGCCACCCGTGCGGGCCTCAGCGAGGAGGCCAGCCTGACCCGCCCCCGCCACCGTGCGGCCCTCTCAGAAGCCGTGGACTGGCTTGGCGAGGCCGGCCGGGCGCCACTGCCGGAGATCTCGGCGGAAGCGCTCAGGGCGGCTTTGCGGGCGCTGGGGCGACTGACCGGGCGGATCGGCGTCGAGCAGGTTCTGGACGTCGTCTTCGGTGATTTCTGCATCGGAAAGTAGCGGGCCTCGCCCGGCGATCCGGGCTATAGAACGGCCCATGCGCGAGAATCACTTTGATGTCGTGGTGGTGGGCGGCGGGCATGCCGGCACCGAGGCCGCTGCCGCCGCCGCCCGTTGCGGTGCCCGCACGCTGCTCCTGACCCACCGCTTCGAGACGCTTGGAGAAATGTCCTGCAACCCCGCGATCGGCGGCGTCGGCAAGGGCCATCTGGTGCGCGAGATCGACGCGCTGGACGGGCTGATGGGCCGCGCGGCCGATGCCGCCGGCATCCATTTCAAGCTGCTCAACCGCAGCAAGGGTCCGGCCGTGCGCGGCCCCCGCGCCCAGGCCGACCGCGCCCTCTACCGCCAGGCGGTGCAGGCGCTGCTGACCGCCCAGCCGGGCCTGACCATCCGCGCCGAGGCCGCCGAGGGGCTGGAGCGCGACGCCGTCGGCCGGGTCACGGCCGTGCTGACCGCCGGTGGCGACCGCATCGCCTGCGGCGCCGTGGTCATCACCGTCGGCACCTTCCTGCGCGGCGAGATCCATATCGGCGAGACCCGGCAGCCGGCGGGGCGGGTGGGGGACGCGCCCTCGGTCGGGCTGGCCCTGGCGCTGGAGGCGCTGGGCCTGCCGATGCGCCGGCTGAAGACCGGCACGCCGCCGCGCCTCGACGGCCGCACCATCGATTGGGCGGCGCTGGAAATGCAGCCCGGCGACGCCGAGCCTGAGCCGCTGTCCTGGATGACCGACCGCATCACCAACCGCCAGGTGCAATGCGGGATCACGTCGACGACCGCGGAAGGCCATGCGCTGATCCGCGCCAACCTACACCGGGCGCCCATCCACTCGGGCCAGATCCAGGGGGTCGGCCCGCGTTACTGCCCCTCGATCGAGGACAAGGTTTCCCGCTTCGCCGACCGCGACCGGCATCAGATCTTCCTAGAGCCGGAGGGGCTGGACGATCCCACGGTCTATCCGAACGGCATCTCCACCAGCCTGCCGGAAGATGTGCAGCGCGCCTTCATCGCCTCCATCCCAGGGCTGGCGCGCGCCACCATCCTGCGCCTGGGCTACGCCATCGAATACGACCATGTCGATCCGCGCGCCCTGCGCCCGACGCTGGAGCTGCGCGACGTGCCCGGCCTGTTCCTGGCCGGCCAGATCAACGGCACCACGGGCTACGAGGAGGCTGGCGCGCAAGGGTTGCTGGCCGGGCTGAACGCCGCGCTGCTGGCCGGCGGGGCAGGGGACGGGCAGGTGTTGGCCCGTACTGAGGCCTATCTCGGCGTCATGGTCGATGACCTGGTGCTGCAGGGGGTCAGCGAGCCCTACCGCATGCTGACCGCCCGCTCCGAGCATCGCTTGGCCTTGCGCGCCGACAATGCCGGGCTGCGCCTGACAGAGAAGGGCATCGCCTTGGGGCTGGTCGGCCCCGAGCGCGCAACCCGCTTCCGCGCCTTCTCGGCGGCCCTGAGCGATGCCCTGGTCCGCGCTCGGACCGAGGGCGGCACGCCCGCCGCGCTGCAGGCCGCCGGCATTCCGATCAACCAGGACGGCCGCTGGCGCACCCTGCTCGAAGTGCTGGCCCTGCCCGAGGTTCCGGCCACCGCCGTCGCCGACGCCTTCCCCTGGCTGCGCGACTTGCCGACCGGTGTCCGCGCCCAGCTCGAGGCCGAGGCGCTCTATGCTCCCTATCTCCAGCGCCAGGCCGCCGAGCTGCGCCTGCTGGAGCGGGAGGAGCGGGTCTCCATTCCCCGCGGCATCGACTTCGCCGCCATCCCCGGCCTATCGCGCGAGATGCAGCAGCGCCTGGGCGCCGCCCAGCCGGAAACCCTGGGCAGCGCCGGCCGCGTCGCCGGCGTCACGCCCGCAGCACTGGCGGCGCTGGCCGTCCATCTCCGCCGCCAGCAGGAGCGTTTCACGTGAAACAGGATCTTTTCTCCCCGCTGCCGCCGGTCAGCGTTTCACGTGAAACGGAAGCCCGGCTGGACCAGTTCACCGCCCTGCTGCTGCGCTGGAACGCCCGCATCAACCTGGTCGCCGCTCCCGACGCCTCGGTGCTGCGCCAGCGCCATATCGCCGACTCCCTGCAGCTGCTGCCGCTGATCCCGGAAGGGCAGGGGCCGCTGGCCGATCTCGGCAGCGGCGGCGGCTTCCCTGGCCTGGTGCTGGCCATGGCGCTGGACCGTCCCTACCACCTCATCGAATCCGATCGCCGCAAGGCCGCCTTTCTGCAGACCGTCGCCGGCGAGCTCGGCCTGACCCATGTCACCGTCCATGCCGAGCGCATCGAGGCTGTCCGCCTGCCGCCCATCGCCGTGCTGACCGCCCGCGCCCTCGGCCCGCTGGACCGCATGCTGCCCTGGGCCGAGGCGCTGCTGGCCGCCGACGGCGTCGCCCTTTTCCCCAAGGGCCGTGCGGCCGAGGAGGAGATCGCCGCCGCCGCCCCGGGCTGGACAATGACGATCGAGCGGTTCAAGAGCAGCACCGAGCCGAACGCCACCATCCTCCGACTGTCGGGAATCCGCCGTGCCGGCGCCTAAGCCCCCTGCCAACCTGCGCCGCATCGCCCTGGCCAACCAGAAGGGCGGCGTCGGCAAGACCACCACCGCGATCAACCTGGCCACCGCCCTGGCCACCAAGAAGCGCGTCCTGGTCATCGACCTGGACCCGCAGGGCAATGCCTCCACCGGCCTCGGCCTGCCGCGCAACGAGCGCGGTGCCGGCAGCTATGCCCTGCTGGTCGGCCAGAAGCCGCTGGCCGAGCTGATGCGCCCAACCAAGGTGCCCGGCCTCTTCGTGCTGCCGGCCGACAACGACCTGGCCGGCGCCGAGATCGAGCTGGTCGGCATGGACCAGCGGGAGCACCGCCTGCGCTTGGCGCTGGAGGCAGCGTCCGAGACGCTGGCCGATTTCGACTTCATCCTGATCGACTGCCCGCCATCCCTCGGCCTGCTGACGCTGAACGCGCTGGTCGCGGTGGAATCGGTGCTGATCCCGCTGCAGGCCGAGTTCTTCGCCCTCGAAGGCGTCTCGCAGATCACCCGCACCATCGACCGCGTCCGCCGCGTGCTGAACCCGGCGCTGACACTGGACGGCATCGTGCTGACCATGTTCGATCGGCGAAACAATCTCTCCGAGCTGGTGGCCGCCGACGTGCGCGCCTTCTTCCGCGACAAGGTGTTCGAGACCGTGATCCCCCGCAACGTCCGGGTCAGCGAGGCGCCCTCCCACGGGCTGCCGGTGCTGCTCTACGATCCGCGCTCCACCGGCGCGCTGTCCTATGTGAAGCTTGCCGCCGAGCTGTTGCGGCGCGAGCGTGTGCGCGGGAGCAAGGCGGCATGAGCGGACGCAAGCCCCCCCGCCTCGGCATGGGCCTCTCGGCGCTGCTGGGCGACCAGAACGCCGTGACGCCTGCCAGCCCCGGCGCCAGCATCCCGCGCACCCTGCCGGTAGAAGCCCTCGAGCCCGGCCCCTTCCAGCCGCGCGGCCCGATCGACCAGAACGGCCTGGCCGAGCTCGCCGCCTCGATCCGCGAGCATGGCGTGCTGCAGCCCATCCTGGTGCGCCCCAAGCCCAGCCAGCCCGGCGCCTTCCAGATCATCGGCGGCGAGCGCCGCTGGCGTGCTGCCCAGCTGGCCCAGCGCCACGAGGTCCCGGTCTACGTCCACGACCTGGACGACCGCGCGGCGCTGGCCGCCGCCCTGGTGGAGAACCTGCAGCGCGAGGACCTCAACGCGCTGGAGGAGGCCCAGGGCTACAAGCGCCTGACCGACGAGTTCGGCCTGACCCAGGACGCGCTCGGCCAGGCCGTCGGCAAGAGCCGCAGCCATGTCGCCAACACGCTGCGCCTGCTGGCCCTGCCGCCCAAGGTGCGCGAGATGCTGGCCCGCGGCAGCCTTTCGGCCGGCCATGCCCGCGCCCTGTTGACCGCCCCCGACCCGGTGAAGCTGGCCGAGATGGTCATCACCCGCGGCCTGAACGTGCGCCAGACCGAGGCCCTTGCCGCGGCGGCCGAACGCAGCAAGCCCGTCCCCGGCCCGGTCTCGGCCGATGCCGACACCAAGGCGCTGGAGAACGACCTGATGACCCGCCTGGGCCTGAAGGTGGCGATCCGCCATGGTCGGAAGGGCGGCAAGATCACCATCAACTACCGGGATCTCGACCAGCTCGACGGGCTGATCCGGCTGCTGAAGCCGGACGCCTAAGGGAAGACAGGCAAGCGAAGACTCCGGGGGCATTGAATGCCCCCGGACCCCCACATTCATTTTGCGTTGCGCCCCGAAGCAGCCGAGGCGCCCCGCCTGTGGCCTGAAAGCGCCAACTGATGGCGGGGTCCGGGGTGACACTGTCACCCCGGCGGGGTTTCAGGGGCGGAGCCCCTGACTTCTTATCCCCTGCGCTTCAACGACACTGCCTGCCGCGCGAGCGTCAGGATGGCCGTCTGGGCCACCACGCGGTCCGGGATGGGTCTGGCTGCCGATCCGGACTTGCCCCGCTTCTCGGCCTCCAGGAGGGCGCTGCCGGCCGCTTCCAGCAGGTGGGGGGGCCAGAGGCGCAGGGCGGCCTCGAAGCCGCCCTTCATGCGGAAGAAGACCGGCGGCCGCAGCCCTTCCATGGCGCCGGAGGGCGAGGCGCCGGCGGCCACCGACAGCGAGGCCAGGTGCAGGCGCTGGATATGGCGCAGCGCGGCGCGAAGGACGGCGATCGGGCTGGCGCCTTCGGTGAAGGCCGCTTCCAACGCGCGGTCGGCCAGCGGGATGTCGCCGGCGGTGGCGGCGACCAGGGCCTCGTCCAGGTCCAGGCTGGCGCCGTCGCCGGCGCAGGCCAACACGTCCTCTTCCGTCAGGCGGCCGCCCTGGCCGGCATAGAGGGAAAGCTTCTCGACCTCCCGACGCAGCATCTGGCGGTCCTCGCCCATGCGGGAGGCCAGCCAGTCCAGCGCCGGCGGGTCGATGGAGACGCCCTGCTCCTGCAGCACGCGGGCGATGGTGTTGGCCAGCTCCGCCCCGCGCTCGCGGTAGCAGGGGATGACCTGGGCGTCCGGATGGGGCTCCAGCAGCGCGCGCAGCTTGGCCTTGGAGGGCAGCTCGCCGGCCTCCAGCACCAGCAGCGCCTCGCCGGGGCCGGCCAGGGCTTCCTTGACCGCCGGGGCCAGGGCGTCGCTGGCGTCGCGCACACGGACCAGGCGGCGGCCGCCGGTCATGGAGAGGGCGGCCATCTCGCCGGACAGGGCGCCAGGCTTGCCGGCCATGTCGCGTGGCAGCTCGGCCAGGCGGAAGGGGTCGTTGGCGCCGATCACCGCGGCGACCAGGGCATCGGCGCGCTCGCGCACCAGCCCGGCATCCTCGCCATGCAGCAGCACGGCGCGGGCGCGGCCGGGATCGGCCATGAAGGCCGGCAGGCGGCGGGGATCGAGCTTGGCCATGGGGAAGCGCCTGGCCTCAGCCGGTATTGGCCTCGCCCAGCCGCACCGACATCCGCAGCACGATGTCGTCCGCCAGCAGGTCGATCAGCCGCACCATGGTGGCGTCGCGGGAGAAGTCGGCGGCGAAGAACTGGTTGTCGGGCACGTTGAAGGAATCGAAGGTCCGCTCGACGCCCTGGGCCAGCGTCGCAGGCGGCGGGGTCAGCGTCACCAGCTGCCAGCTGGCGGTGGCGTTGTAGCGCACGCGGGAGGCGGTGCCGTCGCGGCGGAAGCCTTCCGGCTCGGCCGAGAGCTGCAGGGCGACGCGCAGCTCGTTGGCGGGCGCGGTGGCGCCAGCGGCGCCCAGCTTCTCGGTCAGCGAGCGGCGCATCAGCTGGCCGGTGCGCTCCGGGATCAGCCCGACCTGGGTCGAGGCCAGGATGGCGCGCACCCGGTCGCTGCTGCCGGCGACGCTGCCGGCGCTGCCGCCGCCCGCGCCATAGAGCGGGCGGAAGCCGCAGCCGGCCAGCGGCAGGGCGCCGGCGGCCAGCAGCAGCAGGCCGCGGCGGGGCAGGCCTGCCGAACGGCGATCAGACGACGAAGTTGACGATCCGGCCCGGGACATGGATGCGCTTCCTGATGGGGCGCCCGGCGATGGCGCGCTGGACGTTTTCCTCCGCCTCGGCGGCGGCGAAGATGGTCGCCTCGTCGGCGCCGACCGGCACCGAGATGGTGCCGCGCAGCTTGCCCAGCACCTGGACGGCCAGGGTGATGCTGTCAGCCTTGGCCAATTCGGCATCGGAGTCGAGCCAGGGCAGGTCGGCCACCAGCCCGGCGCCCGGGCGCAGCAGCGACCAGAGCTCCTCGGCCAGGTGCGGCATCATCGGGCTGACCAGGCGGGCGACCGCCTCCAGCGCCTCGCGCCGGGCCGCGCCATCTTCGCCGGACGCGGCTTCGATGGCGTTGGCGAATTCATGGATGCGGGCGACGGCGACATTGAACGAGAAGGTCTCGAGCGCCTCGGTCACGGCCGCGATGGTGCGGTGGGTGGCGCGGCGCAGGTCGCGGGCGGCGCCCTCGGCCGGCTCCGTGCCGGGGGCGGGCAGGGAGGCCACCGCGCCATTCACCACGCGCCACAGCCGCTGGGTGAAGCGCGAGGCACCGGAGACGCCCGATTCGGTCCACTCCATGTCCCGCTCCGGCGGGTTGTCGGAGAGGATGAACCAGCGCGCCGTGTCGGCGCCGTAGTGGTCGATGATGGCGCCGGGGTCGATCGTGTTGCGCTTCGACTTCGACATCTTGTCGTTGCGCGCCACCGTCACGGCGAGGCCGGTGGCCTTCTCGGTGGCGGTGCCGTCGACGGCCGCGTCGACCTCGTCAGGGGCCAGCCAGCGACCGTCCTGCGACTTGTAGGAGGCGTGCTGCACCATGCCCTGGGTGAAGAGGCCGGCGAAGGGCTCGGCGGTCTCCAGCTGGCCCAGATGGTTCAGGCCGCGGGTGAAGAAGCGGGAATAGAGCAGGTGCAGGATCGCATGCTCGATGCCGCCGATATATTGATCGACCGGCAGCCAGGCATTGGCCGCATCCGCCACCAGCGGGGTCCCCGCCTTGGGCGCCGTAAACCGGGCAAAATACCAGGAGCTGTCGACGAAGGTGTCGCAGGTGTCGGTCTCGCGCAGGGCGGGCTTGCCGCAGGACGGGCAGGCGACATGCTTCCAGGTCGGGTGGCTGTCCAGCGGGTTGCCCGGCTTGGAGAAGTCGACATCTTCCGGCAGCACGACGGGCAGCTGCTCGGCGGGGACCGGCTGTGTGCCGCAGGCGTCGCAATGGATGACCGGAATCGGGCAGCCCCAGTAGCGCTGGCGCGAGACGCCCCAGTCGCGCAGGCGCCAGTTGACGATGCCCTTGCCCTGGCCCTGGGCCTCCAGCGCGTCGATGGCGGCGCGCTTGCCGGCCTCGGTGCCCAGCCCGTCGAGGAAGCCGGAATTGTAGAGCATGCCCTCGTCGGTATAGGCGGTCTTGCCGATGGCGAAGGTGGCGGGATCCTCGCCGGGCGGCAGGATGACCGGCGGCACCGGCAGGTCGTATTTGCGGGCGAAATCGAGGTCGCGCTGGTCGCCGGAGGGGCAGCCGAAGATGGCGCCCGTGCCGTATTCCATCAGCACGAAATTGGCGATCCACACCGGGAAGGTGACGCCTTCCAGGAAGGGGTGCTTGACCCGGAGCCCGGTGTCGATGCCGCGCTTCTCGGCCTGCTCGATGGCGGCCTCGGAGGTGCCGAGCGCGCGGACCTCGGCGATGAAGGCGGCGATCGCCGGGTTCTGCGCGGCGGCGGCGGCAGCCAGCGGGTGCTCGGCCGCGACCGCCAGGAAGGACATGCCGAACAGCGTGTCAGGACGGGTGGTGAAGACCTCGACCGAGTCCTGAGTCCCCCCTGGGCCGGCGGCCGGGCTTTCCAGCGCGAAACGGACGCGCGCACCCTCGCTGCGGCCGATCCAGTTGGCCTGCATCAGCTTGACGCGCTCCGGCCAGCGGTCGAGCCCGTCGAGCGCCTCCAGCAGCTGCGGCGCGAACTTGGTGATGGAGAAGAACCACTGCGACAGCTTCTTCTTCTCGACCGGAGCGCCGGAGCGCCAGCCGCGGCCGTCGATCACCTGCTCGTTGGCCAGCACGGTGTGGTCGACCGGGTCCCAGTTGACCCAGCTTTCCTTGCGCTCGACCAGGCCGCCCTTGAGGAAGTCGAGGAACAGCTTCTGCTGCTGGCCGTAGTACGAGGGGTCGCAGGTCGCGAATTCCCGGTCCCATTCGATCGACAGACCCATGCGCTTCAGCTCGGCGCGCATATTGGCGATGTTCTGGTAGGTCCAGGCGGCCGGGTGGGTGCCGCGCTCGCGCGCCGCGTTTTCGGCCGGCAGGCCGAAGGCGTCCCAGCCCATCGGATGCAGCACCTGGAAGCCGCGCGCCCGCTTGTAGCGTGCCACCACGTCGCCCAGCGTGTAGTTCCGCACATGCCCCATATGGATCTTGCCCGAGGGGTAGGGGAACATCTCCAGCACGTAGTATTTGGGCTTGGATCCGTCCGGCACGTCGGGGGCGGCGAAGCAGGCGCCGGCCTCCCAGGCCTGCTGCCAATGCGGTTCGGCGGCGGCGAAATCGTAGCGGGCGGGGGTGGCGACGTCGTTCATGGCACCGTTCTGTCAGGCCGGGCAGGCCAAGCCAGCAGGCTCGGCCGGGCGATCGATAGGCGAGGCGCCAAGGGATACGGGCTTGTCGCGGTCAAGGGAAGGCCGCGAACGGCAAAAGGGCGCGGCTTGCGCCACGCCCTTCGCGAAACACCGGCGGGGGAGGACCCGCTGTCTCAGCGGGCGGCCGACTGGCTGCGCAGCTCGCGCGCCCGGGTCAGCACCTGGTTCTCCAGATCGGTCGATGTCGCCTGCACCACCGGGGCATCCTGCCAGGTGCCGCCGTGCAGCTCCTGGCGGAAGACCGAGATGCGCACGCCGTCGGAACGCAGCTGGCGGCCCATGATATAGGCGGTGGCGCGGAAGCGCTCGTTCGGGGTCGCCGGCGGCGCGTACCAGTCGGTGATGATCACGCCGCCGAAGGGATCGGCCGAGGAGAGCGGCAGGAAGGACAGGGTGTCCAGCGTGGCGCGCCAGAGATAGGCGTTGACGCCGAGCCCGGCCTCGCCGCCGGCCGCGCCGCGGCCACCGGCCCCGCCGCCGGAACGGTCGGTGCCCATGATGAGCAGGCCGTCCTGCTCACCGCTGAGGCGGCCCATGACGCGGGCGCGCCGCGAGTCGTTCAGGTACTCGTCATTCTCGACGATGCGTCCCTTGCTGCAGGCCGCCAATGCCAGAAGCATCAGCGACGAGGCGATGACGGGGCGGGCGATCTGCATGGCGCGGGCACGGTGCTTCAGCATGGCGGTCACTTACGTCTCTGTGGCCGGGATACGCAAGCGGGAAAAAAGAAAGGGCGGCAGGTTGCCCTGCCGCCCTCCCGTTTCCGGTCCCTGGGAAGGGATCAGAAGGCGAAGCGGAAGCCCGTCAGGAAGACGTTGGCGTCCAGCGAGTTGTTGGCGTTGCGGGTCGCCGCAGCGTTGGCCGCGCCGGTGGCGAAGTTGAAGCCGGCTTCCTCGCGCTTGATGTAGGTGTACTCGGCGATGTACTCGATGCCCGGGGCGATGCGGTAGGTGCCGCCCACGTTGAAGCCCTTCTCGGTGCGGCTGCCGGTCAGCGCGGCGCCGTTGGCGGCGGCGGACTGGTTACCAGCCGAACGCACCTCGGCGTAGTCGGCGCCGACGGTGAAGTCACCGTAGGTGTAGGACACGCCGGTGAAGAAGGAGTTCATCTGGCGGCTGTCGCCGGCGAGGTTGGCACGCGGCGAGAAGCCGTTGTTGCCGTCACCGAAGACGTACTGGCCACCGACCAGGAAGCCGAAGGCGGTGAACTGGATGCCGGCGAGGCCCAGGTTCATGCGATCGGGCGAGATGCCGGTGGTGTTCTTGATGGCGTCGGCGCCCATGTAGCCGACATGCGCGCCGATGCCCACGCCGGAGAAGCTGCCGCGGTAGCGCAGCATGGCGGTGACTTCGTTGCGGCGACGGATCAGGCCGCCGGCGACGGAGGCGAGACGGTCGCAGCCGGTGCCGGTGGTGCCGCAGCCGGCCTCGGGGCCTTCACCCTGGTTGAAGGCGAAGCTGGCGCCGAAGTCGAAGCCCGCGAACTGCGGGGACATGTAGATGATCTTGGTGTTGTCACCAGCGTCGGACTGCATGTTCAGCGCCGGACGGCCCTGGCCGTACAGGCTGTCGTAGAAGTCGCCGTCCAGGCCGCCCGAGGCGAAGTTGGCGATGTAGCCCTGGCCCATCAGGCCATAGACGTTGTCTTCGTCACCGAAGCGCAGCTGGCCGAAGGAACCGGCCACGTAGCCCCACGCCTCGTCGAGGTCGAGCTGGGTCTTGGTGGTGGTGTTCGAGCCAGAGATGCTCTGGGCCTGGCGGAAGTTGTCGTTCTGGATCTCGACCGCGACGCCGTAACGCAGGCCGTTGGCGGCCTTGCCGTTGGCGACGACGTGGATCTCGGTCTCCTGCTGGAAGTCCGACTTGCCCAGGTTGCCGGCGGCGCCGTTGGTGTAGTCCTGGGTGGTGTTCGAGTAGTAGTACCGGAAGAAGCCGCCCAGGCGGACTTCGAGGTCACGGTGCGACGTCATCGCCGGGCCAGCCGCCCGGAACGGGTCGGCGCCCTGCGCCATGGCGCCGGTGGAAGCCATCACGAGGGCGCCGACGACAGCGGTCGTGCCCAGCAGAATCTTGCGCATCCCAAATCCTCCTCACGCGCCGGTCGAGTCCGGCAGGTCCCGCGGCCCCCTGTCCCCCTCGACAGGTGTCTGCCCCCGAAGGGACTGACGGGTCAGGCCATGGCGCGGACTATGGTTCAGGCACTTAGGGACGGGCAATGCTCCGCTTGGCCTCGCCGCGACTTCCTTGAAACACTGTGTCTTACGGGACACAGGGGAGATACAGCATGTGGCATCGCGGCACAGCGGCGGAAACTTTGACGGAAGCATAACGTCTTCAGCAGCTTGAGCCGGGCCGTCCCTCGGGTGGCTGCGATCAGGCCAGCGCGGTGATTGCCGCCAGCCCGCAGCAGGGCGGCGGAACCCGGGCGGCATTGGTTGCAAGAATCCCCCCCAGCGCGGCCACCGGGCGGCCGGCGCGGCGGGCCTGGGCGGCCCAGCGAAAGGGGCCGAGGCTGGGGGCGCCAGGGTGGCTGGGCGTCGGAAACAACGGCGACAGGAAGATCAGGTCGGCCTTCTGCCGCCGGGCGCGGCGCAGCCCCGCCGGACCATGCGCCGCCATGGAGAGCAGCGCGCCCGGGGCGCCGGCGCGGCGGGCCAGGCGGAAGGCGGCGAATCCGGCACCGGTGGCGCGGTCGGGCCAATGCAGCCCGGCCTGCAGCGCCAGCGCCTGGCGAGGATTGCCGCCGAGCAGCAGCGGACCGCGGCGGCGACGCTGCCGGGCAAGCGACTCCAGGAAGTCAGGTGCCATGCCACGAGCGACGACACCGGCGCCGCGCGGCAGCCGGGCGGCGGCGGGGCGTGGATCGGGCAGCCGGACCGGGTCGCTGAACAGCCAGAGCCGGGGCAGGGGCCGCCGATTCGCGGCCTGCGCTGTCTTGAGCCGGAGCGCCGCCCACCCTACCGTCCGCACGCCATGTCCCATATCGCCGCCAACCTGATCCAGATCCGTGACCGCATCGCCGAGGCCTGCCACCAGGCCGGGCGCGACCCTGCCGCGGTGCAGCTGGTCGCGGTCTCCAAGTTCCACCCGGCCGAGTCGGTGGCGCAAGCCCTGGCCGCCGGGCAGCTGGTCTTCGGCGAGAACCGGGTTCAGGAGGCGGCGCAGAAATTCCCGGCGCTGCGGGAGGCGACTCCGGCGCTGCGCCTGCACGTCATCGGCGCGCTGCAGACCAACAAGGCGCGCGACGCGGTGCGCATTGCCGATGTCATCGAAAGCCTGGATCGCCCGAAGCTGGCCGCCAGCCTGGCCGAGGCCATGGCGCGCGAAGGCCGCCGGCCGGGCCTGCTGGTGCAGGTCAATATCGGCCGGGAGCCGCAGAAGGCCGGCATCGACCCGGAGGCGCTGGACGATTTCATCGCCGAATGCCGCGAGACGCATGGCCTGCCGGTTGAGGGGCTGATGTGCATCCCCCCCGCCGAGGAAGACCCATCCCCGCATTTCGTCGCCATGCAGGAAGCGGCGGCGCGGCTGAAGCTGGGCGTGCTGTCGATGGGGATGAGCGGCGACTTCGAGCAGGCGATCCGCCACGGCGCGACGCATGTCCGCATCGGCACCGCCATCTTCGGGCACCGGGCGACACCCTAGATCCTGAGATAACAGAGACCCTTATATAAGGGTCGTGCGGCGGAAGTCTCGACTTCGGCGAAGTCGTCCATCATAGTGGACGTGACGCAGCGAAGAGGGGACGGCCATGACGCGGGTCTTGCAGCTCAACGCCTTCGACATGGCCTGCATCGGCCATATCCAGCAGGGGATGTGGACGCATCCGCGCGACTCCACCGTGCAGTACAACCGGCTGGACTACTGGGTCGGGCTGGCGCGGACGCTGGAGCGCGGGCTGTTCGACGGGCTGTTCCTGGCCGATGTGCTGGGCATCTACGACGTCTATGGCGACAGCCCCGACGCGGCGCTGCGGGGGGCGGTGCAGGTGCCGCTGCTGGACCCGGCGCTGCTGGTGCCGGCCATGGCGGCGGCGACGCAGCATCTGGGCTTCGGCATCACCTGCAACCTGGCTTATGAGCAGCCCTTCCTCTTCGCGCGGCGGATGTCGACGCTGGACCACCTGACTCAGGGTCGGATCGGCTGGAACATCGTCACCGGCTATCTGGACAGCGCCGCCCGCGCCATGGGGTTTTCCCAGCAGATGGCGCATGACGACCGCTACGACCTGGCGGACGAATACATGGACGTCGTTTATCGGTTGTGGGAGGCGAGCTGGGACGGCGACGCGGTGCGGGCCGATCGCGGGCAGGGGGTCTATGCCGACCCGGCCAAGGTGCGCGCCGTGCGCCATGCCGGGCGGCAATACCAGATGGAGGCGATCCACCTCTGCGAGCCGTCGCCGCAGCGGACGCCGGTGCTGTACCAGGCCGGGACTTCCGACCGCGGGCGGCGGTTCGCGGCGAGCCATGCCGAATGCGTCTTCGTCAATGGCGGCAAGCCCGAGCCGGTGGCGAAGCTGGTCGCCGACCTGCGTGCCAGGGCAAGGGGGCGTCCTTTGAAGGTCTTCGCCGGGGCGACTGTGGTGGTCGGGCGGACCGAGGCCGAGGCGCGCGCGTTGCTGGAGGAGTACCGCCGGCATGCCAGCGTCGAGGCCGCGCTGGCGCATGCCTCGGCCTCGCTGGGCATCGATTTTTCCCGATATGAGATGGACGAGCCGATCGAGTCGGGGCCGGGGCAGGCGATCCAGTCCAATGTCGCGGCGATGAAGCAGGCGGCAGGGCCGGTCTTCACCAAGCGGCGGCTGATCGACCAGTTCGTCCTGGGCAGCCGGCAGCCGCCGATCGTCGGCTCCGCGGCGCAGGTGGCCGAGGCGCTGATCGGCTGGGCCGAGGCGGCCGATGTCGACGGCTTCAACCTGTCGCGCACCGTCATGCCGGAGGGGCTGGAGCGGTTCGTCGATCTGGTAGTGCCGGAGCTGCAGGCGCGCGGCGCCTTCAAGACCGCCTATGCGCCTGGGACCTATCGGGAAAAGCTGTTCGGGGGGGGCGCCTTACTGGCAGCGCCGCATCCGGCGGCCGGGCTGCGCGCTAGCGCTTGAGCAGGACCACCAGGTAGCGGCAGGGGGTCTCGCCCGGGTTGTGGAAGCGGCAGGCCTCGGGCGGGCCGAGGCGCAGGCAGTCGCCGGGCTGCATGGCGTGCAGCGTGTCGCCTTGGGTGAAGTCCAGGCGGCCTTCGATCAGCATGATCTGCTGGTCCTGCAGGAAGGCGAAGGCGGCGGCGGGGTAGTCGACCGACTGGCCCGGCGGCAGCTCGCCCCAGACCAGGTCGAGGGGCGTGGCCGGCCCGCCGGCGGGGGTCAAAGCGCGGCGGATGAAGCCGGTCTCGGGATCCTGCCAGACCGGCTGCTGGTCGCGGCGGGCGAGCTGGCCGGCGGTCTGCTCGGCGCGGGCCAGGAGCTGCGACAGGCTGAGCCCGAAGGCGCCCGAGAGACGGCCGAGCAGGGCGGCGGTCGGGCTGACCTCGTCGCGCTCGATCTTGCTGATCATGGCCTTGGAGACGCCGGAGCGTTCGGCGAGCTCGGCGAGGGACCAGTTGCGGCCTTCGCGCTCGGTCTTCAGGCGGCGCGCGAGCTGGGCGGCGTTGTCAGCGGTCATTTTTGTAGTGTAGCTGCTTGAAGATCAGAAAAAAGAAGGGGTCCAGGGGAATTCATTCCCCTGGCCTTTCTTGCTTTGATCCACGTGAAACACTCGTGTTCAGGCGAGCGCTTCTTCCTTATGCGCCTTGGCCATGTCGCCGAGGGTCGGGAAGCGGAAGTCGTAGCCCGCTCCGGAAGGCGGCGGCGGCGTCGCGCCCCAGCCATCCCGGTCGTGCCGCCGGTCGATCCAGGCCGAGGCCAGCCCCAGCCGCTTGGCCGGCGCGTGGTCGTGGAACAGGCTCTGCGCCGTGTGCAGGATCTCGCTGGGCGAGTGCCCGGCCTCGGCGAGCTTCTCCAGCATATAGTCGAAGTTGCGCAGGTCGGGCTTGTAGCTGCCGATATCCTGGGCCGTGTAGACCGCGTCGAATTCGACGCCGAGGCGCTTCTGGCTGCCGGCGAAGCTGGTGCGGTCGACGTTCGACAGGATGACCAGCTTGTAGTGCTGCTTCAGATAGGTCAGCGCCGCCGTGGAATCCGGGAAGGCGGGCCAGTCCGGCACGGAATTGCCGAAGGCCTCGTGCACGGCGTCGCTGGCCTCGATGCCCCATTCGTCGGCCAGGCTGCGATGCACCTCGCTGAGCAGGTCGGAATAGATCAGGCCGGGGGTTTCGCTCTGCTGCGCGGATTCATGCCGGGCAAAGGCTTCCAGCGCATCCTCCCGCGACAGGGCGAGGCCGCCCAGGCGCAGCAGCGGTTGCAGGGCGGCGTTGATGCCGGTTTCCCAGTCGATCAGGGTGCCGTAGCAGTCGAAGGTCAGTACGCGGAAATCCTGCAGGCGCATCGCGTCTCTCCGAAGCCAGAGGGGTTACCGTGGCATGACGGCGGCCGTCGCGGGAAGCGCGAATGCAGGGGCACCCCCCTGGGCCGCGGCCACCTCGCCCCCCATGATAGGCAGGAAGGCCGTTAACGGCGCAGCCTGCGAGACCGAGGGCGACGACATGACCAGCACCGACCAGCCCACCCCCCCGCCCACCATCCGCCGCGAGGATTACCGGCCGCCCGCCTTCCCGATCGACCAGGTGGCG
>NZ_MLCO01000101.1 GCF_001982615.1 Teichococcus deserti | reverse complement strand
CCCTTGGGCCGCCCCGCGCCAGGCCGGAAGCCACCCTTCGCCATGTTTGAATTTCCTCTGGTAAGCCGTTGATCCGGCGGGCGAAAAAATCAAAGGCGCCCACCCCGGAAATCAAAGCGGGGGATTTAATCCGCAAATGGGCCCCCAAAGCGGTGGGGGACCCCCCACCGCTTTGGGGGCCCATTTGCGGATTAAATCCCCCGCTTTGATTTCCGGGGTGGGCGCCTTTGATTTTTTCGCCCGCCGGATCAACGGCTTACCAGAGGAAATTCAAACATGGCGAAGGGTGGCTTCCGGCCTGGCGCGGGGCGGCCCAAGGGCGCGGCCACCCGCAGCGGGAAGGGGCCGGCCAAGGCCAAGGTGAAGGCCGCCGAGAAGGTGCTCGAGAAGGCGGCCAAGGCGCCGCCGCCGGCGAAGGCCACGGCGGCCGAGGAGGGGCAGGGGGCGGAGCCGAGCACCAGGCGCTTCGCCTCCGCCCTCGATTTCGCGATGGAGATGATCAACGACCCGCAGGCCTCCATGGACGTGAAAGTACGTCTCGCGGTGGCCGCTCTGCCGTTCCAGCACCCCAAGCTGGAAGGGGCGGCGCCGGGCAAGAAGGAGCAGCGCCAGCAGGCCGCCGAGGCGGCGGCCGGCGGCAAGTTCGCTCCCCCGGCGCCGCCGAAGCTGGTGGTGGATAACGGCGGGTGAAGGAGTGGTCGACCGCCTGCCCCGACTGGGAGCAGCGCATCGTCGCCCGGCAGAGCCTGGTGCCCATGCCGCCCCTCTTTCCCGAAGAGGCCGCGGCGGCACTCGCGGTTTTCAAGGAGCTGATCATCCGGGACGCGCCCGGCAGCCCCAAGATCGGCGACGCCTGCCGCCCCTGGATCCTCTCCTTCGCCGAGGCGGTCTTCGGTTCCTATGACCACGAGACTGGCCGCCGGCTGATCCAGGAATACTTGCTTCTGGTCAGCAAGAAGAACACGAAATCGACCGTCGCCGCTGCGATCATGATGACGGCGCTGATCCGCAATTGGCGGCTATCGGCCGAGTACCTGATCCTGGCGCCGACTATTGAGATCGCCAACAACAGCTTCTACCCGGCCCGGGACATGGTGAAGGCCGATCCCGAGCTCGAGGCGCTGTTCCATGTGCAGGAGCACACGCGAACCATCACCCATCGCGGGACGCGGGCGACCCTGAAGGTGGTCGCGGCCGACAACAATACGGTGTCGGGCAAGAAGGCGACCGGCATTCTGGTCGACGAGCTGTGGCTCTTCGGGAAGCGGCCGGGCGCCGAGAATATGCTGCTCGAGGCGACCGGCGGCCTGGCCAGCCGGCCGGAAGGCTTCGTGATCTACCTCACCACCCAATCCGACGAGCCGCCGGCGGGGGTGATGGACCAGAAATTGAAGTATGCCCGCGGCGTGCGGGATGGACGGATCGCCGACAAGCACTTCCTGCCGATCCTCTACGAGTTCCCCGAGGCGATGCTGAAGGCCAAGGCGCACCGCCTGCCGCAGAATTTCTACGTCACCAACCCCAACCTGGGGCTTACGGTCGACGAGCATTTCCTGCAGAGCCGATACGACAAGGCAATAGAGGGGGGCGAGGGGTCCATTCAGGGCTTCCTGGCCAAGCACCTGAATGTCGAGATCGGCTTGGCGCTGCGCTCGGATCGCTGGGCCGGCGCCGACGTCTTCCTGAAGGCCGCGGTCCCCTCGCTGACGCTGGATGAGATCATCCGCAGCAGCGACGTGTTGGTGGCCGGCGGCGATGGCGGCGGCCTCGACGATCTGCTCGCCCTGGCGATCTTGGGCCGGCTGAAGTCGGACCCCAAGCAGTGGCGCCTGTGGTGCCATGCCTGGGCGCACCCGACCGTCTACGAGCGGCGCAAGTCCATCGTCACCGAGCTGGAGCGCTTCCAGAAGGATGGCCACCTGACCAGGGTGGAGAACATGGGCGACGACATCGCCCAGCTGGTCGCCATCCTGCAGAAGGTCGATGCCAGCAAGAAGCTGGTGCAGGTCGGCCTCGACGCCATGGGCGTGGGCAGCATCGTCGACGCGCTGGACGAGGCCGGCATCAACGGCGACCGCGTGGTCGCCGTGTCGCAGGGCTGGCAACTGACCAACGCCATCCGCACCGCCGAGCGCAAGCTGGCCGATGGTACGCTGACCCATTGCGGGCAGCCGCTGCTGGCCTGGGCGGTGGGCAATGCCCGCGTCGAGCCGCGCGGCAATGCCGTGATCATCACCAAGCAGGTCTCGGGCGCGACCAAGATCGACCCCCTGATGGCCAGCTTCAACACCGTGGCGCTGATGAGCCGCAACCCGGAACCGCCGAAGCAGAAGCTGAAGGCATCCCAGATCTTCGGAGGCACCGCCTGATGTGGCCCTTCCGGCGCCGCGGCGCGCCGACGCAGACCCGGAGCCGCCTCTACGACACCTGGCAGAACCTCCCCCGCTTCCTGGGCGGCGCGACCAAGTCAGGGGTGGAGGTGACGCGGGACAGCCCGATCACCCATGACACGGTGCTGTCCTGCTACAACGTCATCGCCGAGGGCTGTGCCATGCTGCCCCTCTACCTCTACCGGGAGGAGAAGGGGAAGCGGCGCCAGCGCTTCGTCAGCCGCGAGCACGCGACCGACCACCCGCTCTATGACGTGCTGCTGAACAGCCCGTGCCCGCACATGATCGCCTTCGACTATTGGAAGCTGGTCTTCTTCGAGAAGCTGCACCACGGGAACCACTACTCGCTGATCGAGCGGGACATGGACGGCCGCACCATCGGCCTGCTGCCGGTGGAATTCGGCCGCTGCCAGCCCTTCTGGTACCGGGACGAGGCCGGCAAATGGCGCCGCGCCTATCGGATCAGCAGCCGCGGCGGCGAAACCGCCATCTTCCTCGAGCACGAGGTGCTGCACCTGCAGCACATGCCGCTGATGCGCGGCGCCGATTATGGCCTCTATGGCCTGTCCGTCTGGGACATCTACCAGCGCGAGACCATCGGCAGCGCCCTGGCCACCAACGAGTTCGCGTCCACCAGCTTCGCCAATGGCGGCAACCTCAGCGGCATGATCGCCGTGAAGGACCCGCTCGACGACGAGGCGGCGGAGGAGGCGCGCATCCAGGTCAACCGCGCCTATGGCGGCCTGGGCAATGTCGGCAAGATCGGCGTCTTCGGCGGCGACGCGAAGTTCTACCCGATCAGCCAGGATGGCCAGAAGGCGCAGCTGCTCGAGACGCGCAAGTTCAACCGCTCGGTGATCGCCGGCATCCTCCGCGTGACGGCGCACCTGATCAACGACCTGGAGAAGGGCACCTTCTCCAACATCGAGCACCTCGACCTCGGCCACTACAAGCACTGCCTGCGGCCCCACCTGGTGGCCACCCAGCAGGCGGTGCTGATGAAGCTGCTGAGCCTGGAGGAGCGGCAGACCCTCTACGTCGACCACGACGAGAGCGAGATGCTGCGGGGCGACCTGAAGAGCCGCACCGAATTCTGGGCGCAGGCCATCCAGAACAGCATCGCCAAGCCCGACGAGGCGCGAGCTGACTTCAACCTGCCGCCGGAGCCCGGCGGCGACACCCTCTTCATCAACGGCGCCTCGGTGCCGATCCTGGTGGCCATCGCCATGGCGCAGCAGAAGCTGCAGGCGCCGATGATGACGCACCGCCGGCGGCGCCGGCAAAGGAACCCGTGAATGCTGGAGACTGACGGCGCGACGCCGGCGGCCCTCGAGCTGCGCTTCGCCGAGCTCGAGATCCGCGCCGGCGAGACCGGCGACGGCCTGCCGGCCCGGCTGATCCGCGGCCTGGCGGCGCCCTACCAGGCCAAGACCAGGATCCGCTCCTATGGCGGCCGCGAGTTCGAGGAGTGGCTCGAGCCGGGCGTCTTCGGCGAGACGCTGCGCAGCGGCGCCGACGTGCGCCTGCTGCTCGAGCACGACGAGCGGAGCCTGCTGGCCCGCACCAAGGCGGGCAACCTCCGCCTGCGCGACACGCCGCGGGGCCTCGAGTTCGAGGCCGAGCTGCCCGATACCCAGGCCGCGCGGGACGTGCTCGAGAACATCCGGGTCCGCAACTATGCGGGCATGTCCTTCGGCTTCCGGCCGGTCGACATGCAGAAGACCTATGGCGCCGATGGCCGCCTGGCGGCCGTCGCGCATCGCGCCGCGGCCCTGCATGAAATCTCCATCGTCTCGGCGCCGGCCTATGCCCGCACCTCGGTCGCGATGCGCTCCATCCTGCAGGCGGCGCCGCCTCCGGTGCCCGCCGAGGTGCTGGCGATGCGCCTGCGCCTGGCCCGAGCGCGCGGCTGACCCCCTCGCCGGGTGACCCCCGGCCCCCTTCTTCCTCCGAGGAATACCCCATGAAGCTCGGTCGCATGCTGACCGTGGCGCGCGCTGCGCTGTGCCTGGCCCTGCTGGGCGTGCTACTGCTGGACCCCGGCCAGGCGCTGGCCGCCGGCCTGAACCTCTCCCCCGCTTCCCTCGATGCCAGCCTGATCGGCGGCGCGCTGGCCTTCGGCCTGGGCGGCACCGTCACGCTGGTGGAGCTGCGCCAGAAGCGCGGCAAGCTGCTGGAGGAGATGGACACCATCACCCGGTCGGAGCTGACCGACGAAAGCCGGGCCCGGTTCGACACCCTGGACACCGAGCTGCGCACCGCCGACGCCGACATCGAGCGCATGACGCGGCTCGAGGAGGCGCAGCGCACCCGCGCGCTGGAACAGGCTCCGCCGCCGCCGGAGACGCGCTCCGATACCGTGCCGGCCGCGCCGGCCGGGCCGCGTGACCTTGGCCACGAGGTCGGCGGCTTCATCCGCTCCTACGCCATGGCTCAGCTCGCCTTCCGCAGCGGCGAGCGCATGGTGCAGCCGGCCGAGGTGGCGAAGGGCCTCTATGGCGAGCGGCACCCCATCACGCTGGAGGTGACGCGCGCGCAGACGCTGAGCGCCAATGCCGATGGCGGCTTCCTGGTCTCGCCGACCTATGCCTCCGAGCTGATCCGTCAGTTCGCGCCCAAGACCGTGGTGCGCCGCCGGGCGCGCGTGGTGCCGGGCAACAGCTCCTACCTGCGCGGCAAGGGTGGCGCGACGGTCGGCTATGTCGGCGAGGGCGAGCAGGGCGCCGTCACCGGCGTGAAGTTCGGCCTGATGGACATGACCGAGAAGGACATCTCGGCCATCCTGCCGATCAGCAAGAAGCTGCTGCGCAACGCCAACACCATCAGCACCGAGAGCTACTGCCGTGACGAGCTGGTGCGCGGCGCGACCGAGTTCGAGGACCGCAAGTGCCTCTACGGCACCGGCGTCGGCAAGGAGGTGAAGGGCTACGCCTATTCCATCCTGCCGAGCATGAAGTTCGACGCTGGTGCCCTCACCACGCCGAACAACGCCCAGGTCCGCGCGGTGCTGCGCAAGCTGCTGAAGGCGATGGCGCTGGCCAACGTCGAGATCGACGGCAACGAGCCGGCCTGGTTCATGAACCCGGCCATCAAGATGTACCTCGAGGACCTGTACCAGGGCGACGTGAAGGCCTTCCCGACGCTGGAAGGGCCGAACCCGACGCTGCTGGGCTATCCGGTCGACACCACGACCCACATCACCGGCCCGGCTGGCGATGGCGGCGAGATCTTCTTCGGCGCGCACCGCTTCGCCATGATCGGCGACAGCGTCGCCATGTCGCTGTCGGTGTCCGACCAGGCCTCCTTCACCGATGCTTCGGGCCGGCAGGTGAACATGTGGGCGCAGGGCCTGATGGCCATCAAGCTCGACATGTCGCACGACTTCGCCCTGCAGCACGAGGAGGCCTTCGGCATGGTCACCGGGGTGAAGTGGGGCCAGTGAGCCCCGCCTGCTGCTGAGCCTGCCGAGAAGGGCGCCTCCGGGCGCCCTTCGGCGTTTCCGGCCCCCTCCTGATCGAGACCCCCGACCATGTCCCTGACCCCCGCCCTGGGCCGCGATGACGCGGCCCTGCTGACGCCGCGCTTCTGCGCGGTCGAAACCTCCCTCACCGCCGGCGGCGCCGGCGATAACGCCGAGATCACCGGCGGCCAGATCGACCTGCGCGACGACTTCGGCACCAAGCGCTTCGCCAGCCTGACCCTGGTGCTGGCGGCACGCGCCACCCTGACCGCCGGCCAGGCGCTCGCCCTGAAGGCGGTGCGCTTCGAGCACAGCGACGACGCGAACACCTGGTCGGATGTCGAGCCCGGCGCGACGGTGCTGACGCTGCCCAGCTCGGCCGGCGGCACTGTCACCGGCGCCGCGGTGCTGGGCTGCAACCTGCTCGAGGCCAAGCGCTTCGTGCGGGCGAAGTTCACCCCCGACCTGTCGGCCGGCACGACCGACGTGGCGAAGGTCGGCGCCGTCTACGTGCTGTCCAGCCCGACCGAATACTGAGGGCGGGCATGCTGATCGTCACCAGCCGCACCACCACCCACGCGCTGGTCAGCCTGGCGCAGGTGAAGGCGGAGCTGAGCATCAGCGGCGACGAGCAGAATGCCGACCTGCTGAGCGCCATCGACAGCGCCTCGGTGATGATCGCCGGCCGCTGCAACCGCATCTTCGCCCGCGAGGGGCTGCGGCAGATCGTCTATGGCATCGATGGCCGCGAGTGCCTGCTGCTGGCGCGGCGGCCCGCCACTGTCCTCGCGGTCACGGTCGACGACGTCGAGCTGGCGCCCGAAGAATGGGCCCTGCCCGAAGACAGCGCGCGGCTGATGCGCCTGCGGGATGGCCTGCCGTGCGCCTGGAGCGGTCGCGTGATCATCGTCGAGTACGCCGCCGGCTATCGCTTGCCGGGGCAGCCCGACAGCGTCGAGGGGCCGCCGGTGCCGGAGGATCTTCGGATCGCCTGCCTGCGCCTGGTCACCGCCCTGCGGGAAAGCGCCGGGCGCGATCCGATGCTGCGCTCGGCCAGCATGGACCAGGTGGTGTCGCGCAGCTGGGTCGACCCTCGGAAGGGCGGCTCTGATCTGCCGCCGCAGGTGGCCGATGGAATCGCGCGCTATGTGCGCCGGAGCTTCGCATGAGCCTCGGCCGCACCCTGGCGCGCGAGGTCGCCCGCGACCTTCGCCGCGACGGCGAGCTCCTGGCGCTGGAGGCCGAGCCGGCGCCGCCGCCGCCGCCCGACCAGGGCAGCCTGACCTGGAACGCCCAGGCCGCCGCCGCTCCGCCGCCGGCGCGCGCCGAAAGCCGCGGCACCGTCCAGGGCTGGCGCCCTGACCGCATCGTCGGCGACGCCTACCAGGGCGAGATCGAGGTGCGGCTCAGCCCGCTGCTGCTGGCCGAGCTGGGCTGGGAGGCGGCGCCCCGCCGCGGCATGACCATCCTGGCGCGGGGGCATCGCTTCGCCGTGCAGAGCTGCGACACCCGCGCCCTCGGCGGCGTGGCGGTGCTGCACATCGTCCAGGCGAAGGGAGGCCGCTGATGGCCAGCCCGGAAGCCTGGCTCGACGCCCGCAGCCGGATCGAGGCGGCACAGGTGGGCGTGCCCATCGAGTGGCCCAACGAGCCCTTCGAGCCGCCGACCGAAGGCGACCGCCTGCACCTGGTGGTCGAGATGGCCGGCCACGTCACCGAGCCAGCAGAGATGGGCCAGGATGGCGTCTGGCTCGAGGACGGCACCCTTTACATGCATGTGCTGATCAAGGCCGGCGCCGGCAGCCTGCGGGCGCTGGTGCTGGCCAAGCACATGGTGGGGCTGTTCCGCGGCCTGCCGCCCGGCCCAATGGCCTACCGGCGCGCCAGCATCGGTGCCGGCCACCGTCCCGAGAAAGACGGCGAGTGGTGGTGCCTGACGGCCTCGGTCGATTGGGTCTTTCAGGACCGAACACGGTAGATCTTCACCGCGGGGAGGACTGCGCCACGATGTCGCAGAAGGCGGGAATATGCTCGTCAGTAAGGGCAAGATTGCCGGCCCAGTCGACATGCTCGGGCATCTTCCCTGTTGGGGACGTTCCTTGCGGATCGAAGCCCACCTTGAATAAGCCGCGGTGCGAGGCGAAAAGCTTGGGCCCGTATTTAGCACTGTTGTGCTTGGCCACATTAGCTAATAGCTGAAGCATCTTAAGGTCTTCGTGAAAACTGATACCTGCTGCGGTGAGCTTCTTCGTAATATCCTCGTGGTTGGGGCTTCCAGAAATCTCTATCCACTGGTGAGCAGATCTCTCCCATCGATGGTAAATCATTACAGCAAAGGCATTGCGCAGGTCGGCAAGATCCGCAAGCACTTCTGCGGCTCGGTAAGAGAGATGATCCTGATATGTCCAGACCTCAGGGTCATGATCTTCGGGTGAAGCCTTATGATGCGCTTCTTCTATGGCCTGAAGTTCTCTTTCAAATGGCTTTTTGGCCATCAGATAGCTTCCTTTGATAGCATCCAGCCTTTCGCGAAAATTGGTAGCTCGCCAATTCCGGATGAAGGCTGAAAGCTGAGGCGACAACATATGAGGTCCTGTGCTCCATGAACGTCGATTCATAAGCACAACTTCCAGCATCCGACAACTTCGGTGCGGTTCCGAACCGTAATGCAGGGCGCCGTTTGGCGCCCTTCTCTGTTTCTGGGCGCCTGGCGCCCCCCCATCCCCCGAGGATCACCACAGAATGCCCAGCGTTTCCGGCTACCAGGCCGGCATCGAGGCGAACGATGTCGAGCTGAGCTACGCGCTCGAGGCGACCTGGGGCGTCAAGCCCGCCGTCGCCTTCAACGCGCTTCGCTACACCGGCGAGAGCCTGGCCGGCGAGAAGCAGCGCTCGCGCCCGTCCGAGATCAACAAGAAGAAGCAGGTCTCCGCGTCGGTGACGCAGCAGGAGAGCGCCGGCGGCGGCCTCAACTTCGCGCTGAGCTACGGCACCTTCGACGATCTGATCGCCTGCCTGCTCGGCGACGACTGGAGCGCGGCGCTGGCCATCGATGGCGTCGGCGGCGACATCGTGGCCGCGGCCACCGGCAACAAGCTGACCAGCGCCACGGCCGGCAAGTTCGCTGCCGTCCAGGTCGGCCAGTGGATCAAGCTGTCGGGCTTCACCGCCTCCGCCGGCGCCAACAACGGCTTCTACAAGGTCGCCGCCAAGGCCTCGGCCCTGGAGCTGACGCTGGCCGGCAAGACGCTGATCAACGAGACGCCGGCCGGCACCGCCGCGAAGATCCGCGGCTCGATGATCCGCAATGGCACGCTGACCAAGAGCCTCTTCCTGCAGAAGAAGCTCTCCGCGAACATGTTCCTGCAGTACCCCGGCAGCATCGTCTCGCAGCTGTCGCTGAACGGCAGCACCGGCAACTTCTTCTCCGGCAGCTTCACCTTCATGTCGAAGGTCGAGCAGAAGGCACTCGTCGAGGGCTCCACCGGCGCCATCGTCGCTGCGCCCACCGGCCGCTTCCATGACGCGGTCGCGGGCTTCGGCGGCGTGCTGATCGCCGACACGCCGGTCGACGCTGTGGTCACCAGCGTCGCCCTGCAGGTGCAGCGCGAGGGCGCCGGTGCCGACTATGGCATGGGCTCCGCCTCGGCGCAGGGCATGCGCAACGGCAGCCTGACGGCCAGCGGCACCATCGCCATGCTCTTCAAGAGCTGGAACGAATACGACCGCTACAAGGCGGAGAGCGTGCAGCCGGTCGCCTGGCGCACCGCGGACGCCGATGGCGCCGCCTATGTCTTCGGCCTGCTCGGCTCCGTGCTCACCAATCCCAAGATCGTGGCCGGCGGCCGCGACCAGCCGGTCAGCGTCGAATGGACGGTCGAGGGCAATCCCGACCCGACCTTCGACCTGACGCTGCAGGTGGATCGCTTCTCCGCCGTCGCCTGACCCCGCTTCCGGCTGCAGCCGGGGGGCGCCGTGAGGCGCGCGGGGCGGCAGTGTTCGGGCGCTGCCGCCCCGCCTCTACCCGAGCCCGTCTTCTTTCCATCCTCCCCGAAGGGATCTGTTCACCATGACCGCCAACACCGCCAAGAAGCCCGCCTCCCTCTCCCTGCTGCAGGATCAGCGCATCGACAGCGCCGCCGAGCGCAATGGCGCCTGGATCGCACTCGGCCCCGACTTCGGCGACATCGAGGTGAAGGTGCGCGGCCTGACCTCCGATTACGAGGACGAGGTTCAGCGTCGCGTCCGCAAGGAAGGCGGCCGCCGTCCCGACCAGATGGCCGGCGAGAAGCGCCAGCGCATCGTGCGCGAGACCTTCGCGGAGCAGTGCTTCCTGGATGTGCGCAACCTGGTGCACCACGACGGCGAGAAGCAGGGCCAGCCGGTCACCGCCGACGAGTTCCGCGCGCTGATCCTGAACCCCGACTACCGCAAGGTCTATTACGCGACGCTGGCCGCCGCGACCGAGGTGGGCGAGACCTGGAAGGAGCAGGCCGACGCCACGGCGGGAAACTCGCCGAGCGCCTCCGGCACCATCTCCGGTGGTCACACCTCCAACATCTGAGCGAGGATCTTGGCGAAGGGTGGGTGCCTAACCCGCCCGAAGCCGATCCGCTCGATAACTGGTGCTGGCGTGCCTGGTGGGAGCTGGATCCCGAGCGCCAGTGGGCCGCCGGCGGCATGGGCCCGCCGCAGCCTCTCAGCATCCCCTGGCGCGCTTCCGACGCCTGGGCGGAGCACCACGGCCTCGACCGCGACGAGCTGGCGCTGCTGCGCCAGTGCCTCGCGGCGATGGATGCCGTCTACCGGGAATGGTGCGCCGAAAAGGCCAAGAAGACAGGGGATCAGTGAATGGCGCGGAATGCCTTCGCGCTGCGCACGGCTGTCTTCGTGCAGCAGCACCTCTCGGCCGAGGCGCGCTCCGCGGCGTTGGCGCGCGCCGCCCGCAAGGGCCTCGCGGGTCTGATCGCCGCTGGCCGCGCGGTCGAGACCTATGACCTGCTGGTCGACGGCCAGCTTGGCCGAACCGAGGACCAGGTGCGGCCGGATGGCGTGATCGTCTACCGCTTCCAGCGGATCGGTGAGGCGGCCAAGGCGGCCGTCGACTTCCTGAAGCGGCGCTCTCCCGTCCTGACGGGCAACTACCAGGACAGCTTCCACATCGCGGTGAATGGCCGATCCATCCGGGCCGAGGCCTTCGACCCCAAGATGGTGCCTGGTGAGGCCGAGCTGCTGATCTTCAACCGGCAGCCCTATAGCCGCCTGGTCGACAGCCAGCGCGCCGGCAACCAGGCGGTGAAGTTCCGCTCCGAGCCGCACCTCTTCGACGACGCGGCCCGCGCCATGAAGCGCCGCTTCCGCGAGCTGGACATCCAATCCCTCTACACCGTCACCTTTCCTGGGCAGTACCGGCTGCTGACCGGCGCGCGCGCCGGCCAACGTGTGGCCAGCCCAGGCCTGGTGATCCGACGCAATAAGGATCGCTGATGGCCGGAACCGATCTGCTCGAGCGCGCCGTCTTCGAGGCGGCGATCAGCGATCAGGCCAGCGGCCCCGCCCGTGCTGTGACCCAGGCCTTCGCCAACATGGCGGCGGGGGCCGAGAAGGTCGCACGGGCGCAGGAAGAGCTGGTCACCTCCTCCTCGCGCGGCGCCGATGCGCTGCGCCGGCGCTACCTCGACGAGGAGAAGCTGGCAGCCAAGAGCGAGCAGGCGCAGCGCAAGCTGGCCGCTGTCATCCGTGACGTGGACAAGGCGCGCCGCGAGGAAGGCCTGGCGGAGGCCGACGCCGCCGCCATCACCGCCCGCGCAACCGCGGAGGCCGAAAAGGCCATCCGGGTCGCGCAGGAGCGCATCGCCCGCGAGAACGCGCAGATGCGGGCGCTGCAGCAGGCCTCCGCCGCCGCCGAGGCGGCGACCCGCAGCGAGGCCGACCTGAGCCGGGCCCGCTCCGAGGCGCTGGCCGGCATCGTCTCCCAGACCAAGGCGCTGGGCGACCTGCGCGCCCGCTATGACCCCCTGTTCGCCGCGCAGCGCCAGCACCTGGCCGCGCTGCGCGACATCTCCGAGCTCGAGAAGGCGGGCACCCTGACCACCGAGCGGGCCGCGGCCATCCGCGCCCGGCTGGTCGCCTCCTACCGGGAGGAGAAGGAGGAGCTGGTCAGCCTGGCCGCCCTGGACCGGCAGCGCGACACCGCGCTGCGGGAGCAGGCACGGGCGGCCGAGGAGGCGGCGCAGGCGCTGCAGCGGGTGGTCACCAGCGCGGCCAATTACGGCCAGGCGCTGGGCAACCTCCGCGCCCGCTACGACCCTCTCTATGCCGCGCAGCGCCAGCACCGGCAGGCGATGCAGGAGGTGGCCACCCTGGAAAAGGCCGGGGCGCTGACCGCCGAGCAGGCGGCCGCCTCGCGCGCCCGGCTGGGCGCAGCCCTGCGCACCGCTCAGCAGGAGGCCAGCGGCCTGGCCGCCATCGAGCGCCAGCAGGCGCAGGCCTCGGCCGAGGCCAAGCGGGCCTCCGACCAGCAGGGCGCCGCCCTGGACCAGCTGCGCGGCCGCTACAGCCCGCTCTTTGCCGCGGCTCAGCAGTACCGGCAGGAGCTGAAGCTGCTGGCCGACGCTGAGAAGGCCGGCGCCATCGCAGCGGCCGACGCCGCGCAGCTGCGCAGCCAGGTGAAGTCGGGCTTCGCCGACCAGGT
>NZ_MLCO01000100.1 GCF_001982615.1 Teichococcus deserti | reverse complement strand
AGAAAAAAGAAGGGGGTTCGGGGGAATTCATTCCCCCGACCTTCAACCGGCCTGCTTTCTTCCGTTGACGGAGCGCCGCACCGCGCCCATGGTCCGGCGCCCTTTTTTCAAGCCAGGAAACTCCTGACCGATGCCTGCGATCACGTTGCCCGACCAGTCCGTCCGCGTCTTCGACGAGGCGGTGACGGGCACTACCGTGGCGGCCTCCATCGGTCCGGGGCTGGCCAAGGCGGCGCTGGCCATGCAGGTGGACGGGCAGCTGCGCGACCTGTCGCACCGGATCGAGGGTGACGCGGCGGTGCGCTTCATCACCCGCAAGGACCCGGAGGCGCTGGAGCTGATCCGGCATGACTCCGCGCATGTCCTGGCCGAGGCGGTGCAGGAGCTGTTCCCCGGCACGCAGGTGACCATCGGTCCGGCGATCGAGAACGGCTTCTATTACGACTTCGCCCGGAACGAGCCGTTCAAGCCGGAGGATTTCCCGGCGATCGAGAAGAAGATGAAGGAGATCATCGGTCGCAACGCCGCCTTCGTCCGCGAGGAGTGGCCGCGCGAGCAGGCCATTTCGTTCTTCGAGGCGAAGGGGGAGCGCTACAAGGCCGAGCTGATCCGGGACCTGCCGGTCGACGTGCCGATCAGCATCTACCGCCAGGGCGACTGGCTGGACCTGTGCCGCGGGCCGCATATGCGGACGACGGGCGACATCGGCTCGGCCTTCAAGCTGATGAAGGTGGCCGGCGCCTATTGGCGTGGCGACCACCGCAACGCCATGCTGAGCCGCATCTACGCGACCGCGTGGCGCGACCAGAAGGAGCTCGACGCCTATCTCCACCAGCTGGAGGAGGCGGAGCGCCGCGACCACCGCAAGATCGGCAAGGAGATGGCGCTGTTCCACCTCCAGGAGGAGGCGGTCGGCTCGATCTTCTGGCACCCCAAGGGCTGGCGCCTCTACACCAAGGTGCAGGACTACATGCGCCGCCGGCTGGATGCGACGCAGTACCAGGAGGTGAAGACCCCGCAGCTGGTCGACCGCCGGCTGTGGGAGGCCTCGGGCCACTGGGAGAAGTACCGGGAGAACATGTTCCTCGCGACCGTCGACGACGAGTCGGAGAAGGACCGCATCCTGGCGCTGAAGCCGATGAACTGCCCCTGCCACGTGCAGATCTTCAACCATGGCCTGCGCTCCTACCGCGAACTGCCGATGCGGATGGCCGAGTTCGGGGCGTGCCACCGCTACGAGCCGTCCGGCGCGCTGCACGGCATCATGCGGGTGCGCTCCTTCACCCAGGACGACGCGCATATCTTCTGCACCGAGGCGCAGATCGCCTCGGAGACGGTCGAGTTCGTGGCGCTGCTGTCGCGCATCTACAAGGATTTCGGCTTCGAGAGCTTCCGGGTGAAGTTCTCCGACCGGCCGGAAAAGCGGGCCGGTTCCGATGAGACCTGGGACCGGTCGGAAGGCGCGCTGAAGGAAGCCTGCCGCATCGCCGGCGTCGACTACGAGCTGAATCCGGGGGAGGGCGCCTTCTACGGCCCGAAGCTGGAATTCGTCCTGCGCGACGCGATCGGCCGCGACTGGCAGTGCGGCACGCTGCAGGTCGACTTCGTGCTGCCGGAGCGGCTGGACGCGGTCTATGTCGGCGAGGACGGCAACCGGCACCGCCCGGTCATGCTGCACCGCGCCATCCTGGGGTCCTTCGAGCGGTTCCTCGGCATCCTGATCGAGCAGCATGCCGGGCGTTTCCCGCTGTGGCTGGCGCCTGTCCAGGTGGCCGTCGCCACCATCGTCGACGATGCCGCGCCCTTCGCCCGCGAGGTGGCGGCCGCCCTGCAGAAGGCCGGGCTGTCGGTGGAGCTCGACCTGCGCAACGAGAAGATCAACCGCAAGGTGGTCGACCATATCGACCAGCGCGTCCCGGTGCTGGCGGTGATCGGCAAGCGCGAGGCCGAGGAGGGCCGCGTGGTGCTGCGCCGCCTGCCGGGCCGCGAGCAGGTGACGATGACCTTGGAAGAGGCGGTCGCCACCCTTGCGGCGGAGGCCACGCCACCCGATCTGTCACCGGACGCATAGCATTTGGTGCGCAAAGGTTGCAGCGGCCCGGCCGCTGCACCATAAGACCCGTTGAACTTCGTTCCAACAGCGACAGGAGCCGACTCTGGCCCGAGGCCCTATTCCGAATCAGTTGCCGCCCCGCGACGGCCCGCGCGTCAACGAGGATATCCGCGTTCCGCAGGTCCGCCTGATCGATCAGGACGGCGAGATGCTCGGCGTGATGAGCGCGCGTGAAGCGCTGCTGCGCGCCTATGAGCTGGGCATGGATCTGCTCGAGATCAGCCCGAACGCCGTCCCGCCGGTCTGCAAGATCACCGACTACGGCAAGTACAAGTACGAGCAGCAGAAGAAGGCCAACGAGGCCCGCAAGAAGCAGAAGATCGTCGAGATCAAGGAAATCAAGGTTCGCCCGAACATTGATGACCACGATTACGACGTGAAGATGCGGGCGGCCAAGGGCTTCATCGAGGAAGGCGACAAGGTGAAGGTCACCCTGCGCTTCCGCGGCCGTGAGATGGCGCACCAGGATCTGGGCGTGAAGGTTCTCGAGCGCATCCGCACCGAGCTGGCCGAGTTGGCCAAGGTCGAGCAGATGCCGCGTCTGGAAAACCGCCAGATGATCATGGTGCTGGCGCCCAAATAAGCGCCAGCCGCGATGCGGGGCCGGGGGAGTTCCTCCGGCCGGCGCATGAGGTCCCGCGACGGGATCCTGCCGATGTCCGAAGCCGCCCCCTCGCCGGGCGGCTTTTTTCATTCTGCGCAAGCCGGGCGGCGTGCCGTCCGGCATCTCCCGGTAATCCTCGCGCGTTCATCCTCCGGCCGCTGGGCCGCTGGCGGCGGCCGCAATTGCGCCACCCTTCGGCCGCCGGCCGGCCGGGATCGGGCTGCAGCGTGGCTCGATGACAGCCGCGCCGCCTGCCGAGGAGGATCGCCGATGACGTGGAAATCTGTTGCACCTCGTCTCTGGCCCGCCCTGCTGGGCCTGCCGCTGATGGCGGGCGCGGCCGAGGCGGTGCCGGCGCTGGTGATCGACCGCATCCGCCTGCATGCCGGCCCGGCCGCCGAGTACCCCACCGTCGCCGTGCTGGAGCGCGGCATGACGGTCGAAGTGGTCGGCTGCCTGCAGGGCTACACCTGGTGCGACATCCTGGTCGGGCCGCAGCGCGGCTGGCTGCGCGGCGGCTTCCTGGCGATGAGCCAGTATCCCGCCCAGGCGCCCTTGCCGCTGCCCGGGATCGGCCCCTCGGTCGGGCTGCCGATCGTGGTCTTCAGCCTCGGCCACTACTGGGATTCCTATTACCGCGGCCAGCCCTGGTACGTGGAGCGCGACCGCTGGGCCTATGCCCCGCCGCCGCCGCCGCCCGGCCCTGGTCCAGGCTGGGGCGGCCCGCCGCCGCCGGGCTGGGGCAGCGGGCCGCCGCGTCCCGGCTGGGGGCCTGGGCCCGGGCCGGGTCCGGGCCCAGGCC
>NZ_MLCO01000010.1 GCF_001982615.1 Teichococcus deserti | reverse complement strand
GCGGCGGACACGACCAGGATCGCGCCGTCCATCTGGGCGGCACCCGTGATCATGTTCTTCACGTAGTCGGCGTGGCCCGGGCAGTCGACATGCGCGTAGTGGCGGTTCGCGGTCTCGTACTCGACATGCGCGGTCGAGATCGTGATGCCGCGGGCGCGCTCCTCGGGAGCCTTGTCGATCTGGTCATAGGCGGTGAAGGACGCGCCGCCCGACTTCGCCAGGACCTTGGTGATCGCCGCCGTCAGCGACGTCTTGCCGTGGTCGACATGCCCGATCGTACCAATGTTGCAGTGCGGCTTGTTCCGCTCAAACTTAGCTTTCGCCATCGTCTTCGTCCCCGATCGGGTGTCGTTACCAGCGGTAGTGGCTGAAGGCCTTGTTGGCTTCGGCCATCCGGTGCGTGTCTTCGCGCTTCTTCACGGCCGAGCCGCGGTTGTTCGCCGCGTCCATCAGCTCGGAGGAAAGGCGCTCTTCCATCGTGTGCTCGCCGCGCTTGCGGGCGGACTCGATCAGCCAGCGGATGGCCAGCGCCTGGCGGCGCTCCGGGCGCACCTCGACGGGCACCTGGTAGGTGGCACCACCGACGCGGCGCGAGCGGACCTCGACGGCCGGCTTCACGTTGTCCATGGCCTCATGGAACAGGCGCAGGGGGTCGCTGTTCGGACCGCCGCGGCGCTTCAGGGTGTCCATGGCGGCGTAGACGATACGCTCGGCCGTGCTCTTCTTGCCGTCATACATCAGCACGTTCATGAAACGGCTGAGGACGAGATCGCCGAACTTCGGATCCGGCAGAACTTCGCGCTTCTCGGCGCTGTGGCGACGCGACATCGCTCTCTATCCCTTACTTCGGCCGCTTCGCGCCGTACAGCGAGCGCCGCTTGCGCCGCTTGGCGATGCCCTGCGTATCCAGCACGCCGCGCAGGATGTGGTAGCGCACGCCGGGAAGATCCTTGACGCGACCGCCACGGATCAGAACCACCGAGTGTTCCTGCAGGTTGTGCCCCTCGCCCGGGATGTAGCTCACGACCTCTTGGCCGTTCACCAGGCGAACCTTGGCCACCTTACGCAGCGCCGAGTTCGGCTTCTTCGGGGTGGTGGTATAGACGCGCGTGCAGACGCCGCGCTTCTGCGGGCAGCCCTGCAAGGCCGGAACCTTGTTGCGGCTCGGCTTGGGCTCACGCCCGTTGGCGATGAGCTGGTTGATCGTCGGCATGACGCCCCTTCGTGCCCTTTACTTCCAACGCCCAGGCCCTTCGCCAAACAGGAGCACCCGACCGAACGGCGCGTCGCGCCATCCCATCGGGCTTTGCCCTGCCCCGGTCTCAGCAGCCCTAGAGGCTGCGGCACCGGTTGCTCAGAACCTGTCGTCCAGAACTCCGCAGATCCTGTCCCTATGGCGGACAAGACCCCGTCGAGGGCGCGGAAACTACGTGCTGACCCCCCATGAGTCAAGCACGCCGCACCCCCTGACCATCGAATCCGCCCCCGCAACGGGTGCGTCTCCCATGCAAAAGGCCGGGGTCTCCCCCGGCCGCCTCTCGCACCCCGATTCGGGGGCGCCGCCAGCGACCTGCCTTATAGACCAGGCCGCGTCCGGCGCGAGGTTTTTGGCGGGGGCGGCATGCCGCCCCCGCCGATTCCTCACTCGGCCGCTTGCGCGCCCGGCTTCGGCAGCGCGCCCTGGCCGGCCGGCAGGCGCTGGCCGTCGCGCTGGGCGGCGAGCGCCCGCAGACGGTTCATCACGGAGCCCGTGCCCGCCGGGATCAGCCGGCCGACGATGACGTTCTCCTTCAGGCCCGCCAGGTAGTCGACCTTGCCGGCCACCGCCGCCTCGGTCAGCACCCGGGTCGTCTCCTGGAAGGAGGCGGCCGAGATGAAGGAGGTGGTCTGCAGCGAGGCCTTGGTGATGCCCTGCAGCACCGGCTCGGCGCGCGCGACGCGCTCCTTGCGGGCGAGCAGCTTCTCGTTCTCGACCTCGAACTCGATGCGCTCGACCGTCTCGCCCACCAGGAAGGTGGTGTCGCCCGGATCCAGGATCTCCACCTTCTGCAGCATCTGGCGGACGATCACCTCGATATGCTTATCGTTGATCTTCACGCCCTGCAGTCGATAGACGTCCTGGATCTCGTTCACCAGGTAGTTCGCCAGCGCCTCGACGCCGAGCACCCGCAGGATGTCGTGCGGCACGCGCGGACCGTCGACCAGCGGATCGCCGGCCTTCACATAGTCGCCTTCCTGCACCGAGACGTGCTTGCCCTTCGGCACCAGGTACTCACGCGGCACGGGCGGCTCGTCGCCGACCTGCTCCGGCACCACCAGGATGCGGCGCTTGGCCTTGTAGTCCTTGCCGAATTCCACGCGGCCGTCGATCTCGGAGATGATCGCGTGGTCCTTCGGCCGGCGCGCCTCGAAGAGCTCGGCGACGCGCGGCAGACCGCCGGTGATGTCGCGGGTCTTCGAGGATTCGCGCGGCAGGCGGGCCACCACGTCACCGGCCTGGACCGAGGCGCCGTTGTCGACCGACAGGATCGAGTCGGGCGACAGGAAGTAGCGGGCCTCGGCGCCGTTCGCCAGGCGCACGATATTGCCGCGCTCGTCCTTCAGGATGATGCGCGGGCGCAGATCGGCACCCTTGGCGGCCTGCTTGTAGTCGACCACCACCTTGGAGGAGAGGCCGGTCACGTCGTCCTGCCGCTCGACCAGGGTCACGCCCTCGATCAGGTCGGCATATTCGATGGTGCCGCCCTTCTCGGTGATGATCGGCAGGGTGAACGGGTCCCATTCGGCCAGCTTCTGGGCGCGGGTGACGGCCTGGCCGTCCTCGCCGACCAGCAGCCGGGCGCCGTAGGGCACGCGGTAGCGGGCGCGCTCGCGGCCGTTGCTGTCCGACAGCACGATCTCGCAGTTGCGCGCCATGACGATGGCCGCACCCTGGCTGTTCGCCACGACGTTGCGGTTGACCACCACCACGGTGCCGTCGCCGGTGGCTTCCACCGCCGACTGCTCGGCGCCGCGCTGGGCGGCGCCGCCGATGTGGAAGGTGCGCATCGTCAGCTGCGTGCCCGGCTCGCCGATCGACTGCGCCGCGATGACGCCGACCGCCTCGCCGATGTTCACGGTCGTGCCGCGGGCCAGGTCGCGGCCGTAGCAATGGCCGCAGACGCCGGAGCGCGCGTCGCAGGTCAGCACCGAGCGGATGTAGACTTCCTCGACGCCGGCCTTCTCGACCCGCTCCGCATCCGGCTCCTCGACCAGGGTGTTGCGCGCCATGATCAGCTCGCCGGAGACGGGATCATGGATGTCGCGCTGCACGGTGCGGCCCAGGATCCGCTCGGAGAGCGAGGACACGACCTCACCGCCATCCATCACGGCGCGCACGGTGATGCCGCGCTCGGTGCCGCAATCGACCTCGACGATGATGCAGTCCTGCGCCACGTCGACCAGGCGGCGGGTCAGGTAGCCGGAGTTCGCGGTCTTCAGCGCGGTGTCCGCGAGGCCCTTGCGGGCGCCGTGGGTCGAGTTGAAGTATTCAAGGACGGACAGGCCTTCCTTGAAGTTCGCGATGATCGGCTGCTCGATGATCTCGCCCGAGGGCTTGGCCATCAGGCCGCGCATGCCGGCCAGCTGGCGCATCTGCGCCGGCGAACCACGCGCGCCGGAATGCGACATCATCCACACGCTGTTGGTGACGCGGCCGACCTCCTGGCGGGAGATCTCCTTCATCATCGCCGTGGCGACCTCGTCGGTGCAGCGCGACCAGGCGTCGACGACCTTGTTGTAGCGCTCGCCGGCGGTGATCAGGCCGTCGAGATACTGCTGCTCGAACTCCTTCACCTCGCCCTTGGTGCGCGCGATGAGCCCTTCCTTCTCGGCCGGGATCATCATGTCGTCCTTGCCGAAGGAAATGCCGGCCTTGGCCGCCTGGCGGAAGCCCAGCGCCATCAGCCGGTCGGCGAAGATCACCGACTCCTTCTGGCCGCAGTGGCGGTAGACCGCGTCCATGACGTCCGAGATGGACTTCTTGGTCAGCTGGCGGTTGACCAGGCCATAGGGCGTGCGCGGGTCGCGCGGCAGCAGCGCGCCCATCATCATGCGGCCGGCGGTGGTCAGCACCGTGTCCATCTTCTTGGCATTCTCGGCCGTCGGCGCCGGCACGCGGGCCATCACCGCCGTGTGCAGCGTGATGCTGCCGGCGGCCAGCGCCTGCTCGACCTCGCCGAGGTCGCCGAAGACATGCGGGCGATGCTCGAGCGCCTTGAGCTCGGCGGCCGACAGCGCATCGACGGCCTTGCCGTTGGCGCTGCTGATCGCCGCCCGGATTTCTTCGAGTTCCTTCTGCGCGGCGCGGAACTCGGGCGTCTCCAGGGACAGGTAGTAGAGGCCGAGGACGATGTCCTGGCTGGGGACGATGATCGGCTTGCCGTTGGCGGGGCTGAGGATGTTGTTGGTCGACATCATCAGCACGCGGGCTTCCAGCTGGGCCTCGAGGCTCAGCGGCACGTGCACGGCCATCTGGTCGCCGTCGAAGTCGGCGTTGAAGGCGGTGCAGACCAGCGGGTGCAGCTGGATCGCCTTGCCCTCGACCAAGACCGGCTCGAAGGCCTGGATGCCCAGGCGGTGCAGCGTCGGCGCCCGGTTCAGCATGACCGGGTGCTCGCGGATCACCTCCTCGAGGATGTCCCACACCTCGGGACGCTCCTTCTCCACCATCCGCTTCGCAGCCTTGATGGTGGTGGCGTGGCCGTACTTCTCGAGCTTCGAGTAGATGAAGGGCTTGAACAGCTCCAGCGCCATCTTCTTCGGCAGGCCGCACTGGTGCAGCTTCATCTCCGGCCCGACGACGATGACGGAACGGCCCGAATAGTCGACGCGCTTGCCGAGCAGGTTCTGGCGGAACCGGCCCTGCTTGCCCTTCAGCATGTCGGAGAGCGACTTCAGCGGACGCTTGTTGGCGCCGGTGATCGCCCGGCCGCGGCGGCCGTTGTCGAACAGCGCGTCGACCGACTCCTGCAGCATGCGCTTCTCGTTGCGCACGATGATGTCGGGGGCGCGCAGCTCGATCAGCCGCTTCAGGCGGTTGTTGCGGTTGATGACGCGACGATACAGGTCATTCAGGTCCGAGGTCGCGAAGCGGCCGCCGTCCAGCGGCACCAGCGGGCGCAGCTCGGGCGGGATCACCGGCACGACGTCGAGGATCATCCATTCCGGACGGGCGCCGCCATCCTGGAAGGACTCGATCATCTTCAGGCGCTTGACCAGCTTCTTGCGCTTCGCCTCGGAGGTGGTCTCCTTGAGGTCGGCGCGCAGCCGCTCGGATTCCTTCTCGAGGTCGATGCTGCCCAGCATCTGCTTCACCGCCTCGGCGCCGATGCCGACGGAGAAGGCGTCCTCGCCGAACTCATCCTGCTTGGAGACGAACTGCTCCTCGGTCAGCAGCTGGTGCAGCTTGAGGTCGGTCAGACCCGGCTCGAGCACCACATAGGACTCGAAGTACAGGATCTTCTCGAGCTCCTTCAGCGACATGTCGACCATCAGGCCGACGCGCGAAGGCAGCGACTTCATGAACCAGATGTGGGCGACGGGGCTGGCCAGCTCGATATGGCCCATGCGCTCGCGCCGGACCTTGGCCAGCGTCACCTCGACGCCGCACTTCTCGCAGATGATGCCGCGGAACTTCATCCGCTTGTACTTGCCGCACAGGCACTCGTAGTCCTTGATCGGACCGAAGATGCGCGCGCAGAACAGCCCGTCCCGCTCCGGCTTGAAGGTCCGGTAGTTGATCGTCTCGGGCTTCTTGATCTCGCCATAGGACCAGGACCGGATCTGTTCCGGGCTGGCGATGGTGATCTTGATCTGATCGAAGGTGACGGCCTGGCCGGTCTGGCCCAGGATCTTCATCAGCTCGTTCATGCGGCCATCCTCTCAAAGGTGCGGCCGCCGCGCCGGGGAGTCCCCGACGCGGCTGAGCAAAGTTGAATCATCAAGCACGGTGCGGGCAGCATCAGCTGGGCCGGTTCTCCAGGTCGACGTTCAGGCCAAGGGACTTCAGTTCCTTGATCAGAACGTTGAAGGATTCCGGGATGCCGGCCTCGAAGCTGTCCTGGTCGCGCACGATGGCCTCGTAGACCTTGGTGCGGCCCGACACGTCGTCCGACTTTACCGTCAGCATCTCCTGCAGGGTGTAGGCGGCGCCGTAAGCCTCGAGCGCCCAGACCTCCATCTCGCCGAAGCGCTGACCGCCGAACTGCGCCTTGCCGCCCAGCGGCTGCTGGGTGACCAGCGAGTAGGGGCCGATCGAGCGGGCGTGGATCTTGTCGTCGACCAGGTGGTGCAGCTTCAGCATGTAGATGTAGCCGACCGTGACCTTGCGCTCGAAGGGCTCGCCGGAGCGGCCGTCGATCAGCGTGGTCTGGCCCGAGGTGTTCAGCCCGGCCTTGGTCAGCATCGTCTCGATGTCCGAGATCCGCGCCCCATCGAAGACCGGCGTCGCGATCGGCACGCCCTTCTTCAGGTTCTCGCCGAGCTCGATCAGCTGCTCCTCGGTCATGTCGTCGATGTCGCGGGCGAAGATCTCCTCGCCATAGACCTCGCGCAGCTTCTCGACCAGCGCTTCCCGGGCGGCGCCGGCGCGGCGGTAGTCCTCGACCAGCTCGCCGATCGACTTGCCGATATTGGCGCAGGCCCAGCCCAGATGGGTCTCCAGGATCTGACCGATGTTCATGCGCGAGGGCACGCCCAGCGGGTTCAGCACCAGGTCCACCGAGGTGCCGTCCGGCAGGAAGGGCATGTCCTCGACGGGCACGACGCGGGAGACGACACCCTTGTTGCCGTGGCGGCCGGCCATCTTGTCGCCCGGCTGCAGCTTGCGCTTCACCGCGATGAAGACCTTGACCATCTTCATCACGCCGGGCGGCAGCTCGTCGCCGCGCTGCAGCTTCTCCACCTTCGACTCGAAGCGCTTCTGCAGCTTCTCGACAGCAGCGTCGAACTCGCGCTTCAGCGCCTCGATCTCGACCATGATGGCGTCGTCCTGGACGCCGATCTGGCGCCAGGTGGCGCGGGCGAACTGCTCCAGCACCTCGTCGGTGATCGGGGTGCCGGCCTTGACGCCCTTGAAGCCGCCCGAGGCCTTCTGGTTCAGCAGGCGCTCGCGCAGACGGGAGTGGAAGGACCGCTCCTGGATCGCCTTCTCGTCGTCGCGGTCCTTGGCCAGGCGCTCGATCTCGGCGCGATCGATCGCCATGGCGCGCTCGTCCTTGTCGACGCCGCGGCGGTTGAAGACGCGGACATCGACGACGGTGCCGGTGGTGCCGGGCGGCAGGCGCAGCGAGGTGTCGCGGACGTCGGAAGCCTTCTCGCCGAAGATGGCGCGCAGCAGCTTCTCTTCCGGCGTCATCGGGCTCTCGCCCTTCGGCGTCACCTTGCCGACCAGGATGTCGCCCGGATTCACCTCGGCGCCGACATAGACGATGCCGGCCTCGTCGAGGTTCCGCAGGGCTTCTTCACCCACGTTCGGAATGTCGCGGGTGATCTCTTCCTGGCCCAGCTTGGTGTCGCGGGCCATCACCTCGAACTCCTCGATATGGATCGAGGTGAAGACGTCATCCTTGGCGATGCGCTCGCTGATGAGGATGGAGTCCTCGAAGTTGTAGCCGTTCCAGGGCATGAAGGCGACGAGCACGTTGCGGCCCAGCGCCAGCTCGCCCAGCTCCGTGGACGGGCCGTCGGCGATGATGTCGCCCAGCGCGACCTGGTCGCCCACCTTCACCAGCGGGCGCTGGTTGATGCAGGTCGACTGGTTGGAGCGCTGGAACTTGCGCAGCCGGTAGATGTCGACGCCGCGGGTGGTGCCGTCCTCGTTGGTGGCGCGCACCACGATGCGGGCGCCGTCGATGCTGTCGACCACGCCCTCGCGGCGGGCGACGATGGTCGCACCCGAATCACGGGCGACGGCGGCCTCCATGCCGGTGCCGACCAGCGGCGCGTCGGAACGCACCAGCGGCACGGCCTGCCGCATCATGTTGGAGCCCATCAGCGCGCGGTTGGCGTCGTCGTTCTCGAGGAACGGGATCAGCGCCGCTGCGACCGAGACCAGCTGCTTCGGCGAGACGTCGATCGCCGTCACTTCCTCGGGCTTGACCAGGCGGAAGTCGCCGCCCTGGCGGACCGAGACCAGGTCGGAGAGGAACTCGCCGCTCTCGGCGTTCACCTCGGCATCGGCCTGCGCGACCACCAGCTTCTCCTCCTCCATGGCGGAGAGGTAGCGCGGCGAGCCGGTGATCTTGCCGTCCTTCACCAGGCGGTACGGCGTCTCGATGAAGCCGTACTTGTTCACCTTGGCGAAGGTGGCGAGGCTGTTGATCAGGCCGATGTTCGGGCCTTCCGGCGTCTCGATCGGGCAGATGCGGCCGTAATGCGTCGGGTGCACGTCGCGCACCTCGAAGCCGGCGCGCTCGCGGGTCAGACCGCCCGGGCCAAGCGCCGAGAGGCGGCGCTTGTGCGTCACCTCGGACAGCGGGTTGGTCTGGTCCATGAACTGCGACAGCTGCGAGGAGCCGAAGAACTCGCGCACCGCGGCGGCGGCCGGCTTCGCGTTGATCAGGTCATGCGGCATGACGGTGTCGATATCGACCGACCCCATGCGCTCCTTGATCGCGCGCTCCATGCGCAGCAGGCCGACACGGTACTGGTTCTCCATCAGCTCGCCGACCGAACGCACCCGGCGGTTGCCGAGATTGTCGATGTCGTCGATCTGGCCCTTGCCGTCCTTCAGCTCCAGCAGCGTGCGCAGCGTCTCCAGCACGTCCTGCTTGCGCAGGGTGCGGACGGTGTCGGGCACGTCCTCCAGGCTGAAGCCCAGGCGCATGTTCATCTTGACGCGGCCGACCGTCGACAGGTCGTAGCGCTCGCCGTCGAAGAACAGCCCGCGGAACAGCGCCTCAGCGGTCTCCGGCGTCGGCGGCTCGCCCGGGCGCATCACCCGGTAGATGTCCATCAGCGCTTCGTCGCGGCTGGTGTTCTTGTCGACCACCAGCGTGTTGCGCAGCCAGGGGCCGACCGTTTGGTCGATCGCCAGCGTCGGCAGCGCGTCGATGCCGGCCTGCTCGATGGCGGCCAGCTTCGGCTCGGTCAGCTCGTCGCCGGCCTCGGCCCAGATCTCGCCGGTGCTCATGTCGACGAGGTCCTCGGCGACATAGCGGCCGAGCAGGTCGGCGCGGCCGACCAGCACCTCCTTGGTGCCGTTCTCGGCGATCTTGCGCGCCAGGCGCGGCGTCAGCTTGGTGTCGCGCTCGGCGACGACCTCGCCGGTGCCGGCATCGACCAGGTTCTCGATCAGCTTCAGGCCGCGGAAGGCGTCGGGCTCGAAGGGACGGCTCCAGCCCTTGGCGCCGCGGCTGAAGATCACCTGCTTGTAGAAGGTGTTGAGGATCTCCTCGCCGTCCATGCCGCGCACCTCGCCCGGCTCCAGCGCCGTGCCGCGCTCGGCGCGCAGCGCCTCGGTGCGGGCGGATTCGAGGGCGAGCAGCAGCGTCGTCGCCGGCAGCTTGCGCTTGCGGTCGACGCGGACGTAGCAGATGTCCTTGGCGTCGAACTCGAAGTCGAGCCAGGAGCCGCGATAGGGGATGACGCGCGCGGCGAAGAGATACTTGCCGCTGCTGTGCGTCTTGCCCTTGTCATGGTCGAAGAAGACGCCCGGGCTGCGGTGCATCTGGCTGACGATGACGCGCTCGGTGCCGTTGATGATGAAGGTGCCGTTGTCCGTCATGAGCGGCATGTCGCCCATGTAGACATCCTGCTCCTTGATGTCGCGGACGGAGCGGGACCCGGTGTCCTCGTCGACGTCCCAGACGATCAGGCGCAGGCGCACCTTCAGCGGGGCGGCAAAGGTCAGCCCGCGCTGGATGCATTCCTCGACGTCGTATTTCGGCTCTTCGAGCTCGTACTGGACGAACTCCAGGCGGCCGCGGCCGGCGAAATCGTCGATCGGGAAGACCGACTTGAACACTTCCTGAAGCCCGGTATTCGTCCGCGCGTCCGGGTCCACGCCCATCTGCAGGAAGGCCTCGTAGGAGGCGCGCTGCACATCGATGAGGTTCGGCATCGGCGCCACCTCGGGCAGCCGCCCGAAAGACTTCCGGATGCGCTTCCGCCCGGTGAACGACTTCGTGATCGCGTTCATGCCCGTCCTGCTTCCCTTCGCTCCGGCCCAACCGCCCCGGCCGGCGGGTCACCCAAACAGCTGCGCGGCCCCGCCATCCCGGGTGGAATCGCGCCGCGCAACGCAGTCGCGGGCAGGCCCCCGGATGGGTTCCTGCCCGTTTCGCGCTCAGTCTGCCCCGGCAGGCCGGCCCCGCAAAGGGCCTGCCCCGCCGGGAAGGTCTTACTTGACCTCGACCTTCGCGCCGTTCTCCTCGAGGACCTTCTTGATCTTCTCGGCCTCGTCCTTGGAAACGCCTTCCTTCACGGTCTTCGGCGCGCCCTCGACCAGATCCTTGGCCTCCTTCAGGCCCAGGCCGGTGATGGTGCGGATTTCCTTGATGACGTTGATCTTCTTGTCACCCGCGTTGGCGAGGATGACGGTGAACTCCGTCTGCTCCTCGGCGGCCGGGGCGGCAGCGCCACCGCCAGCGGCCGGGGCGGCGACGGCCACCGGAGCGGCGGCGGAAACGCCCCACTTCTCTTCCAGCAGCTTGGACAGCTCAGCGGCTTCCAGAACGGTCAGGCTGGAGAGCTCGTCAACCAGCTTCACGAGATCGGCCATGGTTCTCTATCCTTCGATGTAATCGCTTGGCGTGATGAATGCAATCCCCGGTTGGCAGAGTGGGGCCAGCCGGGATCTTCCGCGAAAGGTAGCCTGTTAGGCCGCCTCGTCCTTCTTGGCATAGGCCGCCAGAACCCGCGCAACCTGACCGCCCGGTGCCTGAAGCACGCCGGCGATCCGGGTGGCCGGGGTCTGAATCAGACCCACCAGCTGCCCGCGCAGGGTATCGAGCGACGGCAGCGCGGCCAGGGCCTTGACGCCATCGGCGTTCAGCACCTGGGTTCCGAGCGCCGCGCCCAGGATCACGAACTTGTCGTTCCCCTTGGCGAAATCCATGGCGGTCTTCGCCACCGCGACCGGATCCGTCGACCACGCAAGCGCGGTCGGACCCTTCAGCAGCGGCGAGATGCCCTGGAAGCGCGTGCCGTCGAGGGCGAGGGCGGCCAGCCGGTTCTTCGCGACCTTATACGTCGCGCCCGCCGCCCGCATCTGGCGCCGCAGAGCCGACACATCCGCCACCGTCATGCCCTTGTTCTGGGCAACCAGCACGAAGTTCGTCTCGGCGAACACCGTCGCGAGGGAGGCAACGAACGCACGCTTCTCCGTACGATCCAACTCCCGTCTCCAAACGGTGGTCGTGGCCTTTTGGAAGGGCCCCGACCGGTTCACACGGGGACATCCCCGGGCCAGCGGCCCGGCGACACCCCAACTAAGACTGTCTGAGTCTGCGGAAGACCAAGCCCATCACGCCGCGCCGCCGAAGCGGGCACGACCTGGATCTCTCGGCATTCCCATCTCACGCCTGCGGGGCGGCTGCCCCCTTAAGGCCCCATGGGGCCACATGCGCTCTCGGACAGGTTCCGGGGGCCCGCCGGATGGCCGGCCCCCTGCCCGCGTCTCGGCCGCAGCCGGGGCGCGTATCTCGTCACGCCAGGCCTCAGGCCTGCAGCGTGGTGACGTCCACCTTCAGGCCGGGGCCCATCGAGGAGGACACGGCCACCTTCTTCACATAGGTGCCCTTGGCGCCGGCCGGCTTCGCGCGGTTGATCGCGTCGATGAAGGCGCGCGCATTCTCGACCAGCTGCTCGGCGCCGAAGGAGACCTTGCCGATGCCGGCATGCACGATGCCGGCCTTCTCGGCGCGGAACTCGACCTGGCCGGCCTTGGCCGCGGCGACCGCGCCCTTGACGTCCATGGTGACCGAGCCGAGCTTCGGGTTCGGCATCAGGCCGCGCGGGCCCAGGATCTTACCCAGGCGGCCGACCAGGCCCATCATGTCCGGCGTCGCGATGCAGCGGTCGAACTCGATCTTGCCTTCCTGCACCAGCGCGGCCAGGTCGTCCGCGCCGACCACGTCGGCGCCGGCGGCGGTCGCTTCCTCGGCCTTGGCGCCGCGGGCGAAGACGCCGACGCGGACGGTCTTGCCGGTGCCGTGCGGCAGCGAAACCACGCTGCGGACCATCTGGTCGGCATGGCGCGGGTCGATGCCCAGGTTCATCGAGATCTCGACGGTCTCGTCGAACTTCGCCTTGGAGACCGACTTCACGGTCGCGATGGCGTCAACCAGCGCATACTGCTTGTCGGTGTCGAGACCGGCGTAGACGGCCTTCAGACGCTTGCCCTGCTTGGCCATGAATCAGCCCTCCACCACGGACATGCCCATCGAGCGGGCGGAACCGGCGAGCATGCGCACCGCGGCCTCCACGTCGTTGGCGTTCATGTCCTTCATCTTGGTCGCCGCGATCTCGCGCAGCTGCGACTTGGTCAGACGGCCGATCACGCCACCCTTGCCCGGAGTCTGGCTGCCCTTCTCGAGCTTGGCCGCCTTCAGCAGGAAGTAGGTGTTCGGGGGCGTCTTGGTGATGAAGGAGAAGGTGCGGTCCGAATACGCGGTGATGACGACCGGCGTCGGGGTGCCGGGCTCCATCTGCTGCGTCGCCGCGTTGAATTCCTTCACGAACTGCATGATGTTCAGGCCGCGCTGACCCAGCGCGGGGCCGACCGGCGGCGAGGGATTCGCCTTGCCAGCCGGGATCTGCAGCTTGATGTAGCCGACGATCTTCTTCGCCATAACCGTTCCTCTGCGCTTTCAGAGGCGCGCGGTGCTGTCGGCCCTGGCCGGGCCTCCCGCGTCCCTGAAGAGAACACCGCAACCTTTCGCGCGCGCAACGGCGCACGCAACTCTCGGGTCACGGCGGAGGCGGGCGTATATCCCTTCCGCTCCGCAGAGTCCACACCCTCCTGTCGCGCGCCGCGCGCATGCCTCGCCGGCGCGCCTGCAACGCATGGCTGCTGCGCCGCAGCAATTCATTCTCCGCTGATAATTAGCTCTCTATCTATTTCCCATGCCC
>NZ_MLCO01000001.1 GCF_001982615.1 Teichococcus deserti | reverse complement strand
CGTCGTTCCTTCATCGCCCTCGGCGCCGCTGCCCTTGCGGCGCCTCGCCTCGCTTCGGCGCAAGCCAGCCGGGTGCTGCGCTTCATCCCGCATGCCGACCTGGCGGTGACCGACCCGACGCTGTCGGCGGCCTATGTCACCCGCAACCATGCCTATCTGGTCTACGACACGCTGTTCGGCCAGGATGCCGCGCTGAATCCGCAGCCGCAGATGCTGGAGGGTTTCTCGACCGAGGAGGACGGCCGCCGCTGGACCCTGACGCTGCGCGGGGGGCTGCTGTTCCATGACGGCACGAAGGTCCTGGCGCGGGACTGCGTCGCCTCGATCCGCCGCTGGGCGGCGCGGGACGACATGGGCCGGGCACTGATGGCGGTGACCGACGAGTTGTCCGCGCCCGATGACCGCCGCATCGTCTTCAGGCTGAAGCGCGCCTATCCCCTGCTGCCCTTCGCACTGGGAAAAACGTCCGGCCTGGCCTGCGCCATGATGCCCGAGCGCCTGGCCCAGACGCCGCCCGACCAGGCGCTGAAGGAAATCATCGGCAGCGGCCCCTTCCGCTTCTTGCCGGAAGAGCGCGTCGCCGGCGACCGCCTCGCCTATGCCCGCTTCGAGGCCTATCGCCCGCGCGAGTCCGGCACCGCCGAGGGCACCGCCGGCCCGAAGATCGCGCATTTCGACCGCATCGAATGGAAGGTGATCGCCGATGCCGCGACCGCCGCCGCCGCGCTGCGCACCGGCGAGGTCGATTGGTGGGAACTGCCGAGCAACGACATGCTGCCGCTGCTGCGCCGCGGCACTGCGCTGAAGGTCGCGGTGCTGGATGCCACCGGCTATATGGGCGCGCTGCGGGTCAACCATCTGCACGGCCCCACCGCCAATCCAGCGATCCGCCGCGCCATGCTGGCGGCGATCAGCCAGCGCGACGTGGTCATGGCCATGGCCGGCACCGATTCCGCCCTGTGGCGCGACGGCGTCGGCTTCTTCTGCCCCGGCACCGCCATGGCCAATGACGAGGGCCTGTCCGCGCTGCAGGGCGATCCGGCCGCGGCCAGGAACATGCTGGAGGCGGCGGGCTATCGCGGCGAGACGCTGCTGCTGATGTCGCCGGGCGACCTGCAGCTGAACAACGCCGCCACCACGGTGATCGGCGACGCGCTGCGCCGCGCCGGCATGGCGGTGGACGAGGTGACCATGGACTGGGGCACCATGCTGCAGCGGCGCAACAAGCGCGAGCCCATCGCCCAGGGCGGCTGGAACGCCTATGTCGCGCTGAACACCGGCGCCGACCTGGCCAGCCCCGCCGTCCACCCGACCTTGCGCGGCGACGGCAAGAGCGGCCTCTATGGCTGGTGCGAGAGCCCGGCGCTGGAAACCGCCCGCGACGCCTGGCTGGCCGCGCCTGACCTGGCAGCCCAGCAGACCGCCGCCCGCCGCATCCAGGCCCAGGCCTTCGCCGACCTGCCCTATCTGCCGATCGGCCAGATCGCCCAGCTGACCGCGCATCGCGCCGATCTGTCGGGGATGCTGCAGGGCGTGCCGGTGTTCTGGAACCTGAAGCGGGGCTGAGCGCCCCGCCCCCGGCAAGAGTTTTTCAGGCCAGCTTCGCCAAGGTCGCCGGGCCGACCACGCCATCCACCACCAGGTCGCTGGCGGCCTGGAAGCGCATCACCGCGGCCTCGGTGTCGCGGCCGAAGATGCCGTCGCGCAGCAGCGGCTGGCCCGCCTTGTTGAGCTTGTCCTGCAGCGCGATCACGGCGGGGCCGCGATCGCCGACGCCCAGCACCACCGGCTTCGGCGCCGCCAGCGTCGCGACCTCACCGAAATGGCCGGCGGCGGCCCATTCGCGGACCAGCCCGTCGCTGGCCTCGAAATGCATGCCGTCCTCGGTGCCGAAGGCGGCGCCCCAGAACCATTTGCGCCGGTTGAAGATCGGCGCCAGCAGCGTCAGGCCGTGCTGCACCCGGCCATCGCCCCGGGCATCGAGCTTGCCGTCGATGGTCAGGTCGATCGCGGTGCCCCAGGAATGGTTGCTGATCGCCTGCGGATTGCCGCGGACATGGCGGACGCAGAGCATGCCCATGTTGCCAAGGCGGTCATGCAGGTCGGGATGCGCGGACTTGATGTCGGCCATCACAGCCGTCAGGCTTTCCACCGCCGGCGCCAGGCCGCGCGCCGTGAAGGGGCCGACATGGGCCTTCACGATCAGCGACTTGATCAGCGGGTTGCTCGGCTCCAACCCGCAATCCTGCGGCAGCGGGCTGCGCGGATTGCCGAGCAGCGACAGCATGGTCTTCTGCTTGGCGCTGTCCACGCCGGCCGCATTGGCCGGATCGGGCAGCGCGACAAGGTCGGAATAGGCGGGGGGCATGGGCTGATCCCTCGTTGCGGGCAGCCGCAGGCTAGGCCGCCGGCCAGCCCGCCACGAGGCAATTCGTTTCGGTCATTTATTATTTAATCCGACCCCGGTCCGGCCGATCCAAGGTGACGCTGTTGCTTGCGCGCAATTCCTCCAGCGCGCGCAGCCGCCGCTCCGTCTCCGGGCTGCGGGCCTCCAGCAGGCAGGCCAGCAGCGCCTCCACCTGGGCCAGGGCCGGCACCATGGTGTCATAGGCGGAGCCGGCGGCGACAGGGGCGGTGAAGACCAGCGTCGCGATCTCGGCCAGGGGCGAGCGCCAGGGATCGGTGAACAGCACCAGCCGGGCGCCACGCGCCTGGGCCTGGCGGGCGAAATCGACCACGTCGGCCTGGTAGCGGCGATAGTCGAAGACCACCAGCACGTCCTGCCGGCCGAGATCGACCAGCGTGTCGACCAGCTCGGCCGCGGTGCCTTCCAGATGGCGCGTGCCGGGGCGCAGCTGCACCAGATGACCTTGCAGGATGCCCGCCAGGAAGCGGCTGAACCGGCCACCAATCAGCGAGAGGCGCAGCCGGCGATCGGCCAGCAGCGCCGCCGCCCGCGCATAGGACGCCGCGAGGTCGCGCTGGCGGGTTTCCGACAATGCGGTTTCCAGCGAGGCGAGATAGGCCTCGGCGCTACCCTCGGCCGCGGGCGCCCGGGCCTCCAGCATCATCAGCGGGGAGCGCAGCCGCTCCTCGACCTCGTCGAGCAGGGCGCGCTGGAAGTCGGCAAAGCCTTCGAAGCCGAGCTTGGCCACCAGCCGCACCACCGTCGGGTCGCTGACCCCGGCGCGCCGCGCCAGCGAGGCCACGGTGCCCAGCCCCGCCGTCGGATGGTCGGCCAGCAGGGCCTCGGCCACCCGCGCCTCGGCCGGCGTCAGGCTGGCCTGGCGCGCGCGCAGCAGCGTCGGGATGCGGGGCGGCGGGGACGCGTCGGACATGCCGCCAAAGCAGCATCCGCGGCGGGCCCGCGCAAGGCCCGCCGCTTCTTCGCCGGCCTCAGGCGCTGGCGGTGTCGAGCTCGGCGATATCGGCGGCCGACAGCGACAGCCGCGCCGACTTCGCCAGGCTGTCGAGCTGCGCCAGGCTGGTGGCGCTGGCGATCGGCGCAGTCACGCCGTCACGCGCAATCAGCCAGGCCAGCGCGACCTCGGCGGGTGTCGCGGAGACCCGCCCGGCCACCGCATCCAGCGCGGCCAGGATCGTCTCGCCCCGCGGGTTCATGTATTTCTCCATCCCCCCGCCACGCTTGCTCTTGGAGAAGTCGGCAGCCGAGCGGTACTTGCCGGAGAGAAAGCCGGAGGCCAGGCTGTAATAGGTGATGACGCCGAGCCCCTCGCGGATCGCCAGGTCACGCAGCGGCCCGTCGAAGCCGCCGCGGTCATAGAGGTTGTAATGCGGCTGCAGCGTCTCGTAGCGCGGCAGGTTCTTGTCCGATGCGACCTTCAGCGCCTCTTCCAGCTGCGTCGCATCGAGGTTGGAGCAGCCGATGGCGCGCACCTTGCCGGCCTTCAGCAGCCCCTCATAGGCGCGCAGAGTCTCCTCGTAGCCGGTGCGCGGGTCGGGCCAGTGCGACTGGTAGAGGTCGATGACGTCGATCTGCAGCCGGCGCAGCGAATCCTCCACCGCCCGGGTGATCCAGCCGGCGGAGAGGTCGCGATGCCCCTGCCCCATGTCGCTGCCGACCTTGGTCAGGATCAGCACCTTGTCGCGCTTGCCGGGATTCTTCTTCAGCCAGTTGCCGATGATGGTCTCCGACTCGCCGCCCTTGTTGCCGGGCGCCCAGGCCGAATAGACATCCGCCGTGTCGATGGCGTCGAAGCCGGCATCGACGAAGCCGTCCAGCAGGTCGAAGCTGGTCTTCTCGTCAACCGTCCAGCCGAAGACATTGCCGCCGAAGACCAGGGGCGCAATTTCGAGGCCGGTGCGGCCAAGGGGTCGCTTCTGCATCGGGTCTCTTCCTGTGTCGCTGCCCGCGAGGCGGGCGGGGAAGAGGCATCCTGCGCGCCAATGCCGCGGCTGGGAAGCCAGAGGCAGGGAAACCAAAGGCTGGGAAACCAGAGGCTGGGGAACCAGGGGCTGGGACGCGGCGCCGCTACCGGTGATACCCGTCATAGTCGTCTTCCTCGACCGGCTCCGGCGGCGGCCGCGGCGGGCGGCCGATCCACAGCGCCAGCAGCCAGGCGACCAGGGCCGGCACGGCGAAGCCCAGCGCGCGCTCCTGCCATTGATCGAGGAAGCCGCGATCCGCCTGGGTCACGCTGAACCAGGTGGTGGCCGCCAGCATCACGCCCCAGAGCAGGATGAAGACGCGCAGCGCCTGCAGCACGCTGCCCGAGATCCCTCCGATCAGGGCGACAGCCCCGAGCAGCACAAACCCGCCCATCACCGTCAGCATGGCCCTGCTGTCACGCTGCCACCGCCCCGCTTGCGGCCGGCAGCGCGCCGGCCGTCGTCACCATCGCGGCGCGCGGGAATGGTTCCGCCGAGGCGGCCGGCGGGGGCGCCGCCGCCTCAGCGCGTCAGAGCGGCAGGCCCTTCACCGAGGCCAGCGCCGCCATCACCCCGCGCAGTTCCGCCAGGCCGCGCATGCGGCCGATCGCGGGATAGCCCGGGAAGGTCGGCTTGCCAACATCGTCGAGCAATTCGTGACCATGGTCGGGGCGGAAGGGAATGCGCCAGTCGGCCTGGCCGGCCTCCTTGCGGCGCTTCTGCTCGGTCAGCAGCGCCTCGACCACGGCGACCATGTCGACATCGCCGCCGAGATGGTCGGATTCGATGAAGGACCCGTCCGGCTCCTTGGCCACGTTGCGCAGATGCGCGAACTTGACGCGATGGGCGAAGCGGCGGGCGATGGCGGGCACGTCATTGCCGGGGCCGGCGCCAAGCGAGCCGCTGCACAGCGTCAGCCCGTTGGCCGGGCTGTCGACCATGTCGAGCAGGTCGGCGATGTCCTGCTCGTTCGAGACGATGCGCGGCAGGCCGAAGAGCGGGCGCGGCGGATCGTCGGGATGCATGCACATGGTGATGCCCACCTCCTCCGCCGTCGGGATGATTTCTTCGAGAAAGCGCTGGAGGTTGCGCTTCAGATCGGCGGCGGTCATCTGGCCGTATTGCGCCAGGATGCCGCGCAGGCCTGGAATGTCGTAGCGGTCGAAGGCGCCCGGCAGCCCGGCCATGATCGAACTGAGAAGAGTGTCCTTTTGGGCCTGGCTGGCGCCGTCGACCCAGGCCTTGGCGCGGGTCAGCAGTTCGGGGGCGACGCCCTCCGCCGCGCCCTCGCGCTCCAGCATGAAGACGTCGAAGCCGACATATTCATGCGCGTTGAAGCGCAGCGCATTGCCACCGCCGACCAGCGGATGCCGCAGCTCGGTGCGCGTCCAGTCGAGCACCGGCATGAAGTTGTAGCAGATCACCTTGACGCCGCAGGCGGCCAGGTTGCGCAGCGATTGTCGATAATTGTCGAAAAGCGTCGCGCAATCGGCATCGCCGCGGCGGATTTTCTCGTGCACGGGCAGGCTCTCGACCACGCTCCAGCGCAGGCCGAGCAAGGCATCGGCGGCGAGCAGCGCCTTGCGCTTCTCGATCTCCTCCACCGTCCAGACGACGCCATAAGGGATCTGGTGCAGCGCGGTGACGATGCCGCGCGCGCCGGTCTGCCGGATATGGTTCAGCTTCACCGCGTCGTCGGGACCGAACCAGCGCCAGGTTTCTTCCATGGTGGTGCTCTCCTCCTGCCTGTGGCGTGTCAGTGGGCGGCGGCGGCGCGGGCGCCGTCCTGCAGCAGCGCGCGATAGGCCTCGGTCACCGCGGCGACGAAGCGCGGCATGCCGGGCAGATCCTGGCCGAACACTTCTGTCAGTCGCAGCAGGGCCGCGATGCGGGCGGCGGGGTCCTCGCCAGCAGCGTTCAGCGCGGCGCGCAGCTCGGCGGCCATCGGATCCCGCACATCGATCGGCGTGCCGGCCTCGTCGACGCCGCCGACATAGCGGGCCCAGGCGGCGACGGCCAAGGCGATCGCCGGAATCGGCAGACCGGCCGCCAGCCGTTCCCGCGCGGTGGCCAGCAGCCGCTGCGGCAGCTTCTGCGATCCGTCCATGGCGATCTGCCAGGTGCGGTGGCGGATCGCCGGATTGGCGAAGCGTTCCAGCAGGGCGTCGGTGTAGTCGCCAAGATCCTGGCCGGGCGGCGGCGGCACCATCGGCCGCGCCTCGGCCCAGAAGCGCTGCAGATAGCCGCGCAGCACAGGGTCCTGCACCGCCTCGACGATGGTCTGGTGGCCGGCCAGATAACCGAGATAGGCCAGCGCCGAATGCGCGCCGTTCAGCAGCCGCAGCTTCATATGCTCGAAGGGCGCGACGTCATGGGTCAGCTGCGCGCCGACGCTCTCCCAGGCCGGGCGGCCGAGCGGCCCGAATCTGTCTTCGACCACCCATTGCCGGAAGGGCTCGTGACCCACGGGAGCCGCATCCGCGAATCCGGTGGCCGCCTCCGCCGCGGCATGGTCGGCCTCGGCCAGCGCCGGGACGATGCGGTCGACCATCGTCGAGGGGAAACGCACCTCGCGCGCGACCCAGTCGGCAAGATCGCCGTCCTGCACACGGCAGAACTCCTGCACCAGGCCCGCCAGCAGCGCACCGTTGTGCGGCAGGTTGTCGCAGCAGAGCACGGTGAAGGGCGCGATCCCCGCTGCCCGGCGCCGCGACAGGGCGTGGGCCAGGAAGCCTACCGCGCTGCGCGGCGCGTCCGGCTGCGCCAGATCATGCGCGATGTCGGCATGGTCCAGCCGCAGCCGACCGCTGGCCGGGTCATGACAATAGCCCTTCTCGGTCACCGTGAGGCTGACGATGCGCGTCTGCGCATCCGCCAGCCGCGCCAGCACCGCCGCCGGATCCTCCGGCGCCACCAGCACGCCGAGCAAGGCGCCCACGATGCGCGCGTGCAGGCCCGCCGGCCCGCGTTCCATCGTTGTGTAGAGCCCGTCCTGCGGCGCCAGCCGGTCGCGCTGATCCGGCCGCTGCAGCGAGACGCCGATGACGCCCCAGTCGCCGCCCTGCAGATTCAGCACATCCTCGGTGTAGAGGACGCCATGCGCGCGGAAGAAGGCGCCGAGACCAAGATGCACGATCGCCGGGCGCAGCGCCGCGCGGTCATAGCCCGGCCGTGCCACCTTGGGCGACGGCGGAACGGCCGCCAGGAGGGCGGCGGACAGACGCGGCAGGGTCATGCTGAGCTTCCTCCGAGTTCTTCTGACATACTAGTAGTCCGGACTGGCGCGTCAAGCGACGGCAGGCACCGTCCTGCCGTATTGTCGGTCCCCCCATAACCGAGCTTTGAACCCTTTCCCTCTCTGGGGCCATCAAGAAGAACCACAGAAGGCCGGCAAATATCCACAGTGCCGTGGTATTGTATTCGTCGAGTACACTAAAATTACTAGGCGAAAAATTCTCGCGGGCAGCTCAATGCCAGAGTAGTGACAGCAGAGCTACCCGAGGCGGTTGCAAGCCCGCCCACCCGTCGTGGATGCTAGGCGGCTTGCCAGGCGCCGAAGCAACCCCGCATGCCGCCGCACCGCCGTCCGCGCGTCGGCGCAGGCCGCGTCGAGCCTCCCGGTGACGCGGCGTGCGACATCCGGCTCCTCGGCGAGTAGCGTGGGGACGTCGGCGGGATCTGGCATGCCGCACCAGGCTAGGGTGCCCTGCCCCTGGCTGAGGCTCGGTGCGGTCAATGCCACCGTTGTCAGCCATGTGGCCCGGGCGAGATAGCTCTCGACGCCGCCCCCGCTCACAGCCGGTGCGTCGCCGAGCAGCTCCTCCTCGGCGGCGCGCCCGGCCACGGCCTCCCGTAGTTGAGCGAGCAGGGTCGCTCGAGTGAAAACGGGCTGTTCCCCGTCCGGGCCCTCCCATCGCACACAGCCCGCCAGTCCCCTCATGGGCACGATCATCGCCGTGACCACGGCGCCAGGGCATTCGAGAGCCGCCTTCACGGCGCGCCCGACATCGTAGATTGCCCTTCTCCTCAAGGAGGTCAGCGACGAGTTCGACGCCCGCCCCCCTCACCACCGTCTCTCAATTCACCAGCCTGGCGTCTCGCCGGATATGGAATCGGGAGCGCAATGCCGGATCCCTCATCTGACTTGCTGCCAATCCATGCATCCTGACGACGCCCGGGAGGAGACGCCCACATGGAAGACGAAGACCGTTGCCGAATCGCCGACCACGGCACCCTGCAGATCGAGAAGTTCATCCGCCGCGGCGACATGGAGATGGCCACCACCACCTTCGAGCTGACGGCTGACGGCCTCATCGCCTTCGCGGATGCCAAGCAGATGTCCCGGCTGCGGCAGCTTGCGGCGGCGCTGGACATCCGCGATCCGGGCTGGGCCGGTGAGCCGTTGGAGGACCTGCAGGCTGTCGAGCCTTCTCGGTTCGGGCTGCACTGACCGGCACCGTGAGAGGTCCATTTCCAGTTATTCTGGAGAGCCGGGACGAACGAGAGGCTCCCAGTCGACGCCACACCTCAGATGCAGGGTGACCGAAGGCGGACACATGCATGATGCGTTACCGAGTACTGAGCGCCACCGGATGTACTGTATGGCCACGACTTCCTCGCCCCGCTGGCGCGGGGGACGGCTTGCCGGACAGCCAAAGGTTCCCGCGGCCATGAAGAGCATGGTCGAGCGCAATCTGGTGGAGGTGAGGGTCGGTTCTCCGCACCTGGCCCGCGCCTACTTCACCGACGCAGGTCTGGGCGCGATCCGCTGGCTGGCGACGCAGCGTCGCGGCCTCGACCTGGTGCAGTTCGCACATGTTCACCGGGAGCTTGCGTCAGGCAGTCGCTAAAGGTTCTCAGCGGCAGCCTCCCGGCCCCGCTGTCGGCGATTGCACTCCCGGTGCAGCCAACTCCGATCCAGAGACGGCTACCCCGCTACCGGCTCTCGGTTCAACGCAGGTCGGTGCTCCTGCCAAGGCCAATCGGAGTTCGCCGGTAGCGCCGAAACGAGGGCCGTAGGCGCCGCATTTGCTCCACTGGAGCAAACCTGGCTGCGCGCTCGTCAGCCGTTCTCCGCTCCAATGAAGGGTCGGGCCACTTCCAGTGCTGCCTTGCAAGCCGGGACCTCGGCCTGAAGCAACTCCTGGTAGGTTGTCATCCCCGTCCAGACCCTGATCGCCGATACCACGCCTTGGACGGGACGCTCAGCGTAGACATCGGCGAGGGCAGCGGGAGCGGCTGCTACGCAGGTGGACACCTCGCGGATGACCGCCGCGGGGGCGCCGAGTTGGGCCAGACGCGTGCCGAACTCCGCCTGTGCAGGCTCGACGATGAGCGTGGTGACCAACATGAGGAAGAATTCCTGGAGCAAGGGTGGGCCTCCGACTGGCGATGGGTGCTGATGATCCGACATCGCACAGGGGCCAGACAGGCCTGCGCCAGAGGGGCCCGGACCGGGTCTGGCGCTCTAGGTCGTGGTTGAGGGCGGCGCTTTCGAGCGGCAGTCCGAGCACCAGCTTGAGACCGTCCAAAATGGTCAAGTGACCCCTCCGGGCGGTCTGCCTGCGGTCCATTGGAAGCGCGGCTCCTTCGCTTCAATTAGGGCGCCTCGACCCGTCTCCTGCCGACGGGCCTCATCCGCCTGCCTCAGGCTGGTGCGCCACGGCTCTTGGATTTGGCCGCAGACAGCGCCTGCTGGTGATAACGCTATGCCGTGGACCTGAGAACGGCCGCGGTGACCGTCCCGCGAGCCTCGCCCGCGCCAATCCCAACGCCGCAGCACCGATTGCAGCGAAGCTCTCCAAAGCTCCAGCCGCGCCAGTAACTTCCTGCAGACCGTCGTGACCCTGAAGATGCCATGCAGGTCGGCTGGTTGGAGCCAGCCGCCCTTTCAGCCACCGGGTGGTGGCTTCTCGCGTGGAGTAGCGGCTGCAGAGCTGCGCTGTCACACCTGACGCATGCCGCCGTCGACGCAGAGCTCGGCGCCCGCAATGAAGCTTGCCTCTTCGCTGAGAAGGAACAGCGCGGCCGCTGCCACCTCCTCCGGCCGAGCCATCCTTCCGAGCGGGATTGGCGCCACCAGCGCCGCGCGCACCTCGTCCGTTGTCGCAGCCATCATCGCAGTGTCGGTGGGGCCTGGGCTGACGACGTTCACCCGGATGCCGCGCGGTGCCAACTCGGCAGTCCATGTCCTCGCATAGGACCGAAGCGCCGCCTTGGTCGCTGAGTATGTTCCGTACTGCGGGATGCCCGCCGCATCCGCGATGGACCCCATCATCACGACAGAGCCGCCATCGATCATCGTGCCGACGATCTCGCGGAAGGCCAGTACAGGACCTCGGACATTGACATGGAACAGCTCGTCGACGTGCTCCGGCGTCGCCTCGGTCAGCAGGGCCGGTTGCGACATTCCGGCATTCAGCACCAGCGCGTCGATCCTGCCATGGGCTTCCCTGACTTCGGCGACGACCTGCGCGATGTCCCGCGGTTCGCTCGCATCGGCGACCAGGCCGTGAACTGTCCCAACCACCTTCGTGGCGGCGGCCTCGACCTGCTCCGCCTGTCGGCCGGTCAGGAACACCGTCGCACCCTCGGCCGCCAGCCGCTCAACAATGGCGAGGCCGATCCCGCTCGCGCCACCCACCACCAAGGCCACCTTGCCCATCATCCGCGCCATCGTGTCGTCCTCTCTTCAACGATGGCCATCTAGGTATACGAGGTGTATCTAGTATCAAGAACGCACTTGGAGTAGCCTAGGTATGCTGGATGATACCGACCTCGAAGCTCTCTCTGACCGCGCGCGGTCAGACATGGTCCTCGTCCGCCCGGTGCTGGACAAGATTGCGGACAAATGGACGATCCTGATCCTCACGGTGCTATGCCCGAGGCCCTCACGGTTCAACGAGATCAAGCGGCGCCTCGACGGCATCACCCATAAGGCGCTGGCCGACGCATTGAAGCGGCTGGAGAGGAACGGCCTGGTCACCCGGACCGTGCTGCCCACGGCGCCGGTCGGCGTGGAATATGCAATCACGCCGCTAGGCCATTCGCTTCGCCAGCCCTTCGAGGCGCTCTGCGGCTGGGCCTTGGCGCATGGCGCCGCCATCGAGCAGGCCAGCGCGGCCTACGACCGCCTCAAGACGCCAGAAGGGTCTTTGCGGGACGCATTCCCTTAGGAGTGGCCTGTTGGAGGTCGCGGCGCCCCGGCTGCGCCGCATGCTCCGCCACGCCACGCCGTCCCCAATACGCGGCGCTCGGACTGCCCTGTCGTTCGTCAAACCTCGGTCGACAGCCTCCCTAGCCTGCCAACAGCTATCGCTTCGCCATCACTGCCGACGTCCGGTTCTTGAAGGTGGTCTAGCAACACGTCTGAACCGAGGGCCGCCTCCCAGCCTTTCGGACGCTGGCGGGCCTGCTGCGCCCGGGCAGTCTGCGCGTGATAATCTTCTTCCTCACGGACAACAGGGTGGGCAACCTGCCGTTGCTCCGGCACCTCATGCTCATGGACGTCCAGGGTGCCGCCTACAAGCTACGGCTACTTTGATTCCTTCGCCGAGTGTCCGACAGCTCTACCGGGCCGACGGTAGAAGGCGGCAAGCAACACTTCCTTCTGCCGCGTGGCTCGACGACCGTCATCTTACCCGTGCTTTGTCTGCAGGAATTTTCAGCGAGATGCTTAGGCGAACGGTTCGACTCACTTGGATCCTGGTATGATCGTCCCATGCACGCTCATCCTGCCCTCAATGTCGCGGCGTCCCCCCTGAACACTGCGGAGCGAGACCTGATCCGTCGTGAGCTATCGGTGCGGTTCGGACGGCTCCCTACCCTGTCAGAAGGGATTCTTCTCCGTGTGTGGCGCGGTGGACCATTGGCTGGCCAACCGAAATTGCCTGCGGCGGTGCAGAGCATGGTAGAACGAGATCTGATGACGGTTGGTCAGCCAATGCGCGGGATTGTCCGCGCCTACTTCACCGAAGCCGGTCTCGCCGCAGTTCGGTGGCTGGCATCCCAGCGGCGCGGCCTAGATACTGCGCAGTTTGCCCATGTGAGGCGAGAACTCGGCATCGCCTAACGGGCGAAACCGTCCTTTCAAATAGCGGATGAACGGCTAAGCTGGAGTTATGTTTTCTACACTGACGAATTCAGGTCGGTTAGTGGCTACGCCTCAGCCAAGCCCATCCTAGGCAAGCCGCTTATTGTCAAGATTGAGATGGTAATCCTTGACTTGGCTTTCCCCGTTGATGATTCGTCGACAATCCGCCTGCATTCTCTGACGCAGCATGGCCAATCTGCGCGGAGTGCAGGATGAATCTCGTTGCGTCCTCATGATCTAAAGCATACTGACTGCCTAAGTAACATGACGGCGAGCACTCGCCGTGCCTGCTAGCCGGACGGGCCCAGCAGGACGCCCGAGGATAGCGATGTCAGGCCAACGCAAGTTCCAGGCTGCAAAGGGCGAAGGCTTTCTTCTTTCGATCCTCGAAGGGACCACCGACTGCATCAAGGTGCTGGACGGGGATGGGCGGCTTCTGTTCATCAACGGCCCTGGCGTCAGGCTGTTCGAGGCCACGTCTGCATCGGACCTGCTTGGAAAGGACTGGTCGGGCTTCTGGCCAGAAGCGCTACGTCCGATCGCACGCCAGGCAATCAAGCTAGCCGCCGAAGGGAAGCCCAATCGCTTCGACGGCGCCTGCGCCACGTTCCGAGGAACGTTGAGGCGCTGGGACAATGCGTTGGCTCCCATCATCAACACGAGCGGCACCATCGAGTGCATCGTCTGCATTTCGCGCGACGTGAGCGAGCGCCGCGACGCTGAGGACAAGCTTCGCGACACGGAGGCATTTCTCAACCAGGTGCTCGAACATGTGCCGGTGGGGGTGTTCGTGAAGAACGCGACTACCGGGATCTATGAACGGGTCAATCGCACTGCCGAGGACATATTCGGCCGCGGCCGCGATGGTTGGGTGGGCCGAACGGACCTCGACCTGTTTCCCGAGGAACAGGCTCGGTTCTTCAGGGAGTGGGATCGGCGAGCTGTCGATAGCGGCGAGGCGGTGGTGATCCAGGAGGAACCTCTGGATACGCCGCATCTAGGTAGGCGCTTCCTGAGGACCAAGAAGGTGCCGCTCTTCCGAGATGGAGGACGCGCCACGCATATCGTTGGAGTCACAGAAGACATCACCGAGAGCAGACGGACCGAGAAAGCGCTCCATGAGAGCGAAGACCGTCTGGCTCGGGCCGTAGCCGCTGCCAGGATGGGCATCTGGGACTGGTACATCGAAAGTGACGAGTTCCATGCGTCAAGCGGCCTCGAAGCGCTTTATGGCGTGGCTCCAGGCTCCTTACGCACGCGGGCAGACGTGCATGCTGCGGTCCATGTCGAGGATTTAGCTATCGTAGGCGCGGCGATGCAGCGGTGCCTCCGGGGGGAGGACGGTAGATCCTTCACCACTGAGTTCCGAACATCCAGCTTGAACGGACCCGTGCGGTGGCTACGGGTGACGGGCCAGGCAGAGCTCAACAGCGATGGCAAGCCCTTCCGGATCACCGGCGTCACGCAAGACGTAACGGAAAAGCGGGAGGCCGAAGCCCGTATCGCCTACATGGCCCACCACGACACGCTGACGGGCCTCCTAAACAGGGGCGCCCTGCAAGAGCTGCTTGCCGATGCTGCGGCACGCAGTGGTCATGGGGACCCCTTCGCTGTCCTCCATCTTGACCTTGATCTCTTCAAAGAGGTCAACGACACCTTCGGTCACCCTGCGGGCGACGAGGTGCTGCGCGGGGTCGCTGAACGCTTGCGGTTCTGTGTTGGCGAGTGCGACACGGTCGCTCGCCTCGGCGGCGATGAGTTCGTTGTAGTTCGGAATGGTGCGAACGACGTCACCCGGGTAGCTGAGCTGGCTGCGCACATCGTCGAGGAACTCGGGCGTCCGTACCTCATCGGCAGTCGATCCGCTGTCGTGGGCGCGAGCGTCGGGGTGGCTGTCGCGCCGCGTGACGGCGACGATCCAGACCAGCTCATGAGGCGTGCTGACTTGGCCCTCTACGCCGCAAAGCAGGCAGGCGGTGGAAGGTTCCAGATGTTCGAGCCCGACATGCAGGCACGCGTTCAAGCTCGCCGCTGCCTGGAAGCCGATCTATGCAGGGCGTTCCGCCGCGGAGAATTCGAACTGCACTATCAGCCGCTGGTGAACCTTCGCGAGCAACGCATCACTGGTTTCGAAGCACTCGTGCGCTGGCGAAGCCCCGACAGAGGGCTTGTGCCGCCCGACGTGTTTATCTCCGTTGCCGAGGCAATGGGCCTTATCGTGCCGCTTGGGAAATGGATCCTGGAACAGGCCTGCGCCGATGCGGCAGGTTGGCCCAATGGTCTGAAGGTCGCGGTGAACCTCTCAGCCCCGCAAGTCTGTGAAGCCGGGTTCGAAGCGTCGGTCGAAAGCGCCCTGGCTGCTTCATCTCTGGATGCAGCGCGGCTTGAGCTTGAGATTACCGAATCGTTGCTCCTGCGGGAGACGGAGGACACGGTCACCATGCTCGGTCGCCTCCGCGCTCTGGGCATCTCCATTTCGCTCGACGACTTCGGTACCGGATATTCCTCGTTGAGCTACCTGCTCAAATTCCCTATCGACAAGGTCAAGGTAGACAGAAGCTTCGTCCTCGCTATGGATGAGCGCGCTGAGGGGGCGGCGATCATCCGTGCGATCGCCGGTCTGTGTCAGACACTCGGCATCGCTACTACCGCCGAAGGTATTGAGACAGCCGAGCAACTGCGGAATGTCGCCAGTCAGGGCTGCACCGAGGGACAAGGATATCTGTTCAGCCGTCCCCGCCCTGCGAGTGAAGTTCTGGCCATGCTGACCGAGTTCAACGCGAAGCGGCTCCCGTAGGCGCCGATTACCGGACCGCCCCCCGATGGCTTCCATGTCTCGATTTCGCGCCGAAATGGCTAAGCATATGGGCGCAAGCTAAGCGTCCGACGCAAAGCAGTCGAAGACGCCAAAGCCGTAAGCGTTGCTCCGCGGCCCACCTTGCCTGAGGGGGCCGATCTCGTGACGGAGCTCTCATCAGGTCCAGGTGGTGCGATGTCGATGGATGAGGCTGGCCCTGGAGCCAGCACTGGTGCTGACACTTGAGCTAGCCTCAAGGCGGAGCGGGTCGAGATCGTGACGCTCAGCGAGGACCGTCGGAGCTACACGCCGGAGGAGAAGGTCCGGCTGGTGGCGGAGACGCTGCGCCCCGGTGCGTCGGTGCAGGGCGTGTCGCGTCGCCATGGTGTCTGCTCCAGCCTGCTGCACCGCTGGCGGCGTGATGCGCGGGCTGCGGCGCGCGGGCCGGGTGGTGCGATGCCACGGGTGCTGCCGGTGCGGCTGATGACCCCTGAAGTCGCCGAGGCGGCCGAAGCTTCCGGCAACGCTGCCGATGGTGGCGCCCCGCCCATCGAGATCGTGCTGCGCAACGGGCGGGTGCTGCGGGCGAGCCCGGCCACGGATCCGGCCGTCCTGGCCCGCCTGGCTCTGGCGCTGGAGGCATGATCGCACCGCCTGCCGGGGTGCGGGTCTGGCTGGCGGCGGGCCCGACGGACATGCGGCGTGGGTTCGAGGGACTCGCGCGGCTGATGCAGGAAGTGCTGGGGCGGGATCCGTTCAGCGACCATGTGTTCGCCTTTCGCGGCCGCCGCGGCCATCTGGTCAAGCTGTTGTTCTGGGATGGCCAGGAGCTCGTGCTCTATACCAAGCGGCTGTAGCGCGGAATGTTTGTCTGGCCGCATGCACGCGATGGCGCAATCTCGCTGACGCCTGCCCAGCTCTCGATGCTGCTTGAAGGCATCGACTGGCGCATGCCCGCCTGGACGGCGCGGCCGGAGTTCGCGGGATAGCAATTTTGGCCTGGCGCGCGGGCATCGACACTGTCTCGCAGCCGCGGCCGCAGGAGCTTGAGCGGGTGGTGTCCAAGCGACATCCCTGTGGACAGGTGGTCGAGGACGACCTTCTGGCCCGCCTGCTCCGGCGGCAGCGTGGGCTCTGGTTCCGGCAGTAGAGGCGGCTCACCGGCGGCGGCGCTCTGGGCGGCCAGTAGCAGTAGCGGCGGGATGTCTTTCTCGACGCCGCGGGCCGCCCACATCGCCGCCCGCCGGTCGACACCCATGCCGCCAAATGCGTCCGCTGCCGCCAGCGCCTCGGTCCCTTTCCCGGTGAGCTCGGCACGCCGGACGACTTCCTCGACCGAGGAGAACGGCGACCTGTTCCCCGCCTCGCGGGCCTTCACGACGCGCTCGGCCTCCGCCTGGGCCAGCCAGGCCGCCTGACGCAGCCCCAGGCGGAGCGCCAGCCCCTCGGCGCTGTCGGGTTCCGGCTCCAGGGTGCAGTCCCAGTCGCTTCGGTTAACGTCCACCGGCCACACAGCGACGCCATGCTCGCGGGCGTCTCGGACGATCTGGGCGGGCGCGTAGAAGCCCGTGGGCTGCGCGTTCAGCAGGGCGGCGGCGAATACCGAAGGGTGCCAGCGCTTCATCCAGCTGCTCGCATAGGCCAGGTGCGCAAGGAGGCGGCGTGGCTCTCAGGGAAGCCGTAGCTGCCGAATCCTTCGAGCTGCTTGAACACCCGCTCGGCCAGTTCCGGGTCGTAGCCACGCCGCACCATGCCGCCCACCAGCCGGTCCCGGTACTCGCTGACGCCCTGGATGTGCTTGAAGGTCGCCATGGCGCGCCGGAGCTTGTCCGCCTCCTCGGAGGTGAACTCCGCCGCCACCATGGCCACCCGCATGGCCTGCTCCTGGAACAGCGGCACGCCAAGCGTCCTCTTGAGCACGTCCTTGAGCTCGTCCGGGTGGCCGTGCTCCGGGCTGGGCGACGGATAGACCGGCTGCTCCAGCCCCCAGCGGCGCCGCAGGTAGGGATGCACCATGTCGCCCTGGATAGGCCCCGGCCGGATGATCGCCACCTGCACGACGAGGTCGTAGAACTTCTCCGGCCGCAGGCGCGGCAGCATGTTCATCTGGGCCCGGCTCTCGACCTGGAAGACGCCCAGGCTGTCCGCCCGTCGCAGCATGGCGTAGGTCTCCGGGCAGTTGCGCGGGATGCCCGCCAGGTCGAGGCCGCGCCGGTGGTGGCGCCGCAGGAGCGAGAAGCCCCGCCGCAGCATCGAAAGCATGCCCAGCGCAAGGATATCGACCTTCAGCAGCCCGAGGGCATCGATATCGTCCTTGTCCCACTCGAGGACAGTGCGCCCTTCCATGGCGGCGTTGCCGACAACGGCCAGTTCGGTCAGGGGGCCGCGGCTGATGACGAAGCCGCCGACATGGGTGGCCAGGTGGCGCGGGAAGTCCTGGATCTCCTCGGCCAGCTGCAGCGTCCAGTTCAGCGGGTGTCGGCGGGGTCCAGGCCAAGGCCGGACGCGAGCTCCGCCAGCGTCTGCTCCCGGCCGGGACCCCAGGACGCCTTGGCGAGGCGGCCGGTGACGTCCTCGGAGAGGCCCATGGCCTTGCCGACTTCGCGGACGGCGCTGCGTGCTCGGTAACGGATGACGGTGCCCGCGATGGCGGCGCCGTGACGGCCGTAGCGCTCGTAGATGTGCTGGATGACCTCCTCGCGCCGCTCGTGCTCGAAATCCACGTCGATGTCGGGCGGCTCGTTGCGAAAGGCACTGACGAAGCGCTCGAAGAGCAGGTCGTGCTTCGCAGGGTCGACGGCGGTGATGCCAAGGACATAGCAGCAGGTAGAGTTCGCCGCGGGGCCGCGCCCCTGGCAGAGAATTCCTTAGCGCCGCGCAAATCAGACCACCTCGTGCACGGTGAGGAAATAGGGGGCGTAATCCAGCTGCTGGATCAGCCGGAGCTCGTGGTTGAGCCGCTGCTGAATGTTGGCTGGCACGCCGTTGGGCCATCGTTCATCGGCCGCCTCGGCGACGCGGCTGGTCAGCGTCTGCTGCGGGGTTCGGCCGGGTTCGAGGATTTCGTCAGGGTACTCATGCCGCAGCTGGCTCAAGGAGAAGCCCTGCGTCGCCTCAAGGACCCTCACCGTGTTGGTGATCGCCTCCGGATGGCGGGCGAAGAGGCGAGCCATCGCCGCCGGTGGCTTGAGGCAGCGCTCGTCGTTCGGCTCGGCATTCGGCCCCAAGGAATCGACGGTCACCGTGAGCCGGATGGCGGTGACCAGGTCGGCCACCGGCTGCCGCTGCCGGTTGTGGTAGCGAACGTCGTTCCAGGCCAGCAGCGCGGCGCCGCGGCCCGCCTGCGCCACGGTGACGGCAAGGAAAGGCAGGCGCTCGTGGTCGTGGCCGTCCAGGTAGAAGGCCGCGGCGCAGAACAGTGGCAGAGCGAGACGGCTTTCCGTTGCCGTGGCGGCCACGGCGAACCGGCTGGTGAACTCCGCGTCTGGGCGCCGCGGCGGGATGGCGGCCAGACACTAGTCCTTGGAGTGCTCCACCATCTTGGCGAAGGATATCTGGCACTCGCCCTTGGGCGCTCGCATCTTCCCGTGGGAAAGCAGGGTGCTCAGCCGACCGTAGCTGGCGCGGTCCGTTGGCCAGGCCAACCAAGCGGTTCCATCGTCCAGCACCAGGCGGGCGCCGACCACGTAGGAAACTCCCTCCTCGCGCGCGGCGACGTGGCCGCGGACCACTCCGGCCAGGCTGTTGGTGTCGCAGATGCCGAGTCCGGCATGCCCCAGCGCCTTGGCGGTCAGGACCAGTTCGGCCGGATGCGACGCTCCGTCGGGCAAGGAGAAGTTGGAGCGGGCGCCGAGCTCCACGTAGCCAGGGGGCATGGCGTCACGCGAGCTCCCCGTGGAGGAACCAGCGCGGCGCCGCACCGGCCTCGCGCAACCGGCAGATCCACAGGCGGGGTCCTTCGGCCGTCTGGACCCGGTAGTAATTCCGGATGGGCCGGTTCAAATCCTCGCCCCACCACTCGGGCTTCAGGCGCTCGGGACCCAGCGCCGCAAGGACACGGTAGACGCGGCCACCGCACTGCAGCCGCACCGGCGCGCCGCCTGGCGCCGCGCTCTCGACCGTCATGGCCAGCGGCGTCCGAAGCAGGCGGAGAGGGCGGATATCCTGACATCAATCCTTTGGCACGTCGGGCGCCACGTAAGGATCCGCAGGCGCAGCAGCGTACTCCGGCCAATGACTGGAAAGCGGCTGGGGTCGGGAGATAGGAATTCGCTGGCGCGTCCGATCAAGGAGTTCAGGCAGCGCGTCAGGACTCGTCGCCGTGCAGCCGCCGCCGCGGCTCATAGCGGCCTGCGTGCGCACCACCGGCTCGGTGGTTAGGGCCTCCAGCACCATGCGCTCGAAGCCCAGATCGGGCTCAAGCTCGCCGACCGCCTCCCGGAACAGCCTGAACAGGTGACTGGCCGCATGCGACGCGGCGCCGGTGCCGATGGATACCTTCTGGACCACCCGGTCGACACGGAAGCCTCGCAGGATCAGGCGGCGAGCCCCCTCCCCCGCGTGCTCCATTGCCCGGCAGAGTTCCTCGAGCAGGTTCTCGAGAACATGGTCGATGGCTGGCCGGGTGACGATGGGCTCGAGCAGATGCCGGACGGCTGAGAAGACGGGCGGCGGCCGCACCGGCTGGATCGGTCGCGGGCGGGCGCCGGTGGCATCGTCCAGGACGTCGAGCAGCGGGCGGCCGAACCGGCGCGCCAGAGGACCTCGCGGCTGGCGCAGGACGTCGCCGATCTGCCGCAGGCCCAGGCGCCCCAAGCCGTGCACGATGTCCTGGGACGGGCGGAGCGCCTCCAGCGGCAGGCGGGCCAAGGAATCGAGTTCCTGGCCTGGCGGCAGCGCGTACGGCGCCGCGCCGCTGCGCGCCAGGGCCGCTGCGCAGCCGGGTGTGCCTGCAATGGCGGCCAGCGTCCGGTAGCCGCCGCTGGCAAAGCTCTCCAGAACTGCGGCCAGCAGAGGGGCCTCGCCGCCAAACAGCGCCTCGACACCCGTGGTGTCGAGCATCAGTCCGTCCTCGCCATCGACGGCCGACAGTGGCGTAAAGCGCAGCGCCCAGAGTGCCAGCCGTTCCAGGACAGCAGCATCCCCTTCAGGGTCCGCGTCGGCCAGGATGAGGTCCGGCAGGATTGCCTGGGCGTCGGCCAGCGCCTGGCCCGGGAACAGGCCCGGGGCATCCGTGGCGGTCAGGCAGCGCCGATTGCCAACGGCGGCCCAGACAGCCAACGGCCGCTCATCCCAATCAGGATGCTGCCGCCGCAGCCGGTCCAGAGCGAGGTAAGGCAGGCACAGCGCCAGGTACCGGCGGTTCACGCGTATTCTGCGAGGGCGGCCTCCTCGACCTCCAACGCAGCTTCATCCCAGCGGACATCGCAGCTGCCCGGCCGCCCGGCGCGGCAGCGGAGCAGGTCCAGCCGCAAGCGCGGCGTGCCGCGGCATTGGCCCGCGATGCCACCCACTATCGGCTCGCCGCGCTGGAGGGACCATGCTCGGCGAAGTTCCGCAGCAGCAGCCCGACTCTCGTCGAGCCCTCCGCCGCCAGCTGGAGGCGCCGGGACGCGGTCATGTCCAGGCGGTCTGTTTGAAGCACTGCGGCGCCCGACGCTGGCGAGCGGAGTGCCTCCTCCATCGTCCACAGGCCGTCAGCAAGCTGGCGGTAGCTCGCCTGCAGCAGACGGTCAGCGCGCAGCCCAAGGGCATGCAGGCCGGGCGCCCACACGTCCTCGGCATGGGCGCTGATCCACAGCACCGGCCCATTGGTGCGGCTGAGGTTGAGAGTGCACAGAGCAAGACCGGCGCCGAGGTCGGACGCCTTCACCTCGTGCAGCGCGCCAGTCCGCCGCCTGGCAAGTGGTCATCAATGGGAGGGGAAAGACTGATCGGGGGCGGTGGGGCGTCGCCCCCGTACCGAACTCGATCCCGGCGAGCGAGGCTTGAAGATCGCGCAGCACGGCGTCCGAGGCCGACATCGGGGAACCCTATCCTACGCTGTGCAGCCACGCAGGTGGCAGCTTGAGGACGAGGAAGCCCGAGCGCTCCAGGTGCTTCACCAGGTTTTCGGCGGCCAGGCTGGCGACCAGTGGGCCGCCAGAGGGCCGGGGCTCGCCGCGCTCGTCGTAGCGCAGCGCTTAGGCTAGAGCATCGGCCACCTCATCAAGGAATGCGGTGGACAGGCCGGGACGCAGAGGGATGGGGGCGGAGGAGATAAGGCCATGGGTCCGACGCCAGTCGGGACGTGGGGAACGGACCAAAAACAGAAAGCGGGTGGCCAGAGCCTAAGCTTGGCATCGGCGCCCCGGTCAGTGACAAGTCGGAGTAGCTGTATCAGCGTCTTGGGCGCTTTCGCCTCAGCAGGTGGACGAGCCACAGCGAGGAACGCGCTGACCCTCATCGGCGTATTTCCCAACCAAGGAAGCAGAAATTCTTCCGCGCGCTCAATCGGGGCGGGCCGCGAGGGTCATCAAAGGACGCACGACCGACGCACCAGCTTCGGTTCACAGGGTTCAGCGCCAAGCCGAGAGCGAGTTCCGTTGCCGTTTACGCCGCATTCAACCGCCGTTCCGTCATTGAAGAGTCCGCTGGCGTGACGAACGCCCCACTGGGTAGGCTTCCGTCAACGGCCCGTCCAAAAGGCGCCGCAGGCCCACCCTGCACGCCAGAGAGAGGCTGATAGAAGGAAGCCGACCATGAAGCGCCGCCACCTCCTGCCGCTGCTCGCTGCCCCTGTCCTGATCACCCGAGCCGGGGCGCAGGGCAGCGCCCAGGGCCGCCCCATCACGCTGATCGTGCCCTATGCCGCAGGCGGCGGCACCGACATTGTGGCGCGCGAGCTGGCGCCGATCCTGATGGAGCAACTCGGTCAAAGCGTCGTTGTGGAGAACCGCGGCGGCGCGGCAGGTCATGTCGGCGCAACCTCTGTTGCCCGCGCGCGGCCGGACGGCACAACGCTGCTCTTCGCGGTGTCCACCAACATCGTGGTCAACCCGCACCTGCAGAGGAACGACAGGATCAACCTGTCCAGCGTCCTGTCGCCGGTAACGAAGGCCAGCTCCTATCAGTACGTGCTGGTGATTGATCCGAAGCTGCCAGTGACCAGCCTGCGAGAGCTGATCGACGCGGGCAAGCGGCCGAACGCGGATTTCAGCTTCTCGTCCGGCGGCGTGGGCTCCAACAATCACCTGGCGGGCATCCTGTTCGCCGAGGCCGCCGGACTGCAGATGGAGCACATCTCCTATCGCGGCACCGCCCCTGCCCTGCAGGACGTGGTGACCGGGCGCGTCACCATGAACTTCTCCTCGCCGCCGCCTGCGGTGCCGCTGGCCAAGGAGGGGCGGCTGCGGGCCCTGGCGGTGACGGGAAATCACCGCCTGCCATCGCTGCCGGATGTGCCCACGCTGTCGGAGGCCGGGTTGCCCGGCATCGTCATCCTGGGCTGGCACGGCATCTTCGCGCCTGCCGGGACGCCTGACGGCGAGATGAGCCGCCTGGAGGCTGCCGCCAACAAGGCCATCCGCGATCCGCGCTTCGCCCGCAGCCTGGAGCGCGACGGCCTCGAGGTGGCCGCAGCGCAGCCACGCGCCGACTTCGCCGTTGCAATCCGCGAGGAGTACGAGTTCTGGGGCAAGAAGGTGCGGGAGCTTGACCTCAAGGCAGAGTAGCCGGGGGAGCCGCGCTGGCGGCAACCGCTTTGCCCAGCTCTGGCACCCATCTATTCGTCTCGGTTCCAGCGAGCAGCGGTAAGTCACGCCCTCCAGGAGTGCAACATTGATGATGCAATGGCTCGCACCCAACAGCTAAGCTTTGTGCCGATTCGGTAACGAAGAAGACATTGGCGCTTCGTGGGGTTCGGGCCGACTCTCATGCTCAAGTCTTTCGCAGACCGCTTCTCAGTGCCGCTGGTAAGTTCTTGCTGCCTAGCGAAGCGGTCCCCCAGCTCCGGTGAGGATCTACCATGGCCTATTGGTTGCGCTCCCTGCATCAGGCACTCCATGTCTTTGACCTGACGCCTGACTGGTTGGGAGCAGGCGTGACCGTCGGAAGCTCCAAGGCCGACACCCTCACTCATACAGGAGGGTCGCATCTGATCCTGGGTGTCGGAGGCCGTGACACGATCACCGTCGAGGGCGTGTTCAGTGGTCTGGGCAATGCCGTCTTCGGGGGCGCTGGTGACGACACCATCAAGGCGACTGGCAGTCGCAACCTGATTTCTGGTGATGGAGGAAACGACTTCATACAGATGGGCCGTGGCGTCGGCGCCGATAACAATTACAACGTCGTTCTCGGTGGCGCTGGTGACGACGCCATAGAGAGCTGCGGGAAGTTCAACTTCATCAGCGGCGGCGAAGGCAACGACACCATCAACGTAACCAACACGCGTTTCTCGTACGGAGAGGTGAACAATGTCCTCGAAGGTGGTGCTGGCAACGACCGCATCATCTCAGACGGCATTGGTTCGGTTCTCAGCGGCGGTCGCGGCGACGACTACCTGCTTGGCTCGGCGGCAACCATGAATGGCTTCGGCACCGTACTGGCGACCGGCGACCTGATCGGGACGGCTCAGACGATGAATGGCGGTTCAGGACGCGACTACTTCCGGTTCAACACCAACTCCGAGCTGATCGTAGAGGGCGATCAGGACGGGGTTCTCTCACAGGGGGATGAGATTACCGGTCTGCTGTCTGTAGTCACCGACTACCAGAAAGGCGAAGGCATCGACATCGATGCCGGAGGAAACTCCATGGTTTCGAGCAAGGTGACCTTGGGTGGCATTGAGGAGGGCGTCGATCATCTCCGCATGGGAGGCTACAGCCATGCGGTGGTCAGGGGAGACATGAATGAACCTGGGCACTTCGTTGTTGATGAAGACGGCGGCGACACGATGATCGTCTACAACTGGACGAACGACAGCTCGCGCTTCGCTATGGGATCGGTGGTGTTGCTTGACTATGCGGATGAAGTCACCGTGGTGAACTACCAGGATGGTCTCTTCCTCGGATGAGGACCGAGCTCTGGCGCTTTGCTAAACTCCGCCAAGGCGTGACCCAGCACAGCGGTGGCACGGTCGGACCTTGCTTGACAGGCTGGCAACGGCGTCGATGTCAGGGCTGTGTCGCCTGCCTCGTGTGTCGAGGCAGGCGGCTTGCGCATCAGGGTTGCAGGGACATGTCGTTAGAAGTCAAGGCGCCGCAGCAATGGACTGTCTCAAGGTTTGGCGCAGCTAGCTCCCTGCTCCGCGGAGAACCCAGATCGGGACCCTTGTCCAGCCGCTCATCGATCTGCTCGATGGCTTCGACGCTCCGCTCATCGACCTAGAGGACGAGCCTGACTTCTGCTCGGCTGACAACCTTGGTCAGACGCTTGTTCCGGCCAACGGCACCGGGGCAGCTTGGAGATCGGGGCGCCTGAGGACGCGGAGGCAGCTATGGACGATGACATGAAGGAGGATCGGTGGGTGGTGTAGTGATTTGGTCACTGACGCTCGGCGACCAGAACACCGGGCCATCACCAGGCGCTAGCTCGGGCAATCCGGATGCGGCCGGTCATCGATTGGTAGCCACAGGATTGGATAACGCCTGAAAGTGACCGTCTCAACTTTGAACGCACGCCACCCTGCGCGCTGAAGCCCTCGCCTGTTGCCCCACGTGGACAGCCGGACAGCAGATGTCGCTTCTACGGCGGACCGCCCTTGCTGCCGCATTCCGCAATGTTGGCCATCAGGGAGACGGCGCAGAGCTCGCGGTGTACTACGATGCACAGGACGATGCTCCCCCGGATCCTTCTCTTCATCCTTATCCTCCTCGCTGAGCCTTCCCAGGCCGCTGAGTTTGTCGGATGAGTGGTCCGAAGCGCCGATGGTGACACCCTCACCCTGCTGACGGCTGACGAACGCCAGGTGCGCATCCGACTGGCTGGCATCGATGCACCCGAGAGCCACCAACCCTACGGCACACGTGCTCAGCAGGGACTGCCTGGGTTTGCCTTCGGCAAGGATGGACGCATCGACGTGCAGGGCAAGGACCGCTACGGCAGGAGAGCGGGCACCCTGTTCATTGGCGCTCTGACCGTGAACCAGGAGATGGTTCGGCGGGGGGCCGCGCGGGTTTACACCCAGTACAATCGAGACCTGGTTGTGCTCCGCCTACAGGCTCAGGCTCGAGAGTGCCATGTTGGCCTTTGATCCCTGCCGGAGCATGAACGCCAGGCTCCCTGGAACTGGCGCCACTTGGGCGGTGCCTCCAGCCGGACCGCCGCACCCCGCCAGTCGACACCGGCGCCGCTCTCCGGGTCCGGTTTCACCTGCGGGACCAAGGGGTATTGTGGCCAAATGCTGAACTGCGCCGAAGCTCAGTTCCACTTCCGCCATTGCGGGGTGACGCGTCTGGATGGAGATCGAGACGGACTTCCATGCGAGCGCCTCTGTCGGTGACGGGGGCGGCCACCGCGATCTGCAACGCCTTCTGGGAAATGTCTCCGCACTCCCGCCTTTTGGCCCGGCTGATCGCTGCGCGGGTGAGTTCAATGCTGGGCTTGAAACTTTCGGCCACCTGCTTCAACCCGCTAACCCGACCGGCGCCAAAGTTGGTACGCTCGGCGGCGCTTCCGCACCTCTGAAGGTGGTGTCGTCGCATTCCAACTCGCAGGCCCAAGCCTTCGCACATGGCGCGCAGAAGGTGTTCACCGGCGCAGATGCTCCGCTTCCGCGGACGGCGTTGAAGTCCACTCAGAAGCTGAAGGCCAAGCTCCCCTGATGGCCCTCAGCGCCGGGCGGTAGAAGCAAAATGTCCTATGAAGTCCTAAATCGTCGGGGATCTGCTCGGTTGGGCCGCTGATGGCAAGGCGCGCGGAAACCAGATGCCACCCAAATCGTCTTGCTTGATAGCCTCCTGATGGCCGTGGCCGCAGGCGGGGAAATCAAGAAGATTGGAGAAGACGATGGCAAAGACGACGATCGCCGATTTGTCCAAGATGATGGCCGACATTGATTTCGCAACGATGTCGACCACGGCTGTCACGGGCGGCATCACCTCGCGCCCGATGAGCAACAATCGCGATGTCGAGTTTCAAGGCGATGCCTACTTCTTCGCCTACGACACCTCCGCAAAGATCGCAGAGATCGAACGCGATTCAGCTACGAGCCTCAGCTATGCCGGTTCGAAGGGGCTGTTGGCAGGCACTCCAATCTTCATCGCCGTGAAGGGTCATTCGACGCTCATCAGGGATAAGGCAGAATTCGCCGCCCACTGGACTGAGGAGCTTGACCGTTGGTTCCCGCAGAGCATTGACACCCCGGGTGTTATCCTCATCAAAGTTCACGCCAGCCATATTCGATACTGGGTCGGCGAGGAGCAGGGCGAGATCACCGTCTGACTAGGCACCAAGGCCCTTCTCGCCACGTCGACAGGCTGAGCTCACGGCACGATCTGGTCGTTGGGCATAGGTGACCGAGTTTGTCTCGTCGTCCGAGGTCGGGCATGGCCATCGCCAGCGAACCGCGAGCCGCCAATCTTTCTCACGGTCGCGGCACCGGTGCAGCGCTGAGCAAATGCTGATTCTCCGGTAGCTGGTCTGCAGTCCCCATCATGGCCAGCTCACTGCGCCAAGGCCCGCGTGTCCAAGGTGCAGTTGGTGACAGCCAGGCACGATTCTCGGCAGCACACGTTGACGAAGACGCTTCAACCAAGAGGACACGTCATGGACGATGCACGAACCTGGGAATTTGAGGAAAGCTCTGGACCGCAGGTGCAGAGCATTACCGCGGCAGTATCGACAAATAACGCCTCATGATCGTGCCGGAAGCATCATTTATTCCAAGGTAGGATAAGGCAGTTGAGGCGCCGCGATGGGCCAGCGTGTTGTTTTTCGTGCAGTAGGTCCGTCGCCCCTAGCAGGGACTGATCGTCATCGCCCATCAGGTTCATGCCGAGCAAGGCGAAGGCACCGCATATGAAGCGGTTGCACGTCGGTTTACCGGCGTCTCCCAGGCGAACATTCGGATGTTCTCCAGTACGAGCGGACGCCACTGATGAAGGTAACTTCGCGAGATGCGCGCTGACGACGCAAAACTTGGTCATGCGGCAAGGCCACGTCCTAAACGCTGCAGTGAGCGCAGTGCCTTCTAACCTAGCATGGCTGCTTTTATCTAAGACGGCAGCGCCTTGCTGCCGGAGATTTGGCCGCCGCTGCAGTAGAGCCCCTCGAATCTTCCGCCCTCAGCCTTGTCCCACCGAGGCTGTCAAAGCTTTCTGCAGCAGGTATTGGGATAAGTCTCGGGTACCTGGCAGGCGGCGCTTGATGATCCAGTCGATCGGCCGGGCGCCCTTGAAGGGTGCCTCTGCAAGCGGTGCGCTCACCCAAGCCCATGACTGTTCGACCAAGGTGTTCAATGTGGCCTCAATGTTCTGCAACGCCTGAAGCAGTCCGGCCTCGTCCGAGCTCAGCTTGAAGCGAGGCCGTTGGCCTTTCGAGGTCAACTCCCGCCCGTGGTCGAGCAGCCGCAGTGCATTGCCATCCCCGACGCCCCATCGATCCATCAAGGTCCAGAACGCATTTGAGGTCAGGCCCGAGGCTGTCCTCGCCCTGAAAGGCGACGGCCCCGCCCGAGACGGCGTATTGCGGCGCCTGGATCCGGTCGAGGAGGACTGCTGAGGCCTACGGCCTCGTAGTTCTACGACATTGGATTGCTCCTCGTGTCCCTTCCGCCCGGCTCGCTGGGACTGCTGCTTCTGGGCCTCGGCATATCTGTCTGGTGGCGCCTTCGGCGGCGACGGTTGCTTGGGTTCTGGCGGCACTGCGCGAACAGCCGGTCGCGAGCCCCCGAGGTCGACATCGAAAGCAAGGCAGAGCTCGGCCAGTGCCTCCTTTGCCCTTTTGATGTCTTTGTTGACAAGGGCCGCGCTCAGAGGCTGCCGAGGACTTCCATCGTCCTGAAGTGCAGGCTGGTAGCCTGTTTCCGCTACCAGCGCGCGCAGCTTTTCGATGGCAGGATAGTGGTCTGGGATCGCGTGCCAGCGCGCCTCGCCTTCTCCATCAAACCGGCCCACGGCCGATGTGCTCAGGGCGGCGCCCATTCTCAAAACGGCGGCGTGCACGAGCGTTCTCGCATTCCTTGCGCTCGCGCTTCGGACCAAGTTCGCAGCATCGTCGAGGTCGGCAGTAGCCATCCGCAGCAGATTGCCAATTGCCTGTCGGATGGTGACCGGATCCGCCGTTCTACCTGCCATCAGGCGTCTCCGGCGCCGTGTCCGTCCGATTGCCCCTGCCGCTACGGCGAAGGCAGTCAAAGCCGACTGCCTTCCTTCCTTTCACAGGATGCCGTCGGGCAAAGAACGGAACATGTCCCGGCGCGGCTGCGGCGGGAATGTGACTGGCTGGCCGCTGGCGGCGCTTCGATAGATGGCCTCCATCACCACGTGATCCTGGAGCCCTTCTTCGCCGGGCGTGCGTGGGCGGCTGTCCTGCAGGATGCATCGCGCCATGTGGTCGATTTCCTCCGCGAACTGGTTCTTCGGCGGGAGGATGATGGCGCCCCGCTGATCCTGGCCGTCCAGGTTGCGCGCCAGATAAAGCTCCTGCCCCTGATATTTGTAGGCATTCGGCATGTCGATCGTAGCCGCTGCAAGGTTTAACCGCTGGTACTTGTCGTCACGCGCGCCATAGCTGGTGAAGCAGTTGGCGATGAAGCCGGAAGGGAAGCGAAGGGTAAAGGAGACCGTTTCCTCTACCTCGGCGTAGCGTGCGTCTCCTTCTGGGCTGAACAGGTTGGCATGGACCTGGACCGGCTCCTCACCGCTCAGGAAGCGCGCCGTGTTCAGGCAGTAGAGCCCGATATCCGGCAAAGCTCCGCCGCCCGCCATGGCCTTCTTGTGCCGCCACTGCTGAGTGCCATTCGCGGCGACGGTCTGCACATTCACAGCCGTCATGCCGACCAGACGCCCGAAGTCACCGCGCCGAATGATGCGCAGCGCCGCCAGGTTGTGCGGCTGGTACTGGATGCGATAAGCGACCATCAGCTTCACCGCCGCGCGCTCGCAGGCAGCTATCATGGCGCGGGCCTCTTCTGCGTTATTCGCCAGCGGCTTCTCGCATAGGACATGTTTGCCCGCCGCAGCTGCGCGCTCGACGTACTCGCGATGCATACCGTTGGGCAGAACGATGTAGACCGCTTTGACGTCCGGGTTATCGCTAAGCCTGTCGAAGGATGCGTAGTCATAGCAGGAGGCTTCAGGAACGCCGTACTGCTTTGCCACCGCCTGCAGCTTGTCAGGCGTCCCGGAGACCAGCGCTGCGGGCTTGGCAAATCCACATTCGGCAAATGCAGGCAGGAGTTCCTCGAGGCTAAGACGCCCGAGGCCAACGATGGCGAAGCCCACCCGCTGAGCCGGTGGCAGTGGAGCCGGCGGTGGCGGGGTACTTGGATCGGCTGCCGCACGCCAATTCGGAAACTCGACTTTGCCATCTGTGACGTGGCCTGTGTCGACTCCGGTCGGCGGAGCATAGCCCGTTTGTCCCGCCGCAGGCCGGGCCAGAAGAAGGCCTGTCAGGGCGCCTCCCATCTGAAGCAGCCCTCGACGTTGACTTGGCAGAATGCGGCTCGACATGTTTTCTCCGCTGCGTTGTGCGTGCACTGGAGAACGCTTGAAGCCACGTTGAGATTACGTCGCTCAAGGCGCGACCATCTGGATCAACCATCCGCCAGCGGCCCGGCTTTCTTGGACTCGACTGTATGAAACCAGCGGCCCGCTTAGCGATCAGCGCCGCCAAGGCCCGACGAAAATGGGGGTGGCAAGGTGTCACCAGACCGGATGTCAATCCGGCCTAGGCCTGCGCGGCGATAAGCGGCTTCGGAGCTTCTTTGAATTCGCGCCACGCGGTATAGAGACGGTCGAGCGCACCCGTCTGTCGCCCCTCTACCCATGACGCCAGCGACGCCGCAGCGGGATCCAGTTCCGGTTCAACAAACGGTCCGCCGCTTCGCGAGCGCCTTGACAATAACGGTGTCATTTAAGATGCCCAGGTCTTCTTGCAATGCCCAGAGGCGCTGCAGACGACCCTCGAATCGATTCATCTTCATGAGTGGTTCCAGGATCTTCAGAGCATAGCCGAGGCGCTCCATCTCGAGCCTACCTCGCGGCAGCCAGCTTGCTCAAACGGGGGCTTCCCGGAGCGGCACCCGCCACGCTGCCTTCCAGCCGAACCGGAACTCCTAGGCCCAAGGCGCCTCACGCGCCCGATGGAGATCAAGCACATGAGGCGCTAGCATCCGACGTCAGTCGTTGTAGGTAATCCCACGCAGCGAGCGCACGTTGTCGCGGGTCATGTCGATGGTGATCCGCCGCTCACCCGGCGTCAGGCGAAGCTGGTTCAGGTCCACCGCCACATACTTGTCGGTGAGGCCGAGACGGTTCTCCACCTCGATGACGACGCTGACGATGCGGCCATTCGCGGGGTCGATCACCAAGTCCTCGACCTCGCCGATCTCCGTGTTATCGGTGGTGTAGACGTCGCGGTCCATCAGCTGCTTGGCACGGATCTGATTGGCCTCGATCCGCAGGCCTGCCTGCGTACCGGCAGCAGGAGCGGTCTGGGCGGTGGCTGCCAGCGGGGTGGCCAGCAGGGCCACGCCGGTGATGGCGGTGAGCAGACGCAGGCGCATGGTGGTGATCCTTCAGGTTTGCTGACCTGCAACGCCGGCACGTGCCATCTGGTTGATAAGAAAGCCAACTGGTGCTCAGTTCAGTGGAAACCAGACCGAAGCCGTTTCACCCATAATGCCGAAGCAGCTCCCTCTAGGCCCCCGCAGCAGCGACCGGGGTGGCAGTGCGCTGCGCTCCCGCTCCCGGTTCGTGACAGGGAGATCATGGTCATGCTTGAGACCCCGCGCGATGCGGGGCAGGGAATGGTGCTTAAGGGCTGGGCCGAAGTCAGGGTGGCACCCCATGATCTCGCCGCCAGAGAAGCTTCCGAGGAAGCCGGGCTGGTCGGCAAGGTGGCGCCGCAGGCTGTCGGCGAGGTCACCCACGAAAAGCGCTTCGACGATGGGCGGAGGGTGCTCTGCAAAGTCCGAGTTTTTCCAGTCTGGGTGAACTGGCAACTGGTGAACTGGCCCGAGCAGCATCAGAGGGAGACGCGGCGGTTCAAACTTGCCGAAGCGAGGATGGCCGGGGAAGAGGGTGGCCTGGTCACCCTGTTGCTGAGCCTTGCCGCACCAGAGGTTTGAGCAAGAACCAGGACGCGCAAATCCCCTCGCCTTGAGCCCAATCCCATCGTTAGCGAGTAGCTCACGACCTCCTCAGCAAGGTCCGCTTATGTGTCCTGGACCAGGAAGGCGGCTGAGGGCGTGTCCCCCCACCCAAACGACCATCTACAACTCCCGCATTGCGAGGTCGACGAACCCCTCTGCCTGCCTCGACAGGGGCCGTCGCCGCGACTGCAGCAGCCTGGCCTGCACCGCCACGCGCGGCCGAAAGGGCCGGACCTCGGCGCCGCGGGCTCGGGCCGACATCAGCGCGAAGCCGTCCAGCACGGCGATGCCCGCGCCTTCTTCAGCCAAGGCACAGGCGATCGAGGATTGCGAGACCTCGATCGCGACAGCCAGCGGCAGACCGGCCTGCTCGAAGGCGTGCTGCAGCAGGACCCGCACCGGCTGGTGGGGCGCGACGCAGATCAACGTCTCCGCCGCCAGATCCTGCGCCGTCAGCGCCGCGCGCCCGGCCAGGTGATGACCGGGCGGCAATACGCATCCCAGTTCCCGCTCGGCCAGGTCGCGTACCATGACGCTGGAATCGCCGACCGGGCCCATGACCAGGCCCAGCTCCACCCGATGGTCGATCACCAGCCGGATGACCTCCTGCAGCGGATGGGCGCGCAGCGAGAGTGACACGTCCGGATGCGCCTGGCGGAACTGCCGGACCAGCCGCGGGGCGAGCCCATGCGCCAGGGTGGGCGTCACCGCGAGACTGAGCAGCCCGCCGCGTCCTTCGCGCAGGTCGCGGCTCAGCCGCTGCACCAGCTCGATGCCCGCCAGCGCGCCGACCACCTCGGGGAACAGCGACAGCGCCTCGGAGGTCGGCACCAGCCGCTTCCGCTGACGCAGGAACAGCCGGAAGCCCAGCCGATCCTCCGCCTGTTGCAGCATCTTGCTGACGGCGGGCTGCGAGATGTTCAGCGCCGCCGCCGCCGCGGTCACCCCACCCAGCTCCATGACCTGGCGGAACAGCGCCATCTCGCGCGGCGTCAAGTTCATAACCATTCCTCATGAGATCAGGGGCAATCGGTATTTGAACCTATAAATTCCCTGTTCCACAACTCTGCCCAAGGGCCGCCCGACCGGCTCATGGGAGAGAGACCGTGCACCGACCAACGCGCCGCCAGGCGCTGGCCCTGCCATTGACCCTGCCGCTGGGCGGCCTTCTGACAGCGACGTCCCGCACCGCCCAAGCGCAGGCCGCATCGCAGGCCGCCTGGCCCAGCAAGCCAGTTACCGTGATCATTCCCTTCGGCCCCAGCGGCGGCGCCGATGTCGTGGGCCGTCTGCTCTTTGCCCAGGCCAGCGCCGCCGACGGGCCAGGATTTGTCATCGAGAACCGCGCAGGCGCTGGCGGCAATATCGGCGTCGAGGCGCTGTCCCGCGCCGCCCCGGATGGCTACACGCTGGGCACCATCGCCATCAGCACCCATGGCGTGAACCCGACGCTGTACCGGCGCCTGCCATTCGACCCGATCGCTGACTTCACGCCGATCGCCCTGCTGTCGCTGCAGCCGGTCGTGGTCGCGGTGCGAGCGGAGTCGCCGATCCAGGACCTGGCCGGGCTGGCGCAGTGGAAGCAGGGGGAGCTCACCTACGCCTCGGCGGGCAATGGCACCTCGGGCCATATGGCGGGGGAATTGCTGCGGCTTCGCACCGGCCTGCCGCTGCTGCACGTCCCCTATCGCGGCAGCGGCCCGGCCTGGACCGACACGCTGGGCGGCCGCGTCGACCTGGTGATCGACAATGTCCAGGCCGGGCTGCCGCACCATGCCGCGAAGCGGATGCGCATCCTCGGCGTCAGCTCCGCGGCGCGCATCGAGGTGCTGCCGGAGGTGCCGCCCATCGCCTCGGTCGTGCCCGACTACGTGGTGAACTCCTGGAACGGGCTGGCGGGCCCGGCCGGGCTGCCGCCGCCGATCCGCGACCGGATGAACGGGCTGGTGCGGCACTGGCTCGGCCAGCCCGCGCTCCAGGCGCGCTTCCGCGACCTCGGCATTGGTGTTCCCGCCGACACCAGCCCTGAATTCCTCGCCGACTTCATCAGGAAGGAGATCGCCCAATGGGCTCCGGTCGTGCGGCAATCCGGCATGCAGCCTGACTGATGGACAGCGCCCCTCCCCACCAGGCCCGCGCCTTCGACACACTCATGGCGATCCGCGGCGGCCCTGCGCCGCCCGCTGCCGAGGTGTCCATCGAGGGCGCCGACCCTTTCTTCCGCACGCCCTTCAAGGCGGGCGAGGTCGCCGCGGCGGCCATCGCGGCCTGCGGCGTCGCCGCCAACGACCTTTGGGCGCTGCGCGGCCATGCCCGGCAGCGGATCGAGGTGCGGGTGCCGGAGGCGGCCGCCACCCTGCGCACGGTGGACTACACCCGGGCGCGGGGCGCTGACGGGCAGCACCGCCATGTGCCGATCCCGCAAGCCATGGCGCAGATGCTGCGCGTCACCCAGCCCTGGCCGACCCGCGACGGGCGCTGGTTCCTGCCGCATCTCAACCTGCCGCGGCTCAGCGCCCGCGTGCTCGGCGTCCTGGCCTGCGAGAACACGCCGGAGGCCGTCCGCGCCGCCGTGGCGGGCTGGGAGGGCGCGGCGCTGGAAGAGGCCATCGCCGCGGCCGGGGCCTGTGGCGGGTTGATCCGCAGCGCCGAGGAATGGCGTGCCCATCCCCAGGGCGCCTACCTGGCGGGCCGGCCGGTGGTCGAGATCGACCGGCTGGGCGCGTCGCCGCCGGAACCGCTGCCCGCCGGCCCCCGCCCGCTCGCCGGCATCCGCGTGCTGGACCTGACGCGCATCCTGGCCGGGCCGGTCGGCAGCCGCGGCCTCGCCGAGCAGGGCGCCGACGTGCTGATGGTGACCAGCCCGGACCTGCCGCAGACGCCGGAGCATGTCCGGGACACCAGCCATGGCAAGCGCAGCTGCTTCCTGGATCTGAAGACCCCGAGCGGCGCCGCCCGCTTTGCGGAGCTGGTCCGCGAGGCCGATGTCGTGGTCGACGGCTACCGTCCCGGCGCCCTGGCGCGGCTCGGCTTCGGCGCGGCTGTTCTGGCCCGGCTGCGGCCCGGCCTTGTCCACCTGTCCGTCAGCTGCTTCGGCTCCGGTGGCCCCTTCGCCGATCGCGCCGGATGGGAGCAGGTCGCCCAGGCGGTGACCGGCCTAAGCGAGGCCCAGGGCCGCCTGACCGGGGCGGGCCAGCCGAAGCTGATCTTCGCGCCGGTCTGCGACTACACCACCGGCTATCTCGCCGCCTACGGCGTCATGCTCGCTTTGGCACGACGTGCCCGTGAGGGTGGCAGCCAGTCGATCAAGGTTTCTCTCTGCCAGTCGGCCATGCTGCTGCAGCGCCAAGGCCTCGTCGCAGGCTTCGAGGAAGCGCCCGAGGTGCTGACCGAGGCGCAGCTCGCCCCGCTGCAGGTTCGGGAGCAGGGCATTCACGGCGACCTGCTGACGCTCGGCCCGGTGCTGCGGATGTCACAGACGCCGCCGCGCTGGGACCGGCCGACGCCAGAGCTGGGTGGCGACCGTGCGGAATGGCTCGACCGTTCATGAGAGGGAGGGAGCAAGGATGACGATGTCACGGCGCGACTGGCTTCGCCTGGGGCTGGCGCAGGCCTGCGGCGGCCTGGCTGCCCTGCCCGCCCTGGCGACGGAGCCGAGCTTCCCGTCTCGCCCGATCAGGGTGGTGGTGCCCTTCGCCGCCGGGGGCGGCACGGATGTGGTCGGGCGCGAACTCGCTCAGCTGATGTCGACCGAGCTCGGCCAGCCGCTGGTCATCGACAACCGCGCGGGCGGCGGCACGGTGCCAGGCTCCGACTTGGTCGCCAAGGCGCCGCCGGACGGCTACACGCTGCTGCTGACCACCTCGGCGCTCGCCATCAACGCGTCGCTGGTGAAGGGCCTTCCCTACGACACCCTGCGCGACTTCACCGGCGTGGCGCGGATCTGCCACGGGCCGAACGTCATCGTCGTCCGTCCCGACAGCCCGCACCGCTCGGTCGCCGACATCATCCGGGACGCCAAGGCGGCGCCGGGGGCGCTGTCCTACGGATCCTCCGGCAATGGCTCGGCCGTGCATCTGGCGGCGGAGCTGTTCAAGCTGACCGCGGGGCTCGACATCATCCACGTGCCCTATCGCGGCGCGGGCCCGGCCTATACCGACCTGCTCGGCGGCAGGCTCGACATGGTCTTCGCGACCGCTGGCGGGGTCGCCAATCTGGTGAAGTCGAACCGGCTGCGGGCGGTCGCCCTCACCTCGCCGCAGCGAAGCGCGGCCTATGACGGGGTGCCGACGGTCGCCGAGACCTTGCCGGGCTACGAGGCCGAGGTCTGGTATGCCGCCTTCGCCCCCGCCGCGACGCCCGCGCCGGTGCTGTTACGGCTGCAGGCGGCGTTGCAGCGCGCCGCAGCCACCCCCGGCTATCAGGCGCGGCTGACCGGCGAGGGGCTGACCGTCGCCGTCTCGACCCCGGCCGAAATGACGGAATTCCTCAGGACCGAGGAAGCCCGCTGGCGCCGTGTCGTCACCGACGGGCGGATCGTCTCCGACTGATGTCCGGGCCAGGATCGCAAGAAAGGAAGACCCGCATGGGCAAGGGCCGCCTCGAGGGGAAAGTCGCCATCATCGTCGGCGCGGGCCAGCAGCCCGGGGAGACGCTTGGCAATGGCCGTGCCGTCGCCAAGCGCTTCGCCGAGGAGGGCGCCGCGTTGCTGCTGGTCGACATCAATGCCGATTAGGCGGCGGCGACGCAGGCGGCCGTGGCGGAGCATGGCCATCTCGCGGCGGTGCTGCAGGCCGACATCACCCGGGAGGATGACTGCGCCGCGATCGCCCGCGCCTGCATCCGGGAATACGGGCGGATCGACATCCTGCACAACAACGTCGGCCGTTCCCGCGGCGACCGGAAGACCGCCGAGATGGATGCGGCGATGTGGGACGAGATCATGGCCATGAACCTCAAGGGCATGTTCATGACCTGCAAGCATGTGCTGCCGCAGATGGTCGCGCAGCATTCCGGCTGCATCATCAACGTCTCCTCCACAGCGTCGCTCTCGGCGCGGACGACGGTCGCCTACAAGACCAGCAAGGGCGCGGTGAACACCCTGACCCAGCACATCGCGATGGAGAACGCCGCGCACGGCATCCGCGCCAATGTCATCCTGCCCGGCCTGATCGACACGCCCATGGCGATCGAGCGCCGTGCCCAGGAACGCGGCGTGCCGCGCGAGGTGGTCCGGGCCGAGCGCGAGGCGCTGGTGCCGATGCGGCGCATGGGCACCGCCCAGGACGTCGCCAACGCCGCGCTGTTCCTCGCCTCGGACGAGGCCCGCTACATCACCGGCGTCATCCTGCCGGTCGATGGCGGGCTGCTGGAGAAGCGCGGCTGAACCAGCGTCAACCGAGTGGCTTCGAAAGTCGCTGTGCAGTCGGCGAGCGTAGGCATCCGCACCAGGCGCCATGGCAGCGAGGGATCTTCGCTTTGGACAGAGGAAGCGCGCGTCTCGTTGGTTCCCTGGAGGTCATGAGCTTGGAGGGGCCGGACGGCGAAGGCCGACGAGATGGTGGTCGCCACAGGGCTGCGGCCCAACCTCGGAATCCTTGCCGAGGCCTGCATGAATTTGAACCCGGCGCTTGAGTGCCCGCGGGTGCTGGCTACGCTCATCGATCCCAACCTGCACTCCTGCGGCACCGTCCGGCCGCACGGCGCCTTCCAACTCCAGCAGCCGGACAGTGGGCTTTTCCCCGCTGGAATGGTGAGCTACGGCCGGGCGCCGACCTTCCCGCTGGCCACGGGCCACGAGCAGGTGCGCTCCATCGCCGCCTTCCTCGCGGGCGACCTGGAGGCCGCCCGCCGGGCCGAGCTCGACCTGCCGGAGACTGGCGTCTGCAGCTCGAGCCGCGGTCTGCCCGGCGCCGCCGACGCCGACGCGGTGTCCTCTTGCTGCGCTCCCCCGCTGACCCCGGTCGCCTGCTGCTCCCCGCGGCCGGAGGCGGAGCTGGTCAAGGGAACGACGTGCTGCGCGACCGAGACCAAGCGGGCAGCCGCACCGGCTGAGCCTGCTTGTCGCGCAGGCGGCCTCGCCCTTCCTCGGCGCCTGGCTGCTGGACTGGTTCGGCACCTTCACCACGCTGGCCGTGCTGTGCGGCGCCGCCATGCTCAACATCCTGATGGGGCTGGCGTTCGAGCCGTACGCGCTTGGACGCCGCTGAGAGTCATCCGTCCCACAGAAAAACGATGCGTCCGTGCGCTACCCGAACCCATCCGTCCCCGCCAAACAGCCTGCCGCAATAACCATCCGGCTTGCTACGGAGGCCGACATGGACGCCGTCGCCGCCATCTACCGGCACCACGTTCTCCATGGCACCGCCACCTTCGAGACCGAGCCGCGGACGGCCGAGGACATGCGGCAGCGCAGGGCCGCCATCGCTAAGCGTGGGCTGCCCTACCTGGTGACCGAGGGTAAGGTCGGTGTCCTTGGCGGTGGGAGATGGCGCGATGGCGGGAGCGGCATTGCACCAGTCCCTCGTTCGGGTAAGCCGATCGGGTGCCAGGGCATTCTCAGCCAACCGCCAGCCGTGTCTGCCTGCGTCGAGTCCTTCCCTGGAAGCGGCCATTCCGCTTCCGGCCAAACCCGGCTCGGGCGATAAAACGTCGAGCGCCGCCGCCCCTGCCCTTCCCTCCCCGGCCCGCGATGAACACCCAAGGCAGGTGGAACGTCTTCACCTGAGGGATCTGCACAAGGCTTCTGCTTTGCGCCCTTCTCAGACATTCCGTCAGCCAAGCAGCGTCCCGTAAAGCAGACGTGCCGGACCCCGGAAGGCCGGAGCATCGTCCGATGAGTGCCTGCTTTGCCCCCGCGGAGACGACGGTCGGGTTCGCCCCGGCCAGCGCCTGCACGACAGCCGGCCGCAGCACGTTGCCCTTCTCGTACTCGTCGTCGTCGGCATGCACTGAACTTGCCGTTGCGGTGGTCTGTGACAGGGATTTCCTCAGGCGGAGAGCAGCCGATCTGTTCTGTGACGTGGGGCGACTGATGGCGGTGACGGTGGCCAAGATGGCATTGGTCCTCGGAGCGTCACCACCACCGATGTACCGGCCTCGGCTTACTGGCGCCCGGCCGTCACGCCGCCATCGACGGGCAGGACCGTGCCGGTGATCCACGCCGCCTGGTCGGATGCCAGGAACAGGATGGCCTCGGCCACGTCCCGCGGCTGGCCATTGCGGCCAAGCGGATGGAAGGCGTTGAAGGTCGGCAGGACGTCCCTGACCTGCTCATCGCTCATGAAGGTGTTGTAGACCGGCGTCTCGACGACGGCCGGTGCCACGGCGTTGATGCGGATCCGATGCGGGGCCAGCTCGATGGCGAGGTTGCGCACCATGGCGTGCACGCCCGCATTGGCGGCGGAGTAGGCCGCCGACGGCGTGGCGCCGATCGCCTGGATCGCCCACATCGAGCCGGTCTGCACGATGGCGCCCCCCTTCTCCCTCATCGCCTTGGCGGCGGCCTGGGCGGTGAAGAACTTCCCCTTCAGGATGGTGTCGAGGTACCAGTCGTAATCCGCCTCGGTCAGCTCGAGGAACGGCTTTGGATTGAACACCCCGGCATTGTTGACCAGCACGTCGAGCTGGCCGAACCGGGACACCGCGGCATCCACGAGCGCCGCACCGGTGGCCGGGTTCGCAATGTCGCCCGCCACGACCACGACGTTCTGGCCACTGGCGTCGAGCTCGCGCGCCGCTGCCTCGAGCTTCAAGGCGTCGCGTCCATTGATGACGACCCTGGCGCCCTCCGCCAGGAAGCGGGCCGCCGTTTCCTTGCCGATGCCCGATCCGCCGCCGGTGATCGCGACGACCTTGCCTTCGAAACGCGTCATGGAGGAACTCCTGTTCTCAAGGTTTGCAAAGCTGTGGACGTGCGGGAGCGGAGGCGGGCCGTGCCCGCCGCCAAACCTGCCGTATCGTTGCCTGGTGATGGTCTGAGGTGGCGCGCCTAGCCGGGCATGGCGAGGACATCCGGATGCAGCAAAGGCGCGTCCTTCAGCCACACCGTCGCGCCGGCCGGGCCGACCTCGGCCTGCAGGTCGGTCCCGACGGGCAGCCTGCCCCAGCCTTGGCTCCCCATGGCCTCGCCGTTGGCGGTCAGCGCACCCGAGTGCACCAGGAATTCGAGGCCGCGCGGGTTCGCGACTGTAACCAGCCCCCCGGCGCTCCACGCCTCGAGCCGTACCTCTTCGTGCCCGTCGTTGAACAGCACCGTTGCCGAGGTGGCGCCCGGACGGGGTTCGACCGGCTGCCCCTGGCCTGGCTGGCGCACGACCTGCGTCTGGTCGCCTTGGCGGTACTGCCAGAGCCGAACGAAGATGACGCAGCCGTCCCTTGCCGCAGGGACATGCGAGGTGCCGGGCGGGTTGCGGAAGTAGCACCCCGCCGGGTAGTCGCCGTGCTCGTCCTGGAAGGTGCCCTCCAGCACCAGGATCTCCTCCCCGCCGGAGTGGGTGTGGCGAGGGAAGGCGCTGCCGGGGGCATAGCGCACGATGCTCGTGGCGCGGGCGACCTCGCCGCCGACGCGGAACAGCATGCGCCGGTCGACGCCGGCGGCAGGGCTCGGCACCCAGTCGAGTTCCGCCGCGTTCACGATCACCGGTCGGGTCAGGTCATGGTTGAGACGCATCGCTCGCACTCCCCATGGTGAGGACCATCCGGAACGTCACGTCGCCGGACTTCATCCGCCGATAGGCATCGAAGGCCCGTTCCAGTGGCATGGTCTCGATCTGCGGCCGCACGCCGGTCAGGACGCTGAAGTCCAGTGTCCGCTCGTTCTCGTAGGGCGTGCCGGTCATCGAGCCGAGCACGCCCCGCTCGCCAACGACGAGGTGCCCGGCCGACACGGGCAGCGGGTCCTTGCCCGCGCCGAGCAGGACCAGGCGTCCGCGTGGCGCCAGCCCCGCCATCAGCGAGGACACCGCCTCGGCGTTGCCGATCGTGGTCAGGATGGCCTTGGCGCCACCCAGGGACTTCAGCCTGGCCGCCGCATCTTCCTGGCGGGTGTCGATGTAGAGGTGCGCGCCCAGCCGGAGCGCGTCCTCCGCGATGTCCTGGCCGCGTCCCACCGCTGCCACCCGGAAGCCCATCCGGCGGGCGTATTGCAGGGCCATGTGACCAAGGCCGCCGATGCCCAGCACCGCCACCAGATCGCCCGCCTCGGCGCCCGACTTCTTCAGCGCGTTGAAGGTGGCGATGCCCGCGCAGAGGATGGGCGCCGCCTCTTCCGAGCGCAGTTCGTCGGGGATGGCGACGAGGCCCGTGCCGCGGGCCAGCATCATCTCCGCGTAGCCGCCGTCGCGGGAGGCGCCCACGAAGGGCTGGCTCTCGCAGAGCTGGAACTGCCCCTGGCGGCACTGCGCACACGCGTTGCAGTGGCCCCCCAGCCGCCCGACCCCGACCCGTTGGCCGAGCGTCCAGATGGTGGGCACCCCATCGCCGAGCGCGGCGATGCGACCGACCACCTCGTGGCCAGGCACGCGCGGCGGCCGCAGGTTCGGGTCAGCCCTGTCGATGTCGGCGGCGTCTGCGCCGCAGATGCCGCAAGCCTCGACCTCGATCAGGACCTCGCCGGCGCCGGGCCTGGGCATGGCGCGCTCGACCAGCTCGAGGGTGCCCGGCGTGGTCACCTGCATGGCCCGATAGGTGGTCCTCACGGCTCCATCCCCCCGGTGTCAGCAGCGGCGCCGACTGAGGCGCGCTGCCCCGCCCTGGCGCCCGCGAGCCTGTCTATGACGTCCCTGGCGGTGCGCCCGCCTGCTTCCACCGCACCGGCGAGGTAGCCGGGTTCGGTGTGGCTGGCCTCGCTGCCCGCCATCCAGATGCGCCCCTGCCATTCACCTGTGACCCACGGCTCTGTGGCTGGCATCGGGTGACCACCGGGGGCCTGGTCGTCCGGCGTCGCCGTCAGCGGGTCGAATGCCCAATCCTTGAGCAGGGTCGCACGGGGCACACCGGCTTCCGGGCCGAACAGCCGTGCGAGCTGCTGCACGGACGCCGCGATGATGGCCTCGCGACCGACCGCCGTCCGACGGGCGGCGGGAACCCCGAGGAAGCCGAACAGGGCGGCCTTGCCCGTCGCGGTGGTCGCATCGTGGATGTCGGCCAGCGGTCCGACCATGCTCTGCGCCATGCCGGACAGGCCCCCGGCACGCCAGAACGCGCGGTCGTAGATCGCGACGAACTTGGCGTGGGGTGCCATCCAGGTCGGGGCCGTGCGCCAGCGGCGGGAGGTCGCCGCATCGAGGGCGGGCCGGAAGGTGACACTCGCCTGCAGGAGGCGCGGCGGCACGGCCATCAGGACGTGCCTTGCCTTGACCTTTCCCGGACTACCGTTCCCGGCCGAGAAGGTGACCTCGACATCGGTTCCCTCGAGCGCGAGGTGCGTCACGCGCGCGCCGGTCCGCAGGGTGTCCTGCGGCAGTGTGGAGGCGAGCGCCGCGACGACCGCGCCGGTGCCGCCCGCGAGGCGCATAGAGCGCGGCATCTGCCGCATGCCCGGGTAACGTTGAGGTGCCGCCTGCGTGTTGCGCTCGACGAGAACGTCGCCCTCGTCATGCTGAGGAAAGGCGGAGAGCCCGAGCTGGGCGATGAGGTTGCCCATCGCGGGCTGCATGTCCGGCCAGAACCAGGATGGCCCAAGGTCGAAGCCGTCCTCCGACACCTGCCCTGCGGCATCCGCCGACAGGATCCGGCCACCCAAACGCTCGCGCGCTTCCAGCAGCAGGACGTCGTTTCCGGCCCTGTGGAGCAGGTGGGCGGCGGTCAGTCCGGCAAGGCCGCCGCCGACGATAAGAACCGGGAGAGACATCGTGTCACCTTCAGGAGCGCGGAGGCCGACATTTCCGCCTTCGCTGCCCGTCGACGATCCTGCGGCCGAGAACCGGTTGGTCGCACGGCGGCGGGCCTTCGACAGATGATGTGGCCTGTCCTGGAGGAATTCGCGAATGGGAAGAACTTGAGGGATCGCAAAGAAAAACTTTTCCGAACCTGCCCAGGGCAGCTCTCTGGGCTGGTCCACACCGCTTACGCCCGCTGCTCTGCCTCCTCGAAGAGCCACTTTCGAAAAGCCTGGGAGCGGGGCAACGACGCACATTCCGGTCGGTACACCACGTAATAGGCGAGCGCTGAGGGTAGCCTGGTCTCCGGAAACAGGCGCACCAGACGCCCTGCCGCCACGTCATCCTGGGCCATGATGCTGCGGGCCAGCGCGATTCCACGCCCCTCAGCAGCGGCCTGCAGCACGGCGGCGGAGTTGTTGATCCGCATGCCGCGCTCAACGGCAGCAACCTCGACGCCGGCTGTCCGAAACCAGGTGTCCCAGCTCGGGAAGCCGATGCTGGCGTCAACGGACAGGTCGTGGATCAAGGTTTGCCGCGCCAGGTCAGCCGGCGCACGCAGGTCCAACCTGTCGCGCAGGAGAGGGGAGCAGACCGGATAGACCTCCTCATCCATCAGCTTGTCAGCAGCAAGACCCGGCCAGTTCCCGGTGCCGTAGCGCACGCCGACGTCGATGCCCTGCGCCAGGTAGTCTGCCAGCTTCAGGCTGGTGTCCAGCCGGACGTCCGTGTCCGGCCAGCGAGTCTGGAAGCGCTCGATCCGCGGCAGCAGCCATTTGGCCGCGAAAGCCGGACTGACGGTCACGGTCAGGACACCATTGGCCGATGCCTCCTTCAGCCGCTCCAAGCCGAGGCTCAGGCGGTCCAGCCCGGCCCGGATGTCTGGCAGGGCCCGCTCCGCTGCCTCGGTTGGAACGAGGCGGGACCGCCCCGAGGTGCCGCGATGAAACAAGGCGACGCCGAGCCACTCCTCAAGGCCTCGAACCAGCTGCCCGACGGCTGCCGCCGTCACGTTCAGCTCCTCGCCAGCCCCGGAGAAGCTGCCGTGCCTCGCGCTGGCCTCGAAGGCCCGCATTGCATTCAGGTAGGCCGGGGATTTCACGGCGGCAAAGGTTTTCTTCTGCACTGTCCTTCTTGCTACCCTTTTTCCCCGCCTCTCTGCTGTCAAGGATCGCATCATGAGTCGGACGCCGTGGGTGACCGGCTCATGTCTGCTTTTTTAGAAGGCTTTCTTCGGGATTGACCGGCAGCTTCCGGCCAATCCGGCCGATACGCGTCCTCCAGTTGCTGCCACACAGATCAGCAGTCTGCGGCGCTTCTGAACGCTCTACGCCACTGCTCTACAGGCCACCGCCAAAATGGCGTCGGCCTGCTTCTCCGTCCGCGGCATCCGCTCACTGTATCGATCGTTCAGGGACGTGGAGACGTCCGCGTCAGCAGGGTGAACTTCACCAGCGCCTCCATGACGTCGGCCACGCGGTGGTAGAGCGGCTCCGGCAGCATGCGGCCCAGCTCATAGAATGGTGCTTACGCCTCGGGATCGAGGACTGATCGGCCACAGTATCATCCGCGTCCAGCGGCCCAACAAGCGCAGCGTGTTGACGCTGTTGAGCTCTTCGTTACGCTCCTCCGCGCCGTCAGCAAGGAGGCCCTGAAGATCCTTCAGAGAGTGATCCGCCAGGATGAGGACCTCGTCGCCGGCGCGCTCGATCTGCCCCCCGAGTGCACCCAACCGTCCGGCGGGATGCCGGTCGACGACGCAACGGAGCCGCTCTCCTGGCCGAAGTCCCGACAAGGTGTGCTGAGCTGGCGACCAAAGGCGACCGCGGTGAAAGGCATCGTGCGCCGCCGTGCGCCCGGCTCGAAGCTCCAAAAAGACCAAAGGTGCGGCTGCTTGCAGGCCCCTTCCGAAATTTCGCAGAATGAAGGCGCCCTCTTGCTGGCGTAGCCGCTGTGGATGTTCGTCACGGGTTAGCTGCCGTACTGCTCGTGCCACGGCATGCACCAGCGTAGCTTGGCCGGCTCTCGCCCGCAGCCGCGATGAGGTGATGCCGTCGGCGCCTGCCAGGGCGACGATCGACAGCCAGGCGTCAGATGCCAATCGAGAACTGGCCAGTTCGGCTTCCTTGAGCCCGATCAAGCACTGACACGTTTGGCTCGACGCTACTTCGCCGCCTAAGGCTTCGGAGCTTCCTTAAACTCGCGCCATGCCGTGTGAAGGTGTTTAAGCGCTGCGCTTCGTCGCTCCTCCGCCCAAGCAGTTAGGGCTGCTGCAGCAGGGTCGAGTTCCGGCTTTGCGTCGGCCAGACGTTGAGCAAGTGTCCCGGCCACGACGGCATCGTTGAAGATGCCCAGATCTTCCTGCAACCCCCTGCAGTGCTGCAGCTGGTCCTTGACCTGCCCCGCCTTCATCAACGGCGTCATGAACTCCAGAGCATAGCGGAAGCGCTTCAAGGCTTTCCGTAGCGCATGCAATTCTTCGTCGCCGCGGCGCCGGATGTGCTTGCCCCGCTTCCTGACCTTACGCTCCAGTCGCTTGATCATATCCGGTGCGATGCCTTCGATCGGACGAGACAGTGCAACACCATCTCCCTCCGACCCTGCATCGAGGGCCCAGGCCGACAGGTCGATGACGAGGCGTGTCAGATGAGGCTGCGCGAATTCATCAGAAAGCCTGGAATGCGCATTCTGCCGTTCAGCCTCCCCAGCCTCCCGCAGGGCCATCAGGAACGGGGCCGGGACGCTGCCTGCGGCACCCACCAGGGTTTCCGAGCAGAACACATCCCAGTCCCGGGCCTCGCCCAGAATGCGGCCCAAACGGCGAAGTGCCTCGGTGAAGCGAGCCTCATCCCCCTCGGCAAGGTGGGGCCGGAACAAGCTCAGGACAGTGCGCAGGCGACGCACTGCTATGCGCATGCGGTGCACGCCTTTGGCATCCCCTGCAGCTGCGGCAGGCTGATTGTCCACCAAGGACACGATGAGGCTGGATACGAGTTGGCTGAAGGCCTCGGTGCCCGTGATGCCTACGGACACAGTGGGGGCATCCGCCTTGACCGCTTCGGGCGGCGCGCCGGTCACGAGGCGCCATCCACGTGCAGCCTTGCTTTCGGCACCGAGCAGCAAAGGAAGGGTCGATTGCAGCGCCTGTGCGACCTCATACAGCGCGACAGGTGCTGCACCCTTGAGTTCAAGCTCAACTTCACTCAATGCCAGCATGCGGTCGTTGGCGCGGATCAACCCGAAGTCGGTGGTCACCTCGATGAGGCCGCCGGAGGACGGCCGCAGGGCGCGCACGGTGCGGGTGACGCCGCAGGTGAAGATCGGTTCCACTTGTTCCAAAGCCAGGTCTCGCAATGGGGTGTCCCGTAACAGCGACAGATCCAGCTCTTCCCCCGGCAGCGTCCATTCCCATTCGAGACGGGAGAAGGCGTTCTCCTCGCGCGGTAGCTTCAGCGTCTGCACGAAGCGGCCGCCGGCTTCGCGCACCCTGAGCGACGCACCAGCCCGCCGAAATGCATGGGCCGAGGTGTCGTAATAGGTTGTGACTTCCTGGCGGGATGACTGGCTTTCGGCACCTTGCAGCAGTGGATGCGCGTCTACCGCTTCCTGCATGTCATCCGGGAGGAGGAACTTGATCTCGGTTTCCATCGTTGGGGTGTCTTGGTCTGCGATCATGATCGTCCCAACACCCGGTTGCCGGGCTCGTTGCGCAGGGTAACGCAGTACACCCGAAGGCCAGCGGGCCGTCAGCGGGATCATCTCCGCAAATCGCCAGCTTTGCGCTGCCTGATCGGGGGCAAGGTCTAGCCCAATCTGACCAAGCTCCGCCGAAGGCAGAGACATTGCCTCACAAGGCATGCGGCAATGACGGTGGCCTGCGCAACTTCCGACCTCGTTCTAGCTCCGGCGAGCGCGCCTCATCGGTCGCCCTAGCACTGACGCCGGTGGGCAAACATCCGTTCCCTACCGGCTAGGCATGACCCGATCCGCCCGTGCGGCCTGAAGCATGCTTTTCGGCCGGGCGGCGGAGCTCTTACCAGAATGCCCATGCAAGCCAAACGAACCGGGCCGAGCCCTCCGCTGTGGTGGTCACGCCTGCCACTTACATGCACGCCACGACCGCTGCCTTTCCGACGGTCTTCCCTGAATCCAGGACACCGTCGAGTCAGCCTGAGGGCATTGGCTCATCGCAAATGATCAAGAATGTAACGGGCGGAGCGATAGCCGCCATCTTCAAAGAGTAGGTGGCCAGGCTAGTCGTCTGCGAGAGTGTCTTCGCCCTGTTCCCTACAGCATTGCTGCAGCTGGCTCCTACGGCTTCGCGTTGCGCTTATCTCCTGAACGCGGCTCGCCCGTCCACTCGTCAGTGATTAGAGCTTGAGCTTCGGAAATCTTGTCGACCTCTTTGGCTGACGGAGGCTTGGGGATGTAGCCTCCAGTCGACTGCTCTCGAGTGTAGTTGGCTTTGGGGCCCTCAGGCGGATGGTCGGTCATCTTGTCCTCCGGTGCCGTGAGTCCCTCTAAACGCCTCGAAAGCTGGAGCGTTCCATCACAGAACAATGCCCTTGGTTGCCTGGTCGAGCCTGCGACTTCGTATGGCTCCGTGTTTCTGTATCGAAAAGCCGCCGCCCTGCGGCGCGGAAATCAAAGGCCCGGCAACACCTCTCGTTCAAACAGGGCCGTCGCCGTAAGCGTCGCTTCATTCCCCAGCACGCCATTGCCGTTGAAGACGCAGCTGAGCGAGCCGATGCCAGTCGACGCCTCCAGGGCCAGGATGGACCGCAGACATTCGGGGGGCGTGCCCACGATTGCCTGCTCCGCCAGGAAGCGTTCAAGACCCGGCGGCAGCCTGGCCGCCGAGCCGCCACTGCTGCTGGCCGCAGACCCCGGCGCTGCGCTGGATATCGCGCAGCAGTGGTGGATGATGCAGCGGTTGCGCGCCCGAACGCCCGGCGGCGCCGCGCTGGTGCTGCTGCACGAACTGAGCTTGGCGTCTCGTTGCTGCGACCGTCTGCTGATGATGGAGCGCGGGCGCCTTGTGCTGCAGGGCCCGAGCCAAGCGGTCCTTGCGGACTGCACGCTCGACCGGATCTAGGACATGTCCTTTGGCCGCGCCTTGGCAGATGGTGACCTGGCCCCGTGGGTTGATCAGCCTGCGACGGCGGGCGACGGAGCTACCGGCCTCCCTCACTTTCGCTGAGGCTCACGGCGAGACGGTGACCCGACGCTGTTGCCCGGCGGACAAGTGGAAGCCAATGCGTCGTGCATCGGAGGCGCGGTTTGAGCCCAACTATGTGGGTGCCAGCGTTTGCCTCACCTTTGTTCTATCGGCTCGGGCGCTCCTCCGGGCCCCTTCAACCCGGGAGGTGGCGCCGCCTCCTCGGCATCCGGGTTCCGGCCCTGCGCGCGATCCAGGAACCGCATGATCGGCGTGACCGTCAGCCCGTGCAGGAGAACCGACAGCAGCACGATCAGTCCAACCAGCCCCCACAGTCGCTCCACCTCGGCCAGTTCCATGTGGTTGAGCCCGTAGGCCAGGTAGTACAGCGATCCGACGCCACGGATGCCAAAGAAGGCGAGGGTCAGCTTCTCGGTACGAGCGGCCTTGAAGCCGAGCAGGCCGACGAGGCCGGTCAGCGGTCGGATGACCAGCAGGACCATGACGGCCACAATGGCATCGGCCCAGGTGACCGGCGCGAGCAGGCCCCGTACCAGCGCGCCGCCGAACAGCAGCAGCAGCACCATCATGGCGATGCGCTCGATCTGCTCGGTCATCTCATGCATTTGGACCTGGAAGTCGTGGTCCCTGTGCGTGCTGCGGAACGTCAGCGCCGTCACGAAGACGGCCAGGAAGCCGTAGCAGTGGATGATCTCGGTCAAGCCGTAGGAGACGAGGGTAGCGGAGAGCGCAATGAGCCCGTCGCCCGTCCTGGCCAACTTGGTCTTGGCCGGAACATGGAAGGTGAGCCAGCCGAAGGCGCGGCCGATCAGCCAACCGGCTACCACCCCACCGACGATTTCCCAGAGCACCCTGTAGGTGACCCAATCGATGAACCAGGGCTCGCCAGTGCTGGCCGCGGCGCCGAGCGCGATGGCGAGATGCACGAACGGAAAGGCGAGGCCATCGTTGAGCCCGGCTTCGGAGGTCAGGCCGAAACGCACCTCATCCTCTTGCCCTGTCTTTGGGGGACCAACCTGAACGTCGGAGGCGAGGACCGGATCGGTCGGCGCGAGGCTGGCCGCCATCAACAGGGCTGCGGTCCAGGGATAGCCATGCCCCCATCCCAGCAGAAGCACGATAAGGCCGATACCGAGTGGCATCGTGATGCCAAGCAGGCGCCATGTCACAGCCCACCGGCGCCAGCTGAAGACGCGGTCGAGCTTCAGCCCTGCGCCCATCAACGCGATGATCACCACGAACTCGGTGAACCGCTCGGCGATCTCGGGGTGAGCGAGCGGCAACGGATTCAGCGCGACCTGCGGCAAGGAAAACAGCGCTGCCCCGAGCCCGATGCAGATGATCGGCAAGGACAGCGGCAATCGCCTCAGAACCAGCGGCAGCCAGGCAACGAGGGCGATGAGGATACCGAAGCAGGTGAAGGCAACGATATAGGGTTCAGGAAGCCAGGTGCCGTTGGTCATACGGCTTCTAACGATCCCGCTAGAGCAACGTTCCGGAACGTGCCGGCCGACGAGGATGACCTCTCAATCGCCCTTCCGCCTCGGACCGCCACCATGGAGCGAGGGCTTCAGCAATTGCTTGGCCATGATGCCGAGGACAAGGTGACCACCCGCTTCAGGCCGCTCTCTAATTTGCTGACTTGAGCTGAACAGTGAGTTCGAGCATTGCCCTTCTCCTGCCATCTGGATTCGGCCTCATACCCCCTGCAGGACCAGGTCGAAGAGCGCTATAGCTCCACACCTTCCGTTTCGATAACGTACCTTCCCTTGAGTTCATCTGGCAGGGATGCTGACGCGGCCCTTCGCTCAGGTCCCAGCTTGGCGATGGAGGGGATCGGTGCGGCATGACCTGGCTGTCGTGGGCGGCGGCATAGCCGGTGCATCACTGGCCTATGCCCTTGCCAGGGCTGGCGCAAAGGTCCTTGTGCTTGAGCGGGAGACGGCGTTCCGCGACCGGGTGCGGGGCGAGCAGCTGCACTGCTGGGGCGTCGCGGAAGCGCGCCTCCTTGGGCTGCACGAGTTGCTTCGGGCCCAAGGTGGCCATGAGGTGCGGCTCTGGTCGTCGCGCGTCGGCGGCCTTCCCTCGGGGTCTCCGCGCGATCTGGTCGACACCACGCCGCACCGCTTGCCCGCCCTCAACTTCCACCACCCGGAGATGCAGGAGGTCGTGCTGCAGGCCGCAGAAGCAGCCGGGGCCGAGGTGCGCCGAGGCGTGGTGGTGCAAGGCGTTACGCCGGGGCAACGCCCGCTCATCCGCGTGCGGACGCCGGGGGGTGCCAATGAGGAATTCGACACGCGCTTGGTTGTGGGGGCAGACGGCCGCAACTCGGCCTGTCGGGGTTGGGGTGGCTTCCAAGTGCACCGGGAACCGGACCGGATGATTGTGGCCGGAGCACTCATGCATGGGTACGGGGCACCCACCGACCGAATCACCTCCATCATGGATCCTGCCGGCGGGCGCCTCTCCTTCAGCGCGCCGCTGAGCCGCGGACGCTGTCGCAGCTATTTCGCATGGTTTGATGTCGCAGGCAGCCATGGGCGGCGTCGCCTTGCCGGGCCGCGCAGTCTGGCGGACTTCGCGGCGGGCAGCATTGCCGCCGGAGCCCCGTCGGAATGGTTTGCCTCCGCCGAGCTCATCGGTCCCATTGCCTCTTTCCCGGGCGCTGACAACTGGGTCCCCAATCCTTACCGCGATGGCATGGCATTGATCGGGGACGCGGCTGCATCGAGCGATCCCTCCTTCGGCGCTGGTCTCTCGCTGGCACTCGGCGATGCTCGGTCGCTGCGGGACCGGCTCCTTGCAAACGAAGACTGGGAGGTTGCAGCCCGGGAGTATGCTGCCGAGCATGACGGCCGTTATGGCGCGGTCCGCCGCATCACCGGGTGGATCAGGACACTGTTCCTCGACCCCCGGCCCGAAGCTGTCGCCCTTCGTGCGCGCGCCCTGCCCCGCATCGTCGCGGACCCCAGCCGCCGTGTGGATTACGTCGGGCTAGGTCCGCTGGCACCGAGCGACGATGCGGCCAGACGAAGGCTATTCGGAGAGGACGAAGGATGAGCCTGTAATCCCTCGGGAACAGCCACTCAAGAATTCAGCAGATACGGTTCGAACAGCGCCAGACTACCCAAATGCGCCGCTATGCCCAACCTGTCCCTAGGAGCACAAGAGCCCTGCCGCCGGCCGCCGGCCGCCAGGTTCAGGATGCAGCCTGCCCGGCTCATCGCCTGCTCCCCGCCCTTGGAACCGAAAGGTCTGGCCGCATAGAAGGTTCACCGACGCCTTCCGAGAGTTCATGGTGGTCAGGCTGAGCTGAGTTCCACGCAGCCAGCAGCATGCAGCGCGCATCCACATCAGGAAGTGTCGGGAGAGCGGCTGCGGCTCGCCAAGTGTATCAGTAGCCAAGGCTCGAAGTAGCTTTTGCAATTTTCCGACCACCCGATCTAATGAAGGGGCACGACGACATACGAGCGACGAAGCCGGAGGGGCAGGAATTGCCGAAACCTAGCAAGCCGAAACTCGAAGTAAAAATTCTCCCGCGTGGCTCAAACAAATGGCAGTGGGTCGTGAGTGAGAAAGGCGGCGCGTCTATCGCAAGCGGCGAGGTCTCCGGAGCACGGTCTCAGGCGTTAGCCGCCGGGAACGACGCGCTGCGTAAGCAAGAAAATATTCGTTCGCAGGAGAGGTAATACTCCTCTCAGTAGATGCACCCCAGCAGGATGACATCGCCATGGTGCCTCCGCTGGGGAAGGAGGCTCGTGAGCGCGGTGTGCTGGACGTCGATCTGCTGTGCCGCCGCTTCACAGCCGATGGTGCGGTGTCGCGCGGCCGCACGCGGGTGCGGCTGCGGACAGTCGTCCCGTCCGCGGGCTCCTGGCCGGAGTTTAGCCTCCGGCTCCCCTCCGCGCACGGGGGGCCGATGGTCGCATCGCCGGAGCGCTCGGCGATTCGGCTCGTTCGGTCACGGCGTCACGGACCAGATGGACCTCGGGCTTCATAGATCTTGGGTCCACAGAGCTGACCACAGTGGGTGAGAAGCCGCCTGCCTCGGTGGGTCACTTGAGGGACGACGACACCTTCGCATCCCGGGACCGCCGCTCTCCCAGCAGCTTCGCATAGTTCAGCTGGACCCGCTCGGCCGCCGTCGACAAATGCCCCTCCAAGATGGCCAGCGCCGCCTCCGTATCCCGCCGTTCGCAAGCCTCGACGAGGGCCACATGCTCTGCGGTGATGTAGTCCGGCACCGCAGCGACGCCGCGCGCCACCAGCGTCGCGTTGCCGTAGCGATGCGAGATCGCATGCGCCTGCTCGATGAAGGCCAGGATGTGCCGCCGACCGCATGGGGCGTAGAGCGCCATGTGGAAGCGCAGGTTCCAGGCAAAGAGCTCCTCGACGGCGAAGCCCTGCTCCACCTCCGCCAGCATCGCGCGCGCCAACCGGGTGTCGCGGCTGGTCAGGTCCGGGATGGACAGGCGCAGCGCCAGGGGCTCCAGCGCCAGCCGCGCCTCCCAGGCGTCCTGAAGCTCCAACGCGCTTTCGGGCGCAACGACGAAGCCGCGGTTGCGCTCGAAGCCGACCAGCCGGACGCCCTCCAGCTCCCGCAGCGCCTCGCGGACCGGGATGGTGCTGACCTCCAGCGCGCGGGCGAGTGGCTCGATGCGCACCGCCTCACCGCCCGGCAGCAGACCGACAATGATAGCCTCGCGCAGCACGGCGGCGACGAAGGCCGGGACCGGCTTGGCCTCCCGGCTGATCCGGGCCGCGATGGCACGCAGGCGATCCTGCCGGTCATCCGTTTGGGACGGCTGGGTGGTGTCGGCGCGGGAGGCCGGGCGGCGGGCCTTGTGGGTGGCAGGCGGTGTCACAGCCGTCACTATGTCCGATCCCCGAGCGCCGATGGCAAGGGGGCGGCGACTCCAATCGTATATGTTGACTCTAAATCGTATAGGGTTCCTCATCCTCCCAGGAGGAACCTATGCACCGCCGCACCCACCTGCCCCTGGCCGCCGCCCTGCTTCTGGCTCTGGCCATCCCACCGCCCTTGCAGGCGCAGGCTCCGCCCTCCGGCGATACCCTGGCGGTGGTGAGGGCACGCGGCGTGCTGAATTGCGGCGTCAACAGCGGCGTGCCGGGCTTCGCCGCGCCGGATTCTACCGGCACCTATCGGGGGTTGGACGTCGATGTGTGCCGGGCGCTGGCCGCGGCGATCTTCGGCGACGCCAGCAAGGTCAGCTACCGGCCGGTCACCGGCCAAACCCGCTTCCCGGCGCTGCAAAGCGGCGAGATCGACGTGCTGACCATGGAGGTCACCTGGACCTTCGCCCGCGATGCAGGGCTCGGGGTCAACTTCACCGCCATCAACTACTATGATGGCCAGGGCTTCCTGGTCCGCCGCGCCTCCGGCGCAGGCTCGGCCCGCGACCTGGACGGCGCCTCGATCTGCGTTTCGCCCGGGAGCGCGACCGAGCTCACGCTGGCCGACTACTTCCGCCAGCACCGCATGAGCTTCACGCCGGTGGTCATCGAGCGCGGCGACGACGCCGCCCAGGCCTATGTCAACGGCCGCTGCGATGTCCTGACCACCGATCGAGGGCTCCTCGGCGCGCGCCTCAGCGCCACGATCCCCCGGCCTGAGGAACACGTCATTCTGCCCGACATCGTGTCGAAGGAGCCCTACTCTCCCGTGGTCCGCCAGGGCGACGACCGCTGGGGCGACATCGTCCGCTGGACGATCTGGGCGATGATCGAGGCCGAAGAGTACGGCGTCACCTCCGCCAATGCCGAGGCGATGCGCGCCAGCGACAATCCGACCGTGCAGCGCCTGCTCGGCGTGGTGGGCGATTTCGGCCCGATGCTGGGCCTCCGCGCAGCCTGGGCCTTCGACATCATCCGCCAGGTCGGCAATTACGGCGAGAGCTACGACCGCAACCTGACGCCGCTTGGCCTGGAGCGTGGCATCAACCGGCTGTGGCGCGACGGGGGCCTGGTCTATGCGCCCCCGATGCGCTGAGGCCCGGCGATGCCGAGGATCGCCGACTTCCGCTCGGACCTGATGTCCGGCATTCCGCCCGCCGCGCTGCAGGCGATGCTCCAGGCGGCCCGGGGCATGCCGGAGATGGGCTTTCGCGACGATCCCTTCCAGTTGCGCCTGGAGCGCGAAGTCGCCGAGCTGGCGGGCTTCGAGGATGCTCTCTTCGTGCCCACCTGCACCCTGGCGAACCAGATCGCGCTGCGGCTCTGGTGCCGCCCGGGTGACGCCATCCTGGCCGCCTCGGACAGCCATGTGGCGAGCAGCGAGGCCGCCAGCACGGCGGGGCTGGCGGGTGTCGCCGTCCGGCGGCTGGCGGGGCGGTGCGGGCATCTGGGCCCGGCGGCGGTGCAGGCGGCGCTGGCACAGTCCCACGGGCCAGGTACCCAGCCAACCCGCCTGGTCTGGCTGGAGAACACGCACATGAGGGCGGGCGGCACGCTGGCTCCGGCAGGCTGGGGTGCCGCCATCGGCAAGCTGAGCCGCGCGTCCGGCCTGCGGGTCCATCTGGACGGTTCGCGTCTCTGGAACGCTGAGACAGCGACTGGCCTTCCGCTAGCTCCTCTGGCCGAAGGCGCCGACAGCCTGTCGCTGAGCCTGAACAAGGCCCTCGGTGCACCGGCAGGCTCTCTGCTGCTCGGTCCCCGCGACTTCATCCGCGAGGCCGTCGCGGTGCGCGGCACGCTGGGCGGCGCCTGGCGCCCGGTGGGGTTCCTGGCGGCGGCGGCGATCGAGGCGCTGAACGGCCGGACCGAACGGCTCCGCGCCGACCACGAGCGTGCCGGGCGTCTGCACGGGGAGCTCGCCGAGGCATTCGGCCCCCTCGCGGGTCGGGCGCCGGACACCAACATCGTCCTGCTCACCCTGCCCGCGGGCAGCGCCGCCTCCGAGATCGTCGACCGGCTGCGCCGCGAGCAAGTGCTGGCGCTGGCCCTGGACGAGACGACGCTCCGCTTCGTCACGCACGCCCGCATCGATGACCAGGCCGTCGCACAGGCCGTCGACGCGGTGCGGCGGGCGCTGTGCACCGCCCCAGAGAAGGCCACCCCGTCGTGACACTCGGGTGCCCTCCCGGCTTCCCGCAACCGAACAGGATTGGAGACGCGACCAGATGGCCATGTATCGCCGCGGATTGCTCGCCCTGGGCTGCGCCGCTGGATTGGCGCGCCCTGCCCTGGCGCAATCCGCCCGCGCCCGGACGCTGCGCGTCGTGCCGCAGGCCGACCTGGCCAACCTCGATCCGATCTGGACGACGGCCGCGGTCACCCTGAACCACGGCTACGCCATCTTCGACACGCTCTACGCCCTCGACGACACGCTGCAGCCGCGCCCGCAGATGGCCGCCGGGCACGCGCTTTCGGACGACCGGCGCGTCTGGACCATCCGGCTGCGGCCGGGCCTGACCTTCCATGACGGCGAGCCGGTGCGGGCGCGCGATTGCATCGCCAGCCTGCTGCGCTGGGGCAAGCGCGACGCCTACGGCCAGATGCTGAGCCGGGTGACCGAGAAATGGGAAGCCGTCGACGACCTGACCATCCGCCTGGCACTGAAAAAACCTTTTCCGCTGCTGCTCGATGCCCTGGCCAAGCGCGCGAACTTCCCGCCCTTCATCATGCCGGAGCGCCTGGCGCTGACCGAGCCCACCACCCAGGTCACCGAGATGGTGGGATCCGGTCCCTATCGCTTCTTCAAGGACGAATGGTCGATCGGCAACCGCGCCGCCTATGCCCGCTTCGATGGCTATCGGCCGCGTGACGAGGCGTCGAGCTTCCTGGCAGGCGGCAAGCGGGCGCATTTCGATCGCGTCGAGTGGCACACGGTGCCGGATGCCTCGACGGCGTCGGCGGCCCTGGTCCGCGGCGAGGTCGATTGGCTCGAGCAGACCATGCCGGACCTGAACGCCACTTTCGCGCGCAGCCGCGACGTCCGGCTCGAGCCGATCGACAATCATGGCCTGCTGTCCTTCCTGCGCTTCAACTGCCAGGCGGCACCCTTCGACAATGGCCGCCTGCGCCGCGCCATCCTCGGCGCCATCGACCAGGCCGACTACATGCAGGCCGTCACCGGCGATGCTATCCGCTGGCAGCGATGCGCCTCGATGTTCCCCTGCGGCATGCCCTTCTCGCGGGAGCTCGGCAGCGATCTGCTCAGTGGCCCGCGTGATCTGGGCAAGGTGCGGGAGGCGATCCGCGCCGCCGGCTATGCCGGGGAAAAGGTCGTCATCATGAACCCCACCGATTTCCCCTCGATCGCGCCGCTCGGCTTCGTCACCGCCGACCTGCTGACCAGGCTCGGCATGAAGGTCGATCTGCAATCGATGGATTGGGGCACGCTGGTGCAGCGCCGCGCCTCCAAGGCGCCGGTCGAGTCCGGCGGTTGGAGCATCTTCCACAGCTGGGCCGGAGCCACGACCATGATGAACCCCGGGCTGAACGACTATGTCCGCGGCCTGGGCGCCGGCGGCTATTTCGGCTGGCACGAGAACGCCACGATCGAAGGCCTGGTCGAGCGCTGGGTCGACGCAGCCTCGGATGACGAGCGCCAGCAGCTGGTCGACGCCATCCAGTTCGAGGCCTGGGCCGCGCCGCCCACCATCATGCTGGGGCAATACTATCCGACCACGGCGCTGCGCAGCGACCTGACCGGCCGCCTCTCCACCAGCATGCCGCTGCCCTGGAGCATCCGGCGCAGCTGACGCGCCACCGCTGCCCGACGAAACGCTCGCTCCCGGAGGACCGGCCATGGATGGCTCGCGACCCATCGTTTCCTCGCTGACCGGCATGGTGGCCGCGGCGCATCCCCTGGCGGCCCAGGCGGGGGCCGGGATCCTGTCGAAGGGCGGCAACGCCTTCGACGCGGCCGTGGCCACCGCGGCGGCGCTGAACGTGGTGGAGCCCGGCATGTCGGGGCTGGCCGGTCAGGGCGTTGCCGCCTGCTACGTCGCCGCAGAGGGGCGCGTCCGCACTCTGAACTTTATCACCCACGTACCGATGGCGTTCCCGGAGGGCCTGTACAAGGTCCGCGAAGACATGCGCCGCGGGGCGCATTCTCCTGGCGTGCCGGGCAACCTGGCGGGCTGGTGCGAACTGCTGAGGGCGCACGGCACCCGATCGCTGGCCGAGACCTTCGCCCCCGCCATTGCCCTCGCCCATGAGGGCTTCCCGCTGAGCGAGCTGAACACCCGGCACCTGAACAAGGCGGTCGATGTGCTCCGCGACCTTCCGTTGTTCGAGGCATGGAACGCGAACTACACCGGCGGCACCGGGCAGGTCGCCTTGCATCAGATCCTCCGGCAGCAGGCGCTGGGCGAGACGCTGGAGGCCATTGCGGCGCGCGGCCCTGACCACTTCTACCGCGGCCCGCTGGGCGAGAAGCTGGTCGAGCATCTCCGCGGGATGCGTGGCTTCATCAGCATGGCCGACTTGGACAAGGTGCAGCCGCATTGGAGCGAGCCGCTCACAACCGGTTACCGCGGCATCACCATCCACACGCTGCCGCCGCCGAGCGAGTCCTTCCAGTTCATCTTGACCATGAAGATGTTGGAAGCTTTCGACATTGCGGCGATGGAGCCGCAGAGCGTCGAGCATCTGGACCTGATGTGGCGCGCGATCCGCCTAGCCGCCGGGGAGCGCATCTACAACAACAAGCCGGATGCACGACAGCTGGCGCGGCTGCTCGGGGACGACAACCGCGACAGGCTGATCGCCGCGATAAGATCCGGGAAAGCCCTGGAGGGCCCGACCGAGCAATGGCTGCCGCGGCTGCCCGATCCGAACCGCGAGAACACCACCTCCTTCTCCGTCGCCGACCGGTTCGGCAACATGGTCTGCGTGACGCAGAGCCTGGGCGACCTTTTCGGCTCCGGCGTCGTCGTGCCCGGGACCGGCATCTGCCTGAACGACTTCCTCTACTGGGCCGAGGCGGACCTCCGCGGCGGCAATCCACTTCGCGCGGGCGAGCCACTGGCTTTCCCGACTGCGCCGACGATCAGCACCCGTGACGGTCAGCCCATCCTGGCCCTGGGGACCCCCGGCAGCTACGGCATCCTCCAGACGCAGCCGCAAGCCCTCGTCCAGTACCTCGATTTCGGCCTGGGGCTGCAGCAGGCCATTGAGGCGCCGCGCACCCGTCTCTGGGACGGGCGTCTGGTCAATCCCGAAAGCCGCATCGATGCTGCCGTCCTCGCCGAGCTCAGCAGCCGCGGCCATGTCATCGAGGACACGCCGCCCTGGACAATTCTGACGGGAGGTATGCAGGCCATTTCGAGGGATCCTGACAGTGGCGTCCTCGTGGGAGCGGCCGACCCGCGCCGGGAGGGGTACGCAGCGGTAGCGTGAGCATGGCAGCAGCGGCCATGGGAGCGGCGGGAAAGAACCGCCTCGCGCAGCGAGATGGAGCAGGCGACCTGGCTGCAGCAGCTCAGATCATTCCGTGACGTCACGATGAGGCAAAATTTCAGGCGGCCGACGGACGCTTGGACCCTGCTGGCTCCGGGGTGTAGGCAGCCAGTCAAGCCGGATCATTGGGGCAGTTTTCATGTCGCACCGCCAATCTGTGGGCCTACGCGCCGACCGTGGGCTGGGCGCGCAGGTTGACCCCCTCTATCGCCTCGGCGCCCCGCGCGGGCTCATGCCATTCGCGCCGCCGCCCGCCGACAAGGCCTGCACCCTGGGCCTGCGGTGGCACCCTGCCGGATCCCATCGCCAGCACTTCCGCATCCTGCCCCTCGCCCACGCTGCCGCCCGGCGGCATGGCAGGCGCCGCCGCCCTGGCTGGCGGCCCGCTGGTCCTTGGCATCGAGGGGTTGGCCGAGGCCGTCAGGGAAGAGATCGGCCACGAGCGTCCCAGCTCGGCCCCATTCCACCGCAGGCACGGAAGCCGACGGCCTTGCTCGTACACCAGCCATCGCGTGTGCGCCTGGACGACCCCGCCGAGGCCGCGGCCCCTGCCATGCTGCGGCGCCTGCTCGAGGCCGCCCCGAACCTCCATGGCAGGGTGCGGGAGCCGGACGCGGTCCTCCTGGTCGAGGTCCCGGGTGCCGAGTGGGTTATCCCTGTCGCCGACACACGGCGCATTCTGATCCACGCCTCGGACGAGGTCCCGCTGAAGGCAACGACGCCACGAACCGGCCGGATCAGCAAGGTCGAGCCGAGCTGCGCCGAGTTCCGCCGCGACGGCTCGGGTCGCTGGTACTGCCCTGCGGACGGCAACGGCGCCGTCCGTACCATGATCGCAGTTGGCGCCCGGCCGACGGCTTCAGCCCAGCGCCCGCTCCATGACTGCCATTGAACCTGCTGCGGGCCGCGACGGTGACCGTTGGGCCGCTGGACCCGGCCGCGCTGGTCGAGGCGGCCACCATGCTAGTCGGCGCCGCACCGGTCACCACATCCGCCCCGCCGCACGGGGCTCGGCTTGTCACCATCGGTGACGTGGGGCTGGCCCCACTGCCGCACCGGGATGCCGACGACTACCTCCGATGGCTAGCGGAGTGCGCCTCCCATCGGCTTACCGCCAACCCGATCACGCTCCGTGGGTCGGGGCTGCTGCCGAGACAGGGTGCCGATTACTGAAGCAAAGGCCAATTGGGCCAAGCAGCTGCCGGCTGCAGGTTGCATACAGGTGGTGCGTTCAAGTAGCGTTGGGCCAGCACTGAAGAAGAACAGACGGTCTGGCTGATAGGAGCCGCCTGAATTAACATTGTCGCTGAAAGAATAGCTCTGGAGCTTCGAGATGGGGGATCGGTGAATTGCCAGCTCTCGATGTAAAACCCTTCAAAGTCAATAAATTAGCTTGAGGCTGGAGCACTGGTATGCCTGGGCGGACAAATGCCGGTAGCCTTGGCTAACAGAATGGTCATCCCGACTTCGCACGGTAGCAGCAATCGTATAGTAGTATGCCGGCAGGCCCCGCCGGGCCGCGAGAACCGTGACCACAGAGAACTGGACAAACAATGGCGCCGCTGCAGGTCCTGGAATCCTTCAGCCGGATGGACCATTCCGGCCCTGTCGGGCTGAACATCGCGCGTTTCCTGCGCGACGCCATCATCCGCAACCAGTTGCAGCCCGGCCAGACCCTGCCCGAGGCGGAGCTCGCCCAGATCATGGGCGTCAGCCGCCAGCCGGTGCGCGACGCTTTGATCCGCCTGTCGGAAAGCGGCCTGCTGCGCATCCTGCCGCAGCGCGGCACGCTGGTCACCCGCATCTCGGTGCGCGCCGTCGAGGGTGGCCGCTTCGTCCGCCAGGCGGTCGAGCGCGCCATCATCCGCCAGGCCGCCAGCGCCGTGGCCGACGCCGATCTCCGCGCCATGCGCCGCAACGTCGACGAGCAGGAGGAAGCGCTGGAGCGCGGCGACCATGCCGGCTTCCTGGCGCTGGACGACGCGCTGCACCAGGGCTTCGCGCGCTGCATGGGACAGGAGACCGCCTGGGACGCGCTGGCCGAGGTGAAGCTGCAGATGGACCGCGTGCGCTTCCTGAGCGTGCCGACGCATGCGACGCCGGGGCCGGTGCTGCTGCGCCAGCATCGCGCCATCCTGGCAGGCCTCGCCGCGCGCGACCCCGACGCCGCCGAGGCCGCCATGGCCGAGCATCTGTCCGAGGTGCTTTCTTCATTGCCGCAGCTGGCCACGCGCTTCCCGTCGCATTTCGACGCGACCTGACAGACATGCGGCGCAACGCGAACGATCGCGCCGCAGGTTGAGTGCCGGAAGCAGCGCTGCCACGCGAAGGCGGCAGCCCGACAGAAATCAGAACTCGATAACGACCTTGAGGTTGGTCGCGCGGTCGCGGGCGGCGTCGAAGGCGGCGCTCGCCTGGGCCATCGGGAACTTCGCCGTCAGCAGCGGGCGGATGTCGATCAGCCGTCTCTCCAGACAGGTCACGGCATCGGCAAAGACCTCGCCGAAGCGAAAGGCGCCGCGCAGGTCGATCTCGCGCGCCATGATGCGGTTGGCCATGACCGGCGTCTCGCCGCCGGGCAGCGAGCCGACCTGCACGACGATGCCCCCGGCCCGTACCGCCAGCAGTCCGGCATTCAGCGCGGCATTGGCGCCGGACGCCTCGAAGACCACGTCATAGCCGCCGATGGCCGCCGCGGCCTCCTGCAGCGCCCCGGTGCCTTCGGCGACGTTGAAGCTGGCATCGGCGCCCATGGCACGGGCGGCGGCCAGCGGCGGGTCGATCATGTCGGTGATCGCCAGATGCGCGGCACCGCCGCGGCGCGCCGCCAGCATGACCAGCTGGCCGATCGGCCCGGCGCCGGTCACCAGCACCTTCTGCCCCATCAGATTGCCGGCGCGATGCGCGGCGTGCAGCGCCACCGACAACGGCTCGGCCATGGCCATCTCGGCGAAGGGCAAATCCGCCGAGACCGGGAAGCACTGGCCTTCGGCGACGGTGGTGAACTCGGCGAAGCCGCCATGCATATGCGGGAACTTGCTGGCGCTGCCCATGAAGAAGACACGCTCGCAGAGGTTCGGCCGTCCCTCGCGGCAGCGCGGGCAGGCGCCGCAATTGCGCGACGGGTTGACGCAGACGCGCATGCCGGGCGCCAGGCGTTGCACGGCGGCGCCGACCTCGGCGACCTCGCCGGCGAATTCATGACCGGGAACCAGCGGCTCGCGGATGACGAAATCGCCGACACGGCCATGGAAGAAATAATGCAGGTCGGAGCCGCAGATGCCGCCGGCGCGGACGCGCAGGCGGACCTCATGGGGCGCCGATGGCGGCAGATCGCGCGTCTCGATGCGCAGATCCCGGGCGGCGTGCAGGACGCAGGCGTGCATGGCTTTCCTCGCTTCACTACCAGTCTGGACCGGTCCGGCCGGGCTTGGGAAGCGCCGGCTTGGGCCCGTTGACATTCTACCATTCTAGCATGCATCTTCCGGCACAACAGAGGAACCCCGGGCATCGCCGGGGCCGGGAAGGGAATTGTCCGGCGCCCGTCGGCCGCCCGAACCGGTCCCGCCCGCCGTTCCAGACAATGGATTGGGAGCAACGGGCGTGTGGAAAAAGCGTCGACACCTGGTGGTCTTCCTGCTGTTCCTGGCAGGCATCATCAATTACATGGACCGCAGCGCGCTCTCCATTGCGGCGCCGGCGGTCTCATCTGATCTTGGCCTTTCGCCCAGCGAGATGGGCCTGATCTTCAGCAGCTTCTTCTTCGGCTACGCCATCTTCAACTTCATCGGTGGCTATCTGGCGGACCGTGCCGGGCCACACCGCATCTTCTCGGCCTCGATGGGCGTCTGGTCGGTTTTCTGCGCGGCCACGGGGCTTGCCACCGGCTTCGTCTCGATGATGCTGGTGCGCATCGGCTTCGGCATCGGCGAGGGGCCGTTCTCGGCCACCGCCAACAAGGCGGTCAGCAACTGGTTCCCTCGCCGCGAGGCGGGTGGCGCGGTCGGCATCGCCAATGGCGGCACGCCGCTGGGCGGCGCCATCGCCGGGCCGCTGGTCGGCTTCTGCGTCGTGCAGTTCGGCTGGCGGTTTTCCTTCTTCGTTGTCGCGGCCATCGGGCTGGTGTGGCTGGCCTTCTGGATGGCGCTCGCCAGCAACGATCCCGCGACCGACCCGCGCGTCACTGCCGAGGAGCGCCGCGAGATCGCGGCAGACCGCCCTGCTCCGCTGGCGCAGGACGGCGGCCAGGCCGGCGGCCTGGGCCGGTACCTGCGCAACCCCGTGGTGCTGGCGACGGCCTTCGCCTTCTTCGGCTACAACTACATCCTGTTCTTCTTCCTGACCTGGTTCCCGAGCTACCTGACCATGGCGCGCGGGCTGTCGCTGCACGACATGAGCTTCGTCACCGTCATCCCCTGGCTGCTGGGGTGTGTTGGCCTGATCGGCGGCGGCTTCCTGTCGGACGCCATCTATCGCCGCACGGGCGACGCGCTGTTCTCGCGCAAGATCGTGCTGTCGACCTGCCTGGGCGTCGCCGCCATCGCCATCATCCTGGCTGGCTTCATGACCACGGCGACCAGCGCCGTCGCCCTTGTCGCCGTCACCGTCTGCGCGCTGTACCTGACGGGCAGCATCTACTGGGCGATCGTGCAGGATACGGTGCCGGCCAGCCATGTCGGCGGCGTCGGCGGCTTCATCCACGGGCTGGCGAACACCGCAGGCATCATCGGCCCGGCGGTCACCGGATACATGGTGCAGAGCACCGGCTCCTTCACCAGCGCCTTCATCCTGGCAGGCGCCATCGCGGTGTTGGGCGTCATCGCCGTGCTGATCTACGTCCGTCCGGCCCGGCTGGCCTGACAACCCTTGCCAGGCGCGGCCTTCCCGGCTTCAACCGCCGTGGGAGGCCGCGCCATGCCGGACAGCACCATCACCCTGCGCCGCGACGGCGCGCAGCTCGACATCGCGACGCTGGGCGCCGAGCCCCGCCGCTGGCGCGTCGGCGACCAGGATCTGCTGTGGCACGGCGATGCCGCCTACTGGCCGAAGATCTCCCCGGTGCTCTTCCCCGTCGTCGGCTGGTGCCGCGACGCGCAGATCCGCCATCGCGGCCGCGCCTACCCGATGGGCGTGCATGGCTTCGCCGCGCAGTCTTCCTTCAGCTTCGTGGCACAAGCCGAGGACCGCGTCACGCTGCGGCTGCAGGACGACGCGGCAAGCCGGAGGCAGTTCCCCTTCGCCTTTGCGCTGGAGCTTCGCTACCGGCTGCGGCCGAGTGGATTTTCGGCGCGCTTCACCATCCGCAATCCGGGCGACGAAGCGCTGCCTTATGCGCTGGGCCTGCATCCCGGCTTCCTGACCGACTTCGATCCCGCGTCGGCACGGCTCCGCTTCCCTGCCGAGGAGACGCCGGAAGTCCCCGTCATCGCCCCTGGCGGCCTGATTTCCGAACAGCGCCGGCCGGTGCCGCTGGCCGGAGGCACGCTGCCCGTCACCCGCGCCCTGCTGGCGAATGAGGCCGTCTGCTTCCTTGACCTCGCCAGCCGCAGCCTGCGCTTCGACAATGGTCCGCGCGGCACGATCAGCCTGCGGATGCAGGACATGCCGCATCTGGCGCTGTGGTCGCCGCCCGGCGCGGCGTTCGTCTGCCTCGAATCCTGGACCGGCCATGGCGATCCCGTCGGCTTCGCCGGCGACATCACCGAGAAGCCGTCGATGCGCCTGCTGCCGCCGGGCGGCGCGGCGCGACACCTGGTCAGCTTCGGCTTCCGCCCTGGCTGATCGCTGATCAGCGCAGCAGCTCTTCCAGGGCGCGGCCGAGCAGCGGCCCCGCGGCGCCCATCATGCCGCGCCCGGCGCTGGGCGGCGCGTGGTGCAGCGGCGGCGGCGGCATTTCCTCCATCAGACCTTCGGCGCGGAACAACGCCTCGAACTCCGCCCAGAACCGAGCATTGCCCATCAGCGGACTGCTGATCATCACCCGGGCGGGAAACAGGATGCGGCAGAGATTGGCCAGCGCGCGCGCCACCTCCGCCGCGGCGGCCCGCATCGCCGGCACGGCCACCAGGTCGAGATGGCGCAGCTGCTCCAGCAGCCGGTCCTCATCATCGGCGAGCTCCGGCCAGCGGCGCCGCAGCAGCGGCAGCAGCGACCACAGCGCGGCGACGGTCTCGAGGCAGCCTTCGCCGCCGCAGCCGCAGCGCTTGCCGGCGGCGACGCGCCAATGGCCGATCTCCCCGAAAGGGCCGCCGGCGGCGCCGAAAGGCTCGCCCGCCACGGCATAGCCCATGCCGATCCCCCAGCCCCAATGCAGCAGCACAGCGCCCTCGGCATAGGCGTCCGGGTCGGCCAGCGCCTGGGCGCGCAGCTCGGCATCCAGCTGGCGCACCACCTGCACCGGCCCGGCCACCGGATCGACCGCGGCCGCAATGTCGAGATGCCGCATGCGTGGCCAGCGCGAGGAGACCAGCCAGCGCCGCTGCCCGACATCGACCACGCCGGAAATGCAGACCACCGTCCCCGCATGCGCCATGCCGCGCGGCGCCGTGGCCTTCAGTCGCCCGGCCAGCGCCGCCAGCGCCGTGCCAAGCGCCTTGTTGTCGGCCTCCGCCGGAACCGGCAACACCTCGCGCGCGATCGCCTGGCCGCCGAGGTCGAGCAGCATGCCGACAAAGGCGCGGCTCACCACATGGATCACCGCGACGCCAAGCCGCCTTGGGTTCAGCATCAGCCGCGCCGCCGGCCTGCCGCGGCCGAGCTTTTCGCCGGACGCCTCCAGCACGAGGCGGCGCTGCAGCAGCTCGGCCACGCAGCGGGAGGCGGTGGTGGAGCGCAGCCCGAGCTGCTCCACCATCTCCGGCCGCGAGCTCAGCCTTCCGCCGGCCAGCGCCGACAGGACACGGGCGCGGTCGCGCGCGGCGGGCTCCTCGAAACGGGCTTCGTCGGGCAAGGCGAGGATCATTGGCGACCCTTCGGCAGTCTCGGCATAATTATGAACATGCGATTTCAGAATTCAATTGCAACGGATCTGATTCCCTGGCCTGATCCTAACCGGTCTTGTGAAACCCTGTCTCGATCGGAACGTCCAAGAAGATGATCGATGTCCGGATATGCCCCGACGCCGCGGCGCTCGGCCTGGCCTCGGCCGAGCTTGGCGCGGCCGCGCTGCGCGATGTCCTGGCTGAGCATGGCGAGGCCTGCATCGTGGTCGCGACCGGGGCGAGCCAGTTCGCCATGCTGGAAGCGCTGACCGCGGCGCCCGGCATCGACTGGCGCCGGGTCACCGCCTTCCATCTCGACGAATATGTCGGCCTGCCGGACAGCCATCCCGCCAGCTTCCGGGGCTATCTGCGGCAGCGCTTCCTGGCGCCGCTGCGCGATGCGCCGGTTTTCCACCCGGTCGTGGGCGATGCCGCGGATCCGGCCACCGAGGCGCAGCGCCTGAGCGCCCTGCTGCGGGGCCGGCGCGTCGACCTCTGCTTCGCCGGCATTGGCGAGAACTGCCATCTCGCCTTCAACGACCCGCCGGCAGATTTCGAAACCGAGGAGCCCTTCATCCTGGTGACGCTGGACGAGGCCTGCCGCCGACAGCAGCTGGGCGAAGGCTGGTTCCCGACGCTGCAGGCCGTGCCACGCCAAGCCATCTCGATGAGCGTGCGACAGATCCTGCGCGCCGGGAAAATCATCCTGACCACGCCGGACCGGCGCAAGGCGGCGGCGGTGCGCGACGCGCTGGAAGGGCCGGTGACGCCGCTGCACCCGGCCTCGATCCTGCAGAACCATGCCGACACCACGATCTTTCTTGATCCCGACTCGGCCTCGCTCCTGACCAGGACGGCGGGCGCGTGATCTCGGAAGGGCTGGTCGACCTGCAGGTCAACGGCTTCGCCGGCGTCGACTTCAACGCCGGCGCGGCACTGACGGCCGCCGCCATGACCGGCGCGCTGGAGGCGCTGCTGGCGACCGGCGTCACCAGCCTGCTGCCGACCATCATCACCGCCGACGCCAGGGCCCTGCAGGAGCGTTTCGAGGCGCTCGACGCGGCCCTCGAGGCAAGCCCGCTGGGCGCGCTGATGTGCCCCGGCTATCATCTCGAAGGTCCCTTCCTCAATCCGGCGCCGGGCTATCACGGCTGCCATCCGCCGGCGGTGATGCAGCCGCCGGACTATGCGCTGGTCGAAAGCCTGGAGGCCGGGCTGAAGCGCCCGATCCTGCTGGTCACGATCGCCGCCGAGCTGCCGGGCGCCGAAGTCTTCATCCGGCGGGCCCGCGCGGCGGGCAAGCTGGTCGCCATCGGCCATAGCGCCGCCGATTTCGCCGCCATCCGGGCCGCCGCGGATGCTGGCGCGACGCTGGCCACGCATCTCGGCAACGGGCTGCCGCAGGACCTGCCGAAGCTGGCCAATCCGATCTTCGCCCAGCTGGCCGAGGATCGCTTGGCGGTGAGCCTGATCGCCGACGGCATCCACCTGCCGCCGCAGGCGCTGAAGGTGCTGCTGCGCGCCGCCGGCGAGCGCGCCATCCTGGTCACCGACGCCGTCGCCGCCGCCGCCGCGCCGGCCGGGCTCTACGACTTCGCCGGCATGCGGGTGGAGCGCGACGCCGCCGGCGCGGTACGGCTGCCCGGGCAGCTGTCGCTGGCGGGCTCGGGCCTTTGCCTCGACACCGCGCTGCGCAACCTGCTGCGCTGGGGCCTCGCCGATGCGGCGACGGCGCTGGCCATGGGCTCCGCCCGGCCGGTGGCTCTGCTGCGCCCGGCGCTGGCGGCGCGCGGCATCACCCTGCCCGCCACACAACTCCGCTGGGACGAGGGCCTGCATCTTCGCAGCCTGCGTCTTGGCCCGATCGAACGCGCCTATCCCGCCCCGAACCTGGAGAATGACGATGTCGCATGACCGCATTGCTCTGCCTCTGCCACGCCGCCGGGTGATCGGCGGCCTCGCCGCGGTCGCCGCCGGCGGGCTCGCCCTCCCGGCCCGCGCCGCGTCGCCGCCGCTGCCCCAGAGCCCCGCCGCCATCACCATCATGGATGTCGGCGGCGCGCTGGCGCTGATGCAGAAGGCCTTCGAGGATTACCGCGCCGCCAATCCGCGCCTGGTCTCGCGCGTCACCTTCGTCAAGGCGCCGGCGCCGGAGCTGGCCGGCAAGATCAAGGCGCAGCAGGATGCCGGCCGCGCCGATATCGACCTGGTGCTGACAGGCAGCGACGGGCTGGCCGCCGGCCTCAGCCTCGACCTCTGGCGCAGGATCCTTCCCGACTTCGACGACAAGTTCCCGAAGATCGAGGAGAATTACGAGCCCGCCGCGCTGAACCTGCACCGCGCCCAGGGCGCCGGCTTCGGCGTGGTGATGAACTACTACCCTTCTGGCCCGCTGCTGGAATACATGCCCGATCGCGTGCCGCAGGTGCCGCAGACCGCCGAGGATCTGCTGGCCTGGGCGCGCTCCCATCCCGGCCGCTTCATGTATGCGCGGCCGAGCAATTCCGGCCCTGGCCGCACCTTCATGATGGGCCTGCCCTATATCCTGGGCGACAAGGATCCGATGGATCCGGTCAATGGCTGGGACAAGACCTGGTCCTACCTGCAGGAGCTGGGGAAATTCATCGACTCCTATCCGGCCGGCACCGGCGTGACGATGAAGGAGTTCGGCGAGGGCTCGCGCGACATCATCATCACCACGACGGGCTGGGACATCAATCCGCGCGCGCTGGGCATCGTGCCGAAGGAAGCCAAGGTCGCCACGATCAAGGGCTTCCACTGGGTCTCCGACGCCTTCTTCATGTGCGTGCCCAAGGGCATTCCCGATCCGCGCATGGCCGTCGTGCTGGACATGATGGCCTTCGCGCTGAAGCCGGAGATGCAGGCCTATTCCTATGACGAAGGCTATCTCTACCCGGGCCCCGCGGTGCGCGGCGTCCCCGTCAGCATGGCGCCGAAGCGCAGCCAGGAGGTGATCGCCGAGTTCGGCCGCCCGGAGTATGCCGAGCTCATCGCCAACAACCCGATCGAGCTGCCGCTGAAGCCGGACCAGATGGTGCTGGCCTTCCGGCGCTGGGACCAGCTTGTCGGCGCGCGGCGCTGATGGGCGCAGCTCCCGGCCCGGCCTTCCACGCGCTGCGGCTCGACGGGCTGCAACGCGATTTCGGCGCGCTGAACGCGCTGAAGGGCCTCGACCTGACGATCCAGCGCGGCGAGTTCATCGCCCTCCTCGGCCCCTCGGGCTGCGGCAAGTCCACCGCGCTGAACTGCATCGCCGGCCTCCTGCCGCTGACCGGCGGCAGCATCTGGCTGGACGAGCGCCGCATCGACACGCTGCGCCCGGAAGAGCGCGGCTTCGGCATGGTCTTCCAGAACTATGCGCTGTTCCCGCATCTGACGGCGCGGCGCAACATCGGCTTCGGCCTGCGCATGCGCGGCGTGCCGAAGCCCGAGCTCGAGCGCCGGGTGGACGCCGCCATCGCCATGGTCCGGCTGGAATCGCAGTCGGAGAAATTGCCGGGGCAGATGTCGGGCGGCCAGCAGCAGCGCGTCGCCATCGCCCGCGCCGTCGTGGTCGAGCCGCCGCTGGTGCTGATGGACGAGCCGCTCTCGAACCTCGACGCCAAGCTGCGCATCGAGATGCGGCAGGAGATCCGCCGCATCCACAACCAGCTCGGCACCACCACCATCTATGTCACGCATGACCAGGAAGAGGCGCTGTCGCTGGCCGACCGCATCGTCGTGCTGCGTGACGGCCGCATTCGCCAGGTGGGCGCGCCGGAAGAGCTCTACGCGCGCCCGGCGCATCTCGATGTCGCCGAGTTCATGGGCTATCGCACGCGGCTCGCCGCCCGCATCCTCGCGCGCGACGGCGATGTGCTGACGCTCGATCTCGGCATCGGCCAGCTGCAGGGCATCGAGGCGGCGCCGATCGCAGGCGAGACCGCGACCCTGGCGCTGCGCCCCGACGACCTGCAGCCGGTGGCCGAGGGCACGCCGCATCTGCGCGCCCAGGTGGAAGCCGTCGAGTTCATCGGCCGCGAATTCCACGGCCTGGCGCGCAGCGCCCGCGGCGACGCGCTGCATTTCCGCGCGGCCGAGCGCCCGGCCCTGGGCGAGACGCTCTGCCTCGGCGCCGATCCGCGCCGCGTGCTGGCCTATCCGGAGATGCAGCCGTGACCGTGCGCGGCAGGCTGGCGGCGCGCGGCATCGACGGCGTCACGCTGCTGGTGCTGCCGGCGGTGGCGCTGCTGGTGCTGCTCTTCGTCTATCCATTCCTCTACGGGCTGTTCCTGTCGTTCAGGCCGAAGGACGGGTCGCTGCTCGGCAACTACGCGCGCTTCTTCGGCGATCCCTTCTTCCGCGACACTGTCTGGGTGACGATGCGGCTGGCGCTGCCGGTGACGCTGCTGAACCTGCTGCTGGCGCTGCCCATCGCGCTGCGCGTGCGGCATCTGCGGCGGCAGCGGCTGCTGATCACCGTGCTGGTGCTGCCGATCACGCTGGGCACCGTGCTGGTCTCGGAAGGCATGCTGAACTATTTCGGGCCGCAGGGCTGGTTCAGCCGCACGCTGATGCTGCTCGGCCTGATCGGCGCGCCGGTGAAGCTGGTGCAGAGCTATACCGGCGTCTTCCTGTCGCTGCTGATCACCGGCTTCCCCTTCACCTTCCTGCTGACCCTCTCCTATGTCACCGGCATCGATCCGGCGCTGGAGCAGGCGGGCGCGACGCTCGGCGCCGGGCCGTCGCGCCGTTTCCGCCACGTGCTGCTGCCGCTGCTGCTGCCGGGCCTGGCCATCACCTTCTGCCTGTCCTTCGTGCAGGCCTATTCGGTGCTGCCATCCGCGGTGCTGGTGGGCGATCCCAGCCGGACGACGCGGGTCATCTCGATCGCCGCGTATCAGGCCGCCTTCGAGGAATACGACTATGCCATGGCCTCGACCGTCGCGCTGATCATGGGGGCGACGCAGCTTGCCGTGGTCGGCATGGCGCTGGGGCTGCGCGGGCTGCTCTATCGCGGCCCCGCCGGCGGCGCGAAGGGCTGAGCCGATGCAGATCCGCCATCGCTTCGTCGACCGGCTCTGGGCCACGGCGCTCTGGACCCTGGTCGGCTTCTTCGTCGTCAACCTGCTGGCGCTGATCGCGACCGTCGTCGTCAGCTCCTTCGGGACGCGCTGGCTGCGCAGCTGGCTGCCGGCCGACTGGACGCTGCGCTGGTATGCCGCCGCCTGGAGCGAGTTCCAGCTGGGCGACGTGCTGCTCACCACCTTCCAGGTGGTGCTGGCGGTGGTGGTGCTCTCGGCCGTCTTCGGCGTTCCGGCGGCCTATGCCCTGGCGCGGCGCGACTTCCCGGGCAAGCGGCTGGCCATGCTGCTGCTGCTGCTGCCCATGCTGGTGCCGCCGGTGACCTACGGCATCCCGCTGGCGACGGTGCTGTACCAGAGCGGGCTGGGCGGCAGCATGGCCGGCGTCATCCTGGCCAATCTGGTGCCCAGCATCCCCTTCGTCGTGCTGGTGATGATCCCCTTCATCGAGCAGATCGACCCGCGCGTCGAGGCCGCCGCCCGCGTCTTCGGCGCCGGCACCGGGCGTCTGTTCCTGCATGTGCTGCTGCCGCTGCTGGCACCGGGAGTCATGGCGGCGCTGCTGCTGGTGCTGGTGCGCACCATCGCCATGTTCGAGCTGACCTTCCTGACCGCCGGCCCGACCAGCCAGACGCTGGTGGTGGCGCTCTACTACGCCGTCTTCGCCTCGGGCGTGCGGGCGGTGCAGTCGATCGACGCCATGGCGGTGATCTACATGAGCGTGACGCTGGTCTGGCTGCTGATCGCGCTGCGCTTCGTCAATCCGACCCAGCTGGTCGGGCGGTCGAAGCGCAGCGGCTGAGGCTGGCTCAGTCGACGATGAACAGCTTGGCGCCGGTGACCGTGGAGGAACGATGCGCCGGATCGCCGAAATCCGACACGGTGTAGCCATGGCCGGCCGCGAAGGTGAAGGTGCGGCCGTCCTTCAGCTCGGTCTGCAGCTCGCCCTCGATGACGTAGATGACATGGCCGCGGTCGCACCAGTGGTCGGCCAGATAGCCGGGGGAATATTCCACCACGCGCATGCGCACGTCGCCGTTGTTCAGCGTGCGCCACAGCGCCATGCCGGTCTCGCCCTTGTGCTCGGTGGCCGGCAGGGCGTCCCAGTGGACGGCGGTGAAGGGCAAGGGCGGCAGCTTCATGGCGGGCTCCTCGGGACCGGTGGTGCCCGCCATCTGCGCAGCCGCCGGGCAGCGTGGCAAGCCGTCTCAGCCGCCGTCGCGCAGGCGGGGCACCAGGGCCCAGACCCTCGCTCTGGCGCTCGGAACCGCCGCGCGATGTTCGCCGGCACCGGCGCCTTGCGGATGTCGGCCAGCCATTTCGTCAGCACGTGGCCGGGGCCGATCTCGCGGAACTCCGGGTCGGGCTCAGGTCGACGGCGGACAGGGCCGGGTCGGTTGCCAGAAGATCGCGCAGCCGCTCCAGCGGCAGGCCGAGCGCCGCCATCATGCCGCCGCCGCTGACCGCGCCCATCAGCCCGCCGCGCTTCTGAACCAGGCGGAGGCCGGTGGCGAAGTCGAAGGCCTCGGCGGCGAACAGCGCGGCATATCCGCCCAGGCTGTGGCCAGCGACGAAATCCGGGGCGCGGCCGCTGTCCTCGACCCGCGCCAGCTGGCCCGGCGCCTCCACCGCATAGAGCGCCGGCTGGGTGAGGGCCACGCTGCGCAGGTCATGGCCGAACTGGTTGATCGCCGGCAGCGCCAGGGCCTGCGCGCCCAGCACCTGGCGGGCGAAGGCGACAAGCGTGCTGGTGGGGCCGGCCTCGACGAAGGGCAGCGGCCGGCCTTCGCCAGCCAGCGCGCGGATCGTTGCCTCGAAGCGGATCGGGCCGCGCGCACCGCGCCCTCCGCCGGGTCGAGCAGCGAGGCGTGGAAGCCGCAGCGCACCGGCAGCGCCGCGATGACGAGGCCCTCGGCTCCCAGCGCCGCCGTCAGACCGGCCAGCCCCGCCTGCGGCAGGGTGAGGACGCAATGCTGCGGGCTGTTGACGGCGGCGAGCTCGGCATCTGCCGCGGCGACGGCGGGCAGCGCCATGACGCGCGAAGCCGGCGCCAGCACCGCCAGCATCGCCGCCGGGGCCAGCAGCGCCTCGAAGCTGCGCGCATTCTCGACAATCAGGGAGAAGGCGTCTTCCAGGGTGAGCACGCCGGCGACGGTGGCGGCGATGGTCTCGCCCAGGCTGTAGCCCAGCAGCAGGTCGGGGCGGATGCCGCGGGCGAAGAGGCTCTGCGCCAGGCTCCAGACGATGGCCAGCAGCGCCGGCGCGCTCTCGATCTGCCGGTCGAAGCCAGCGCTTTCGGCCATCGGGCGGCCATCGATGATCTGGCTCAGGCGGCGGCCCTCGACCGGGCCGGCGGCCTGGTCGCAACGCGCCAGGCTGGCGCGGAAGACGGCGTCCTGCGCATGGAGCTCGCGGCCCATCTGGTCGTCTTGCGAGCCCTGGCCGGCGAAAGCGTGACGGTGCGGGCGGCGCCCGGCGGAATTGCCGTCGCGCCCGCCGCCATGATAGTCGCCCCCATGGCCGTCACCCCGCCCCGCGCCGTCGTGCCCCGGCTATCGGAAAGCCGCGCCCGTCAAGAGGCCTCGCGGCCATGCTGAGCCGCGGCGAGGTCCGGCTGGGCTGGCTGCGGCCCGACACGGCCGATGCCGCGACGCTGGCCCGCTGGCAGGCGCTGCTGTCGCCGGAGGAGCAGGCCCGCGCCGCGCGCTTCCATTTCGAGGCGGATCGCCGCGCCTATGTCGCCGCCCATGCGCTGAAGCGGCAGATGTTGTCCGACCATGGCGGCCGGCCGCCGCAGGACTGGTGCTTCGCCACCGGCGCCGCCGGCAAGCCCGAGGTGGAGGGACACCCATGGCTGCGTTTTTCCCTGTCGCATTGCCGCAGCCTGGTGGCCTGCGCCGTGGCCGCGACCGACGATGTCGGGCTGGATGTCGAGGCGCTGTCGCGTCCGGCGCTGACCCCGGGCCTGGCCGACCGCTTCTTCGCCCCCGAGGAGGCCGCGATGCTGCGCACCCTGCCCGCGGCCGAGCAGCCCTCCGCCTTCCTGCAGATCTGGACACTGAAGGAAAGCTTCGTGAAGGCGACCGGGCATGGCATCGGGCTGGGGCTGGAGCGCTTCGCCTTCGCGCTCGGCCCGCCGCGGCTGCTCTTCGCGCCGCCGGAGACGGGCGCAGTCGCGGCCTGGCGCGTCGCGCAGTGGCAGCCGCTGCCGGGGCACTGGCTGGCGCTGGCGCTGCGGCGGCTCTAGCCGTCCTTTGGCACACGGCAGGAGACGGGCATGACCACCCTCACCCTCGGCATCGAGGCGCAGCCCGAGCGAGGCCGAGCCCCATTCCCCCCACCATCACCGCGCCGAGGTCTTCGCGGGAGCGGGCGCAGGCGGGTGGCGGCGGCCTCGGCCACGGCTTCCTCGATGGTCCGGCCTTCGTCACGCAGCTGGTTGGCGAATTCGGTGATCAGGATGCCGTTCTTGGCCACCAGGCCGACCAGCGTCACCAGGCCGATGAAGCTGTAGGCGTTCAGCGAGCCGCCCACCGCGATCAGCCCGAGCCCGGCGTCGACGATGGCGACCGGCACCACCGACAGCACGATCACCGGGTCGCGGAAGCTTTCGAACTGCGCCGAGAGCACCAGGTCGATGAAGACCAGCGCCAGCACCATCACCAGCAGGAGGGGCTGCCGCCCTTCCGCCGTTTCGCGACCGCGCCGGGATAGCTGGAGGACATGCTGCGCCAGGCGGTCGCCCGCGCCCGGGCCGAGGGGGCGGCGCGCGGCGACGTGCTGGGCCGGCTGGTCGCGGCGCGGCACGAGGATGGCAGCGCCATGAGCGAGGCCCCGCTGGTCGACAACCTGATCACCACGGCGATTGCCGGTCACGAGACCTCGGTGGTCCCGCCGTGCTGGGCGCTGCACTGGCTGCACAGTGGGCCCGATGGCCTGGCCCGGCTGCTCGATGAGCTGGCGCCGCTCGGCCCCGATCCCGACCCGCTGGCGGTGGCTGGCCTGCCCTATCTGGACGCCGTGGTGCGCGAGGTGCTGCGGCTCTGGCCGGCGGTGACCGATGTCAACCGGGTGCTGGCCAAGCCCATGCAGCTGGGCGGCTGGGAGATCCCGGCCGGCCTGACGGTGGCCGCCAGCGCCGCCATCCTGCACCACGACCCGGAGCTCTATCCCGAGCCCGACCGCTTCCGCCCGGAGCGCTTCCTGGAATCCCGCTTCGCCCCCTGGGAGTACTTCCCCTTCGGCGGCGGCCAGCGGATGGGCCCCGGCGCGCGGTTCTCGCTGTCCGAGCTGAAGCTGCTGCTGGGCATGCTGCTGGGCGTGCTGCTGGCGCGCTGCCGCGTCACCGCGCTCGCCCCGGGCGATCCACGGCCGAAGCGGGTCGGCTTCCTGGTCTCGCCGCGCGCGGGCGTGCCGCTGCGCTCTGAGGGGCCCCGGCATGCAGCGTGACTTCCCCGCCGCCAGACTTCACGGAAGCGTAAGCCTTTTCCGCCACGCTGCTTCGATGGCGGCTTCCCCAGGGCGGTTCATGCAAGAACGGGGCGCCGCCCATCGCGCCCGCGCCGTCGCGCGCGCCTCGGGGATGCCGCATGGACCGTTTCCTGGAATGGCTGGTCGATCCGCAGGGGCTGACGCCGCACGGCTTCTGCCTGCTGTGGCAGCCCGGGCTGGTCTGGACCCATATCATCGCCGACAGCCTGGTCGGCCTGTCCTATTTCGCCATTCCCGTCGTGCTGATGCAGGTGGTGCGGCGGCGGCCGGACCTGGTCTATGCGCCCGTGCTCTGGATGTTCGCCGCCTTCATCCTGCTCTGCGGCGCCGGCCACTGGATCGAGCTGGCGACGCTCTGGCTGCCGGCCTATGGCCTTCAGGCGCTGGTGAAGGCGGCGACGGCGGCGGTCTCGGTCGCCACCACCCTGGCGCTCTGGCTGCTGCTGCCGCGCATCCTGACGCTGCCCTCGCCCTTGCAGATGCGGCTGGCCAATGCCGGGCTGCAGCGCGAGATGGCGGCGCGCGAGACCACCGCCGCGGCGCTGGCCGCCAGCGAGCGGCGCCACCGCGCCATCGTCGAGGCCGCCGGCAGCGCCATCTGGCGCACCGATGCCGAAGGGCTGGTGCTGGAGGGCCACGGGCTGGAGGCGCCCGCAGGCGCGCCCTGGATCGCCGCGCTGGGCCCGGCCGACCCGGCCACGCTGCAGGCCGCCTGGGCCGCGGCGCGCCAGGCCGTGGCGCCGCTCGATGCCGAGGCCTGGATCGACGGCCATGCCGGCGCCGAGGGCCGCTGGCTGCGCATCCGCCTGGTGCCGCTGCAGGACGAGGACGGCGTGCTGCAGGAGTGGGTCGGCACGCTGGAGGACATCACCGCCGGGCGCGAGGCGGCGGCGCTGCTGCGGCTCTGCCTGGAGGCGGCCGAAATCGGCCATTTCCGCCACGACTTCGCCAGCGGCACGCTGCAGGCCGGCGGGGTGGCGCGGCGGCTGCAGGGCCACCCGGTGGACGGGGCCCCGGTCCCCGCCGCCACCTGGTTCGGCGGCCTGGTCGAGGAGGATCGCGCCGCCTGGGAGGCGCGGCTGGCCGAGGACGTGGCCGCCGGCGCCGGCAGCTCGGGCGGCGCCTGGCGGGTGCGGCGCGAGGATGGGGGGCTGCGCCATGTCGAGGCCCGCGCCCGGCTGGAATACCATCCCGACGGCCGGCCGCGGCATTGCCTGGGCGTGCTGATCGACGTCACCGCCCGGCACGAGGCCGAGGCGCGCATCGCCCATATCGCCCGGCACGACCCGCTGACCGGCCTGCCCAACCGGCTGCTGTTCCGCGACCGGCTGGAGCAGGCGCTGGCGCATGCCCGGCGCGGCCAGGGCTTCGCCGTGCTCTGCCTCGACCTCGACCGTTTCAAGGAGGTCAATGACACGCTGGGCCATCCGATCGGCGATGCGCTGCTCTGCGCCGTGGCCGGCCGGCTGCGCGACGAGCTGCGCGACACCGACACCCTGGCGCGCCTTGGCGGCGACGAGTTCGCCGTGATCCAGAGCAGCATCGAGCAGCCGCAGGACGCCATCACCCTGGCCGGCCGCCTGGTCGAGACCATCTGCCGCCCCTTCGAGCTGAACGGCCACCAGGTGGTGGTCGGCACCAGCATCGGCGTCGCCATGGCGCCGCAGGACGGGCTGGAGGCCGACATGCTGCTGAAGGGCGCCGACATGGCGCTGTACCGCGCCAAGTCCGAGGGCCGCGGCCGCTGGCGCTTCTTCGAGCCGGCGATGGACGCCGCCATGCAGCTGCGCCGCGCGCTGGAGATCGAGCTGCGCCGGGCCCTGCTGCTGGGCGAGTTCGAGCTCTACTACCAGCCGATCGTCGACGTCGCCTCGCGCCACGTGACCGGGCTGGAGGCGCTGCTGCGCTGGCGCCATCCGGAGCGCGGGCTGGTGCCGCCCGACGCCTTCATCCCGCTGGCCGAGGAGATCGGGCTGATCGTGCCGATCGGCGAATGGGTGCTGGCCCGCGCCTGCGCCGATGCCGCCGGCTGGCCCGGCGCGCCGCGGGTGGCGGTGAACCTGTCGCCGGCGCAATTCGCCAGCCGCGGGCTGGTCGAGGTGGTGGAGGCGGCGTTGCGGGATTCCGGCCTGGACCCGACGCGGCTGGAGCTGGAGATCACCGAGACGGTGATGCTGCAGGACAGCCAGGCCACGCTGCAGACCCTGCACCGGCTGAAAGCGCTGGGCCTGCGCATCGCCATGGATGATTTCGGCACCGGCTATTCCTCGCTGAGCTACCTGCAGCGCTTCCCCTTCGACAAGGTGAAGATCGACCGCTCCTTCACCAGCGAGCTGGGCCTGTCGCGGCAGAGCGACGCCATCGTCCAGGCGGTGACCGACCTCTGCGCCGGGCTGGACATGGTCACCACCGCCGAAGGCGTGGAGACCGAGAACCAGCTGCAGACCCTGTCGCAGCGGGGCTGCCGCGAGGCGCAAGGCTTCCTGTTCAGCCGGCCGCAGCCGGCGGCTTCGGTGCCGGAGATGCTGCGCAGCCTGTCCGACGAAACTGGCCCGCATGGAGCTGGGCGCGACGAACCGGGGGAGAACCCCGGGGCGGAGGCGACGCCCGCCCTGGACGAGGCGCCCTGACGAGGCGCCCTGACGAGGCGCCCTGACGCGGCGATCCGGACGCGGCGATCCTGACGCGGCGGCCGGCATGCGCTATGGCAGGGGGATGGAGATCGCCACATCCCCCCTGGTCGCGCGCATCGACAGCCGGCTGGACCGCCTCGACCTGACCGCCGAGGAGGCCTTCAGGCGCGCCGGCCTGGCGCCCGACCTGCTGGAGAAGCTTCGGGCGGGCAAGGCGCCGGCGCCGCGCGGGCCGAAGCTGGTCCGGCTGGCCGAGGAACTCGGCACCTCGGTCGCCTATCTGGTCGGGCTGGACCCGGATGCCGCGCCCCCGGCCGAGCTGCTGCAGGACGACCAGGCGACCCTCGGCCTGCTGGCCGGCGACGAGGAGGCGCTGCTGCGCGCCTATCGCCGCCTCGACCCCGCGGCCCGCGCAGCGCTGCAGCTGGTGGTGCAGAAGATGGCCGGGCCGGCCTAGGACACCGTCTCCGCCACCGGCGCGCCCAGCGCCAGGGCGTCGCCGACCTGCAGCCGCCCCGGCACCACCACCTCGCAATAGATGCCGAAGTTGCGGCCGAAATCCTGCACCAGGTGCTGCAGCACGCGGGGGTCCATCGGCAGGCCGGGCTGCTCCATGCTGGTGAAGCCGCAGCGGACGCAGGGGATGGTGGCGCGCAGCACCACCTCGCCCAGGCGGATCTCGCGGCCCAGCCAGGCATCCTGCGGCATGGCGGCGCTGGCATCGTCCAGCTCGACCATCAGGTTCGGCCGGAAGCGGCGCAGGTCGAGCACCGCATCCGGCAGCAGCGCCCGCAGCCGCGCGATGTCGGCATTGGTCAGCAGATGCAGCGGCGCCCGCCAGTAGCGCGGCTGCGGCCCTTCATCGGCGTATTCGCGGATCGCCGGCGGAAAGCCCAGGATGCCTTCCAGGGCCGTCGACTGCGTCTCCGGCGAACCGAACGAAACGCCATCCGCGGAAACCTCAAGCCCGGCCGTCTCCGACCAGCGTGAGGAGGCCATCGGCACCGTGCGCCAGCGCTTGCCCTTGCTGGGATAGGAAATCTCGTCGCTGCGCGCGTCGAACAGCCCGTGGCTGCGGTCATGCGCCAGCCCCTCGGCCAGCAATTCCGCCGCCTCCAGCCGCTCGCCGCCCAGCGAGCTCACCGGATAGCGCCAGATTTCTGTCAGTCGTCCGATCATGCGGCCACCCCCATGGAGGGGGCAATAAGCGAAAGATCGTCCCGCAGACAGGCCTTGAAATGCCCCGGAGCGACCTCGCGCAGCTCCGGGCGGGTCGCGGCGCAGGCCGCCTCGGCATAGCGGCAGCGGCTGCGGAAGGCGCAGCCGGAGGGCGGGTCGAGCGGGCTGGGCATGTCGCCGGCCAGCGTGATGCGGCGGCGCGGCGCATCCGGGTCGGGCACCGGCATGGCCGAGAGCAGCGCCTCGGTATAGGGGTGGCGCGGCGACGTGAACAGCGCCCGGGTCGGCGCCAGCTCCACCAGCCGGCCGAGATACATCACCGCCACCCGGTCCGACAGATAGCCCACCACCGCCAGGTCATGGCTGATGAACAGGATGGTCAGGCCCAGCTGGCGGCGGAGCGCCAGCATCAGCGTCACCACCTGCGCCTGCACCGAGACGTCGAGGGCGGAGACCGGCTCGTCCGCCACCACCAGCTCCGGATGGGTGATCAGCGCGCGGGCGATGCCGAGGCGCTGCCGCTGGCCGCCGCTGAACTGGTGCGGATAGCGCTCGGCATGGCTGGGCAGCAGCCCGACCAGGCCGAGCATGTCTTCGACTTTCTGGCGGCGGGCGTCGCGCGACAGCGAGGGCTCGTGGATCTCCAGCGGCGCGCCGACGATGTCCTCCACCCGCATCTTCGGGTTCAGCGAGGAATAGGGGTCCTGGAAGACCAGCTGCATGCGGCGGCGGAAGGGGCGCAAGCCGCGGTCGTCGAGCCCGGCCAGCTCCTGCCCGTCGAAACGGATACTGCCATCGGTCGGCTTGTCGAGCCGCAGCACGGTGCGGCCCACGGTGCTCTTGCCGGAGCCGCTTTCGCCGACCAGGCTCAGCACCTCGCCGCGGGCCAGGTCGAAGGAGACGCCGTCCACCGCCTTCAGCGTGGCGTGCTTTCCGAGTATCCCCTGGCGGGGCCCGGGGAAATACTTCCGCAGGTCGCGGACAGCGAGCAAAGAATCGGACATCAGGCGGCTCCCGCGACATCGGCCCAGCGGGCGCAGCGGACCAGGTGCCCGGGCTCGGCGTGGGTCAGCGGAGGTGCCACGCTGTCGCAGAGCCCTGGGGAAAAATGCCCGCATCTGGGAGAAAAACTGCAGCCGGGGGGCGGCGCCAGCGGGTCGGGCACGCTGCCGGGAATGGCCTCCAGCGGCGGCTGCTCGGCGCCGGAGAAATCCGGGCGCGGGACGGAGCGCAGCAACCCGCGGGTATAGGGCATCAGCGGCGCGTGGAAGAGACGGCGCACCGGCGCCTGCTCGACGACGCGGCCGGCATACATGACCATCACCCGGTCGGCGATCTCGGCGACGACGCCCAGATTGTGGGTGATGAACAGCACGGCCATCCGGGTCTTCTGCTGCAGCCGCTGCAGCAGCTCCAGGATCTGCGCCTGGATGGTGACGTCGAGCGCCGTGGTCGGCTCGTCGGCGATCAGCAGCACCGGCTCGCAGGCCAGGGCCAGCGCGATCATCACCCGCTGCCGCATGCCGCCCGAGAGCTCGTGCGGGAAGGCGCCGAGGCGCCGCCGGGCATCCGGGATGCCGACCAGGTCGAGCAGCTCCGCCGCCTGGGCCAGGGCGGCACGCTTCGACAGGCCCTGGTGGAAGCGCAGCGCCTCGCCGACCTGGGCGCCGACCGGATGCACCGGGTTCAGCGAGGTCATCGGCTCCTGGAAGATCATCGCCGCCTCGCGGCCGCGAAGCCCGCGCATCTCCTCGGCCGAGGCCTGCACCAGGTCGACCACCGCGCCCTTCCGGGTGCGCAGCAGCGCCTGGCCCTCGATGCGGCAGAAGGGCACCGGCGGGGTCAGCTTCAGGATGCCCAGGCTGGTGACGCTCTTGCCGGAGCCGCTTTCGCCGACCAGCGCCAGGGTCTCGCCCGGCCTCAGGGTGAAGGAGACGTCGCGCACGGCGGGCAGGATGCCGAAATTGACCGAAAAATTGCGGACGTCGAGGACGGTGCCGTCTTCCATCACCGCGCCTCCTGCCGCGGGTCCAGCGCGTCGCGCAGCCCGTCGCCGATGAAGTTGAAGCCGGTGACCGCGAGCGTGATCGCGGCGCCGGGGATGATGGCCAGCCAGGGCGCGCTGGTCAGATAGCTTTGAGCGTTTTCGAGCATGTTGCCCCAGCTCGGCGTCGGCGGCTGGATGCCGTATCCCAGGAAGCTGATGTAGCTTTCGGCCAGGATGGCATGGGCCACGTTCAGCGTCGCGGCGACGACGATCGGCGCCACGGCATTGGGCAGCAGCTCGCGGAACATGACGCGGCGGTCGTTGGCGCCGATGGCGCGGGCGGCGACGGCGAAGTCGCGGGCGCGCAGCGCGCGGATCTGCGCCTCGACCAGGCGCGCCACCTCCATCCAGGAGGTGGCCGCGATCAGCATGATGATCGACCCCACCGAGGGCTGCAGGAAGGCCGAGATGGCCAGCAGCAGGAAGATCGAGGGAAAGCACAGCATGGCGTCGACGAAGCGCATCAGGATGGCGCCGATGCGGCCGCCATAGAAGCCGGCATAGAGCCCGACGGCGATGCCGATCACCATGCTGATGGCCATCGCCGAGAAGCCGACGGACAGGGAAATGCGGCCGGCCATCAGCAGCCGGGCCAGGGTGTCGCGGCCCAGCGGGTCGGTGCCCAGCAGATGCGGCCCGGTGAAGGGGCCGGCGAAGCGCTGCATGATGTCGATCTCGGTGTCCGAGAAAGGCAGCAGCGGCGGGACGATGATGCAGGCCAGCGTCAGCGACAGGATCAGCACCAGGCTGAGGGCGGCCAGCCGGTGCCGGGCGAAGCGGCGGAAGGCGCTGGGCCCGCGCGGCCGGATCACCTGCGCCGCGGCAACAGGGGAGGCAGAGGTGCTCATCAGCCCGGCGCCCCCATGCGCGGATCGGCGACACTGTACAAAAGGTCGGCGATCAGGCTGCCGGCCAGCACCATCACCGAGGTGAAGACCAGGATGCCCATGACCACCGGATAGTCGCGGTAGCTGATGCTGTCGAGGAACAGCCGCCCCATCCCTGGCCAGGTGAAGACCGTCTCGGTGACCAGCGCGCCCGACAGCAGCGCCGGCAGATGCAGGCCGGTGATGGTGATCATCGGCAGCAGCGCGTTGCGCACGGCGTGGTTCAGCAGGATGCGCCGCTCCGGCAGGCCTTTCGAGCGCGCGGTGCGGATATAGTCCTGGTTGATCACGTCGAGCATGGAGCTGCGCATGTAGCGGCTCCAGACCGCGGTGCTGACCAGGGCGAGGACCATGCAGGGCCCGATCAGGTGGTGCAGCCGGTCCAGCAAGGATTCATCGCCGATGGTGTAGCGGTTGCCGGCCGGCAGCCATTCCAGCCCGACCGAGAAGACATAGATGACGACCAGGCCGAACCAGAAGGTCGGGATCGACAGCGCCACCATGGCGCCGATGGTGGCCAGGGAATCGAAGATCGAATAGCGGCGGATGGCGCCGAGGATCCCGACCCAGGCGCCGATCATCATGGCGACCAGGGTGGAGGTCAGCATCAGCTCCAGCGTCGCGCCGATATGCGAGCCGATGATCTGCAGCACCGGCTGCTGGTCGCGATAGGACCGCCCCCAGTCGCCCTGCAGCATGCGCCACAGCCATTCGACATATTGCACCGGCAGCGGCCGGTCGAGGCCGAGCTCCTTCGCGATGCGGTCCAGGTCTTCCTGGGTCATGTCGCCGCCGGCGGCGAATTGCGACAGCGGCCCGCCCGGCGCCAGGTGCAGGATGGCGAAGCCGATCATCGAGACCATCAGCAGCAGCACCAGGGATTGCCCCAGCCGCCGCACCACATAGCCGCTCATGCGCCCGCCTCCTCGCGGAGGCGGGTCATCGGGAACGGCGTCACGCCCAGTACCACTCGCGCATGTTCCAGGTGTTCTGGCGGGCGTTGATGTTGGGCGCATAGCCCATCAGGTTGGACTTGGTGCCCTCGGCGGTGACGTATTGGTAGATCGGCAGGATCGGCAGCTCGTCCCGCACGATCTCCTGCAGGCGCAGATACAGCGCCTTGCGCCGCGCGGTGTCGAAGGTTGCCTGGGCCTCGACCATGATGCGGTCGGCCTCGGCATTCTCCCATTGCATGTAGTTGCCGCCCGACCCGCCCTTCACCGGAATGGCGTTGCTGGCGAAGCGGTTCGAGGGATCCGGGTCGATGCCGCTGCGGAAGCCGGTGCCGACCAGCAGGGTCTGGAACTTGGAGCGGACATAGAACTCGCCCCAGATCACCGCCGCCGGCATGTTGTTGACCTTGGCGGCGACGCCCATCTTCGACCAGTCCTGCAGCAGCAGCTGCTGGCTCTGCTCGCGCAGCGCGTTGCCGGTGGTGGTCGAGATGTCGAAGGCCAGCGGCACGCCGTCCTTGGCGCGCAGGCCGTTCGCGCCGCGCGCCCAGCCGGCCTTGTCCAGCATGGCGTTGGCCGCGGCCAGGTCGAAGCGGTGCGCCGGCAGGTCGGCGTTGTAGACCCAGCTTTCCTGCGGCGCGAAGCTCTCGGTCGGCTTGTGCAGGCCGTAGAAGATGACGTCGATGATGCCCTTCTTGTTGATGCCGGCATAGAGCGCCTGGCGCACCGCCTTGTCCGACAGCGCCGGCTGGCCGAGATTGGGCATCAGCACCTCCAGCGAGCCGCTGGAGACCTTGGAGATCCGCTTGCCCGGCAGCTTCTCCGCCTCGGCCACGAAATTGGCCGGGATGCCGGTGCCGATGATGGCGTCGACCTGGCCGGTGCGGAACTGCGCATAGAGCGCCGTCATGTCGGGGACGTATTTCAGGATGGCCCGCTCCAGGAACGGGCCTTTCCCGAAATACTTCTCGTTGGCGGCCAGCTGGATATGGTCGCCGGGCACGCGGCGGTCCCAGCGGAAGGCGCCGGTGCCGACCGGGGCGCCGTTGAAGGGCGCGGTGTTCGGGTCGGAGGCCGCGGCCAGCAGGTGCTTCGGCACGATATAGGTGTTGGACAGGAAGGCCAGGTAGGGCGCGAAGGCGCTCTCCATCCGCCAGGCGATCTCATGCGGCCCGAGCACCTCGATGTCGCGCACCAGCGCATGGCCCAGCCGCGTGCGCGACTTGAAGCCCGGCGCCACGATCAGCTCCAGCGTGTACTTCACGTCCTCGGCGGTGAAGGCGGTGCCGTCATGCCAGGTGACGCCCGGCCGCAGCTTCACCCGCCAGCGCAGCCCGTCGGCCGAGATCCCGCCGTTGCCGGTGCTCGGCACCTCGGTGGCGAGGCTGGGCACCAGGCTGCCATCGGGCATCGGGTACCAGAGCGTGTCGAAGACGTTCATCCAGATCGTCTCGTCGACCTCGATGCCGGGCATCAGCGGGTTGAAGGCGGTGGGCTCCTGGCTGAGGCCGACCACCACCTGCCCCTTGCGCATGCCTTGTGCCGGCTGCGCCTTGGCCGACGGCGCAAAGCCGGGCGCCGCGGCGGCCAGCCCGGCGCCGGCGCCCAGCGCCAGCAGAGCGCGGCGGCGCAAGGCCGGCGCCGCCAAGATCCTGTCCGTGGAATGGTCGTTCATGCTCGGGTCCCCCTTGCGCTCAAGCCAGCGCACGCCGTGACCCACGCAGCCACGACGCTCCGCTTTCCGCGGCGGCTGGCACTGCACTCCCTGATCGACGGGTTGGCCCCGTTCACGATCATCTTGCGGGCAGGATGGACTGGCGCGGCTGCCAATCCAACGACGCAGGCGGGCAGATTCTGCTGATTTGGCGGCCCGGCGTGGCAGGGCCTGCTGCGGCCGCCGTCAGGGCCCGGCGTCGGCTAATCGGCCTTGCCGGCGGCGCGCCAGGCCAGGGCCAGCGCCTCCTTGCGGGCGGCCTCGGCCGAGGTGCCCTCGCCGCGCAGCACCTGCAGCGTCCGGGCCGTCTCGGCGTCGTAGATGCGAGCCTGGGCGAACCACAGCCCGACGGTCAGCGGCTGGGCGTTGGAGACCCAGACTTCCAGAGCCGCGCCCTCGGCCGTGCCGAGCTCGAATTTCGCCACCCTCGCCCCTTCTCCCGGCCCGCCGGGAACCGTCGCGGCAGTCTAGGGCAGGTCCCAGGCGCGGCGGGACAACATAGGATGCAAAGCCTGCCGAGTTTTGTCGAGCGTTCGCGAAGGATTATCATCCAGGCCAAGGGCTGCCGGCATCGCCACCCTGGCCCCGGAGATCCGCCCGCGCATGAGCGGCGACCGCAACAAGCTGCTCGCCGCCTTCCTCGACCGGCGCAAGGCGCTGACCCGCTTCCTGCTGAAGCGCCTCGGCAGCCCGGCCGCCGCCGAGGAGCTGGCGCAGGAGCCCTCGCTGCGGCTGGCGACCACGGCGCCGGACCCGGTGGCCGGTGCCGGGAGCTACCTGTTCCGCACCGCGCGCAACCTGCTGCCGGACTGGGAACGCGCGGCGCCGGCCGATTGGGACGTCCTCCCCGAGCCGATCCGGGTCCAGGGCAGATCCTGCTGTGGCGCGACGAGCCGGCCCGGCTGCGCACCCGCGTTGCCGAGCTCGCCGCGGTGCAGGAGGGCCGGGCACCGGGTCTGCATCACCAGCTGTGCAGCAGCTATCACAGCCGGATCGGGCTCGACTCCCCGGCCGCCGACCCCGAGGCCGCGCGCCGCCGCCGACGACCGCTACCGCGCCATGGTCGGTGATGTCGCCGGGATGCCGGACGCGCCCTTCATCTTCGCGGCAGGCTGGAGTGCGGGAGTCCGGCTTTTCGCTGCGTCCACCGCAAGCGATCACGCTCTAGCCAGCCGGCAGCAGCGCCAGCAGCCGCTGCATCGGCGCGTCCAGCCGCCGGCGCGGCACCGCCAGCGCCATGGCCAGCCGCGGCAGCCGGGCGCCGTCGGCGATGCGGGCCAGCCGGACGCCCTCGCAGCGCTGCTGGGCCGCGGTCGCCGGCAGCAGCGCCGCCCCCTGCCCCGCCGCCACCAGCCCCAGCATGGCGGAGACCCGCTTCGCCTCGCACGGCGGATCCAGCGCGACGCCGGCGGAGGCGAAGGCCCGCAG